>NZ_DASRGO010000102.1:0-2714 GCF_035650995.1 Methyloceanibacter sp. | reverse complement strand
CATAGGTCGCGCTCCTCGCACAGACATTTGAGCCAGCGCCTGCGCTCATCGACGTCGATGACGCTCACGATGTGGAACACGCGCGCGCCGTCCCTGAAGCGCATGGCGGGAACAACTTCCGGCCGGTAGCGCAGCGCGATTTCGTGGCTGACGCGGCCGGCCAACCGGTCGGCTTCGACCCCCTCCGACCCCGCAACCGGACGCACATCGCACCACAGCGTCGCCACCGCGGCCCAGCTTTCACTGAATCCGCCGCCCTCGTCGCTCACCCGCTCGAGCTGTTCGAGCGTGAGGCGATGGCGCAGATCGCTCGGCAAGAACTCCGTCACAGCCGCACCCGCCGGTAAGGAGAAAGCAGCGCTGCAACCATGGTCGGCACTTCCTGCGCGCCAGACTCGAGCACGACCGGATCGCGCCGCTCGAACCAATGGGCGACGAGGAGCTTGAGCGCATGGCGGATTGGCGCCGGCACATCGTCTGCCTCGTCGCCGTAGCCTCCCGTGAAGGCAACTTCGAACGCGTTCAGCTCGCGGGACGGCGCAGGAGGCAGGGCGCCCTTCAGCACGAGCCGCGCCGGTTCCGACAGAACATCGACGGCGTAGCTGGCCGTATCGAGCGCGACCGAACCGCCAGCGCTGTCATGCACCTTCACCGCGCCGACGGCCCGGACCGGCCGGATGGGAAGCGTGATGCAACCGGCCTGCGGCCAGAAATCGAAGAAATAGGACCAGCCCTGCGTGATCAGCGCGATTCCGAACGTCCGCTCGACGAACATCCGCGCCGCTGCGATCAGAGCCGTCAGCAACGCATCTTCATCGTTCGCATCGATCCTGAGATGCGCCTTGACCTCGGCGAGCGAGATGGGCTCGGCGGCAGGCGCCGCCGTCAAAACGAGAGCCATGTGCGTCTCCTCGCTAACCTTGCCAGCCATTTTCGGCGCGGCCTGACGTCAGGCGGCGCCTTGCGGAGATCACGACCGCAGCTCCGACTTCTGCTATTGTCCGGCAGTGCCGAGCGACTTTCGGGATTTCAACCTCAAGGGTGAACGAAATGACCAAGTCCAAGAGGCCGATCTTTCATCACATCACAGCGTTGCTTGCTTTTCTCGGTCTTGCGCTTTTGGCGGGCATGCCCGTCCGCGCCGAAATTCATTGCGCCGGCGGCCACTGCAATTGCAGCGGCGACAAAGACTGCAACACCATGTTCACGCATCTCTGTACCGACACCGGCGGCAGCTGCAACAACGACAACAACACCTGCACCTGCACGCAGAAGGCAAAGGTGTTATCGGGCGGCACCGGCACCAAGAAGAACCCAGTCGGAGCGGCGACCGGTCAGAAGCTCAATCGGCAGTAGTCGGCCCGCGGCCAGGGCCGGTCCGACCCTTGGCGAACAAGAAGAAAGTGGCGGGCGTGCGCGTGGGAGGGGCGCGTCACGCCCGCCGGCCCGGCCAGGCTGTTTCCAGCTCTCCCTTAGGGGGAGAGAGAGCCGTCGTTCCTACGACGTGCCGAACTTCAACAGCTTGATCGCGTCGAAGTCCTGCACCCCGCCGCCGACGCGCTTGGTCGTGTAGAACAAGACGTAAGGCTTGGCGGAATAGGGATCGCGCAGCACGCGGATGCCGGCGCGGTCGACCACGAGATAGCCGCGCTGAAAGTCGCCGAAGGCGATCGAGTAGCTGTTGGACGCGATGTTCGGCATGTCCTCGGACTCGGCGATCGGGTAGTTCATCAACGTCGGCGCGAGATCGGCGCGCTCGGGCGGCGCCCAGAGATAATTGCCGTCGGCATCCTTGAACTTGCGGATCGCGGCCTGCGTCGCCCGGTTCATCACCCAATGCGCGTTCGCCCGGTATTCCGACTTCAGCGTGTAGATGAAGTCGATCAGGTCGTCGGACGGGTTGGTCGCATCGAAGCCGCCGTCGGTGCCGGTCGCCACATAGCCGATATTGCCCCACGACCACGAGCCGTTGGCCACCTTGGTATAAGCGAGGAAACCCTTCGGCTTGTTGACGCCGTCGCCCGAGACGAAGGCGGTGCCTTCCTGCTGGGCGAAAGCGAGCTGAATCTCCTCGGCGAGCCACTCGTCGATATTGACCGCAGAGTCGTCGAGCAGCGTCTGCGTCGCCGACGGCATGGCATAAAGCTCCATGGTCGGAAAGGCGAGCTCGGCGAGCGTCGGCGAGTTGGTCTCGGGCCGCGTCGCCGTCTCCGCCACCCATCCGGTCGAAGGTCCGGTGACGGCGAACGGCTTCTTGTACACCGACGCGCTCACCGTGCGGTTGCCGGCGATGGCGCGGATCGGCGAGATCGACTTGACGCCCCTGATCACCGCGGCCTCGGTCTCGGCCGGAACGAGATAGCCGCCGTCTGGCCCTGAGCCGGCCGAAAGCGCCTTCTCCTCGAGCAGATGCAGACCGTTGGTCTCGCCGTGGCGGACATAAGTCTCGAATGCCGCCTTGTGCTGAAGCGCGGCGCCGCTGCGAGAGGCGCTTGCCTGGCCGAGCTTCGGCCGCGCCGATTTCAGCACCAGCTCGTCCATGATCGACTTGTGCTCGTCGATGGCGCGGTTGATGCGGTCGAGCTTCTCGGTCGAAAGCACATCGACGGGAAGCCGCTTCTCGAGCGTGGCGATGCGCTGCTCGTTCTCGGCCTTGAACGATTCGAAGGCGCGCATGAACTCGTCGAAAGCGATCGCCACGTCGTCGCCGGTCG
>NZ_DASRGO010000101.1:0-6643 GCF_035650995.1 Methyloceanibacter sp. | reverse complement strand
TTTCTTCAGCATCAAATGCCTCCGTTTTGAGTGTCTAACGGTTGTCACACGGCGCATCCTGTAGACTCCAACCGCTACGACAATGAGGCAGTTCCGCACACTCTTTTGCCGCAATTCGGGGCGCCTCCGCTTGACCCTGAGCGGGCTGCTCCCGTACCAAGCCCGCCATGAATGATCAGGCCCCGGCGCCGCTGTCGCGCATCCGCAACTTCTCCATCATCGCCCATATCGACCACGGCAAGTCCACCCTCGCCGACCGGCTGATCCAGCTCTGCGGCGGGCTCTCGGCGCGGGAGATGAAGGAGCAGGTGCTCGATTCGATGGACATCGAGCGCGAGCGCGGCATCACCATCAAGGCGCAGACGGTGAGGCTCGACTACCGCGCGCGAGACGGCGAGCTCTACGAGCTCAACCTGATCGACACGCCGGGGCACGTCGATTTCGCCTACGAGGTGAACCGGAGCCTGGCCGCCTGCGAAGGCTCGCTCCTTGTGGTCGATGCCACGCAAGGGGTCGAGGCGCAGACGCTCGCCAATGTCTATCAGGCACTCGACAACAACCACGAGGTCGTCCCCGTCCTCAATAAGATCGATCTTCCCGCGGCTGAGCCCGAACGGGTTCGCCAGCAGATCGAGGACGTGATCGGGCTCGACGCGCATGACGCGCTCGAGATCTCGGCCAAGACCGGCAAGGGCGTCGAGGAGGTGCTCGAGGCGATCGTGCATCGCCTGCCCGCGCCAAAGGGCGATGCGCACGCGCCGCTCAAGGCCCTCCTGATCGACAGCTGGTACGATCCCTATCTCGGCGTCGTGGTGCTCGTGCGCATCTTCGACGGCACGCTCGCCAAGGGCCAGCGGATCAGGCTGATGTCGACCGGCGCCGCCTACGCAATCGACCGCGTGGGCATCTTCCGCCCCAAGCAGGAGATGCGCGACCGGCTGGGTCCCGGCGAGATCGGCTTTTTCACCGCCTCGATCCGCCAGGTCGCCGACACCCGCGTGGGCGATACCGTGACCGAGGAGAAGCGCCCGGCGGCGGCGGCGCTTGCCGGCTACAAGCCGGCGCAACCGGTCGTGTTCTGCGGCCTCTTCCCGGTCGATGCCAACGACTTCGAGAATTTGCGCGAGGCGGTCGGCAAGCTCCGCCTCAACGATGCGAGCTTCACCTACGAGATGGAGACTTCGGCCGCGCTCGGCTTCGGCTTCCGCTGCGGCTTTCTCGGACTCTTGCATCTCGAGATCATCCGCGAGCGGCTCGAGCGCGAGTTCAATCTCGACCTGATCGCCACCGCGCCGTCGGTCATCTATCGCGTTTATCTCACCGACGGCACGATGAAGGAGCTGCACAACCCGGCCGACATGCCCGAGCCGCAGAAGATCGCCAAGATCGAGGAGCCGTGGATCGAGGCGACCATCCTCGTGCCGGACGAGCATCTCGGCTCGGTGCTCAAGCTGTGCGAGGACCGGCGCGGGCGGCAGAAGAACCTGACCTATGCCGGCGCCCGCGCCATGGTGGTGTACGAATTGCCGCTGAACGAGGTGGTGTTCGATTTCTACGACCGCCTGAAGTCGGTCAGCCGCGGCTATGCCTCGTTCGACTATCACATCATCGGCTACGAGGAGGGCGACCTCGTCAAGATGGCGATCCTCGTCAACGACGAGCCGGTCGACGCGCTTTCGGTGATCGTCAACCGCAGCCGCGCCGAGGCGCGCGGGCGGGCCATGGTCGAGAAGCTCAAGGACCTGATCCCGCGGCACCTGTTCAAGATCCCGATCCAGGCCGCGATCGGCGGCAAGGTGATCGCGCGCGAGACGATCAGCGCGCTCAGGAAGGACGTCACCGCCAAATGCTACGGCGGCGACATCACGCGCAAGCGCAAGCTGCTCGACAAGCAGAAGGCGGGAAAGAAGAAGATGCGGAGCTTCGGCCGCGTCGAGATCCCGCAGGAAGCCTTCATCGCCGCGCTGAAGATGGACGCCGATTGAACGGCTACTCGGCTGCCGTACCGTAGTGAGCGTGCGCGGCAATCGTTACAGCGGCGGGTCGGTAGAGGAGGCCGGCGCGCGAGCGTGACGCTTGTGCAGCATGGCGATCGTCTCGCCGTGGCGCTGACGAGCCGCATAGGACCGGCGAGGCTCACCTTGGCGCGAAGCTGATGATGCGGTTTGCGCGCCCGCGCGAAGTCTCGCGGCGATTGGAACCCTCGGGCAGCTTCTGCGTTGATTGCGCCAGAGCACGCCCCTCAAGGCCTGCCCTAAAAGTAAAAAGCTCCAAGCGTTGCGGTCTGCATGCCGTAACGTTGGAGCTTTTGTTTGGTTAATATTTAATAAATAGTTACCGCCTTACTGAGGAATGTGAGTAAGTCCTGCCACAAGTAAGGCAGACTCAAGGTAATCTCGTGTCATACCGCGATAACGACTTGACAGCGTCTTAAAGATCACTTCCCATGGCGCCCGAGAGGGAGTTGCGGCGGGACGGGGGAGTCGCGAGCGGTCAAGGGCCGCTCGCCTTTCCGGAAAAAATCAGACCGCTGCAGCCCTCGCGCTCTTCCGTGGCGCGCGGCGGCGGGGCGCATCGGTAGTCGCGTCTGCCCGCGCGCCGGGAGAGGCTGTCAGTCATGCGTATTGCCCTCGCTTGCGGACTCTGTCTGCTTGCTGTCACCGCCGTCGCGGCGCCTCGCATCAAGGACGAGGCCAAGGCCGAGCCAAAGACCTCCACTCAGGCCGATACCCTGCGCGAGAATTTCCGCTCGCGCATGAACGAGAACGTGGTGACGATCATGGCCGGAAGCCCCACCGGCACCGATCTCGCCATCGTGCAGGACATCGCCGAGGTGGTGAACGGAGACGGCCTGCGCGTCGTCCCCATGGTCGGGCAAGGGCCGGCCCAGAACGTCAAGGACGTCTTGTTCCTGCGCGGCGTCGATATGGGCGTCACCCAGGCCAACATCCTCAAATATTTCGCCCGCACCGGCGAGCTCGGGCCGAACTTCATCGACCAGGTCGCCTATGTCGCCAAGCTGTTCAACGAGGAGATGCACATTCTCGTGCGCGAGGACGTGAACTCGGTCGACGACCTCAAGGGGCGCCCGGTCAATTTCGGCGCCGAAGGAAGCGGCACCGAGATCACCGGCCGGCTCGTGTTCGAGGCCCTCGGCATTGAAGTGAAGCAGGTCCACCTCACCGACGACGACGCGTTGCAGAAGCTGAGATCGGGCGAGATCGCGGGCACCATCGTGGTCACGGGAAAGCCCGCGCCGATGCTCGCCAATCTGCGCGACACCACCGGGCTCAAGCTGCTCCCGGTGCCTTACGCCAAGGAGCTCGAGGACAGTTACTATCCTGCCACCCTCAGCCACGACGATTATCCCGATCTCATCCCGGCCGGCGGCCGCGTCGATACCGTCGCGGTCTGCGCCGTGCTCGTGTCGTTCAACTGGAGCGACGACAACGTCCGCTACAAGAAGCTCGAGCGCTTCGTCGACGCCTTTCTCGGCAATTTCGATCAATTCCTGAAGCCGCCGCATCATCCCAAATGGCGCGAGGTGAACTATGCCGCGACGCTCGAAGGCTGGCATCGCTCGCCGCTCGCGCAGGCCTTCATCGACCGCGCCAAGGCGACGGCGTCGGCCGACGGCAACACCAAGAAGAGCTTCGACACGTTCCTCGCGCAGGCGGCGCCATCGGGCAGCGCCCCGCTCAGCGATGCCGAGCGCGCGGAACTGTTCAAGGCGTTTCTCGAATGGAGCAAGAACCAGGGCAGTAACTGACGGCCACAGGTGGCGGCAGGGTGCCGCTCAGCTCACCGTCTTTCTTGTGTATCGCGTAGGGAGGGTGCCATGGGCCATTGGGCGCTCGGTTCATCTCAATCGGCGAGGACGCCGCGCAGTCTCGCGGAACGTCTTGCCAGTGAAGTCCGCGTCGAAATCGGCGAGGAGGCAAGCCCCGGGGGCGAAGCGACCGTGTCCTCGATGGCCGAACGCTTCGCTCCCGAGGGGCAGAGGAGCTTCGCCGCGGGCGCGGGTCAGCCCCTCATGGAGCCGACCGTCATCGTGCAGCGCGACCCCGGGCCGATCTCGGCGGTCAATCGCTGGGTGATCGCGGCGCTCCTCCTCGTCTCGCTCATTCCGGCGGCGCTCCTGCTCCTTCTGCTGTGGCAAGGCGGAATCCCGATGCCGCAGCAGAGCGCAGCGAAGGGGGTTGAGACCGAACTCGCCGTGGCTCCGCCGCAAGCGAGCGCGCCGCAGGAGCCTGCGCCTCAGAGGAGCCTGCCCGAAGAGGCTTCGTCGATGATCGCGAGCGTCGTCCCCACCGAGATGGCGCGGCCGGAGCCCGACATCGCGCTCACCGCGCCGGTCAAGCTCGCGGCCAAGCCGGGCGAGGAGGTCGCCTTCGACGTGACGCTTGACACCGACGAGGCGCTGCCGGCGCGCAGCGTCATCGCCATCCGCGCGCTTCCCGACGGCGCCACCTTCTCGCAAGGACGGCCCTATGGCGAGAGCGAATGGAGCCTGAGACCGGACGAGATCGGCGATCTGCGCCTGCGCCTGCCGCGAGGCGCCGCGGGCGGCTCCGACATTCACATCGATCTCGTCGCCGCCGACGGCACGATTCTCGCGAGCGCCGTGACCAGGCTCGACATAGCGCCCGACCCCAAGCAGGCGCTCATCCTGCGCGCCGAGGAGAGCGGGCGGATCGATGATCTCATCGCGCACGGCCAGAAGATGATCGACGTCGGCTATTTCGCCGGCGCCCGCGCCTACTTCAAGCGCGCGGCCGAGGCGGGAAGCGGGGAAGCCGCTTTCCTCGTCGGCGCCACCTACGATCAGGGCTTCATCGACAAGATCGGCGCCCAAGGCATCAAGGCCGACCCCAAGGAGGCGGCGGTGTGGTTCGAGCGGGCCAAGCAACTCGGCATCGACAATACCGAGGCGAGGCTGATCGAGCTCAGAGGCGCGGTCGGACAACCGTCCGCGCCGCCGCCGGCGGCGTTGCCGAGCGCTTTGCCTCCTCCTCCGCCGGCGGCCCAGCCGACCAACGCCGCCGCCAACGAGAACGCCCCGGCCGATCAGGCGGCGCAATCGGCCGCACCCGAGGAGGGCGCCGCCAAGGATGAGTGGGTCGCGCTGTCGAGCTACGCCAATCTCAGGAAGGAGCCGTCATCCAATGCGGAGACGCTCAAGGTTGCCGAGAAAGGCACCAAGCTTCGCGTTGCGAGCAGGAGAGGGAACTGGGTGCAGGTGACTGACCCGTCCACGTCGGAGACGGGCTGGGTGTATTCGCGCTATGTCGAGGCTGCGCCCAGTCCTTAGCGAGACCTGGAGCAGGCGCGCCGCAGAGAGGCACGGCGCCCTGCTCCAGCGTCTTGACGCTGCCGGCCTCTAGCTCGAGCGCACCATCCAGGCGAGATAGGCGAGCGCGGCCCCCTCGACGATCAGCTGAATGCCGAGCAGGACGCCGAGCACGATCTCCGAGGCGACCGGCATGTTGGCCCACAAATAGGCGCCGAGCAGGATGCCGATCAGCCCGCTCAGGAACACCCACATCCAGCCGGGAAACGGCCTGATGTTGAGGGCGAAGATGATCTTCGAGATGCCCTCGACGATAAAGAACACGATCAGGAGCAAGGTCATCACCACCAATCCCGCATCGGGATTGCGCAGCAGAAGCACGCCGATCACGATGGCGAGCACGGCGGAGATGAGCTGCAGCCAGAAATGCGGCACGTCCCTCGCCCCGATCAGGCCGACGGCCTGAAGGACGCCGCTGATGATCAGCACCCAGCCGAGCAGGAAGATGAGGGTGACCGAGGCGATATAGGGATAAACCAGCGCCACGACGCCGGCGATCACCAGAAAGATGCCCTCGAGCAGATACCAGGTCGAATAACGCTTGACCGTCGCGCGCATGGCCTCGCGCATGGCGGCCGACGCTTGCTGCATAGTCATCGCCATTTGAGTGTCCTCCAGAGAGCCGTCCGAATCAGTGTGTGTGGCGAGGCAAAGATACTCCCATAACGAAAGCTTTGCTCCTCACGCTTCTGACACGAGCCGGCTCGTGTTAGAGATCAAGGGCGGGAGGGCTGGATGACTGACGACGAGGCGGCACGAAGCGCCATCGCCAAGGCCGCGCGCCGGCTGCTCCCGTTTCTTTGCCTCTGCTACGCGGTGAATTTCCTCGACCGGGTGAATGTCGGCTTCGCCGCCCTCGCCATGAACCGGGATCTCGGCTTCTCGCCGTCGGTGTTCGGGGCGGGCGCCGGCATCTTCTTCGCCGGCTACCTCCTGTTCGAGGTGCCGAGCAACCTCGCGCTGCAATATTTCGGCGCGCGGGTGTGGATCGCGCGCATCATGGTGAGTTGGGGGATCATCGCCACCGCCATGGCGCTCGTCTCGGGCGAGACGAGCTTCTACGTGATGCGCTTTTTGCTCGGGGTGGCCGAGGCGGGCTTCTTCCCCGGCATCATCCTCTATCTCACCTATTGGTTCCCGGCGCATGAGCGGGCCCGCATCGTCGCTCTGTTCATGGCCGCGGTTCCGGTCGCCACCATGATCGGCGGCCCGGTCTCGGGCCTTCTCCTCGAGATGCACGGCACCGCGGGCCTCAAGGGCTGGCACTGGCTGTTCATTCTCGAAGGAATTCCG
>NZ_DASRGO010000100.1:0-14456 GCF_035650995.1 Methyloceanibacter sp. | reverse complement strand
CGGAGCGCTCGCAGCGAGTTCTTGATCTTCATGGCAATCCATCCATCCTGGGCGGAAAACTAAGGCGGCGGCCCACAGAATTTGAGCCGCCTGCCAAGCGTGACGGACCATAAGAAGGGCAAAAGCCCCTGTCAACGCCCTAGTCCTCCTCGGTTTTCTGGGTGATCTTGACGTCTTTGCCGAGCGGCATCTCTGA
This sequence comes from Methyloceanibacter sp., assembly GCF_035650995.1. Lineage (GTDB taxonomy): Bacteria > Pseudomonadota > Alphaproteobacteria > Rhizobiales > Methyloligellaceae > Methyloceanibacter. Next base: position 14,260 of record NZ_DASRGO010000100.1, on the reverse strand, counting down.
CCGGCAAGCCGGCACAGCCGCTTCGTGGGCCCTGATGGCGCGGCCCGGTTGACAGTGAAGCCCCCTATCCCTATACTTAACCACATGGTTAAGTATTACGACACCTCGCTCGACCGCACTTTCGCCGCGCTCGCCGACCCCACCCGGCGCGCTCTGATCGCGCAACTCGTCGAGCATGACGGCGTTTCTGTCAGCGAGCTCGCGAAGCCGTTCCCCGTGTCGCTTCCCGCGATCATGAAGCATCTCGACGTTCTGTCCGACGCGGGCCTCATCACGCGGACCAAGACCGGCCGCGTCGTATCCTGCCGCCTCGCGGCCCAACCAATGCAGGAGGCCGTGAGTTGGCTCAACCGCTACCAGCGCTTCTGGTCCGAGCGCCTCGATCGCCTCGCCGCCTTCCTGGAGGAGGAAGAGTCATGTCAGTCCAGCCAGCCGTCGCCGCCAAGCCCAGCCTCACCCTCAAGCGGCACCTTAAAGTCTCTCCCGCCAAAGTCTTCGCCGCGTGGACCGAGCCGGAAAAGATCCTGAGGTGGTTTGGTCCCGATTCAGGGCCGGTGAAAGAGGCCTCGACCGATGTCAGGGTCGGCGGGCGCTACGCGGTAAGCTTCCATACCGAGGATGGCGAGCAGCATCACGTGAGCGGGATTTACCGCGAGGTCGTTCCTAACGAGAAGCTCGTCTTCACCTGGGCGTGGCGCACCATGCCGGAGCGCGAGTCGCTGGTGACGGTGCTCATCAAACCTGACGGCGCCGGGTCGCTTCTCACCCTGATCCACGAGCAGTTCTTCGACGAGGCCGCGCGTGACCGCCATCGCCAAGGCTGGAGTGGCTGCCTCGACAAGCTCGAGCGTTATCTTGCGTAACCGCTTTCTCGCGTAACCCAAAGGAGGCCACCATGGCACAGGCCGCAGCCAAGAAGCGTAGCGAAGCCACCGAGCCGTCGAAACAAAGCTTCCACGGCAGCTTCTGCTGGAACGAGTTGATGACGCGGGACATCGAAGGCGCGCAGCGCTTTTACCGCGACACGATCGGCTGGAGCTTCGAGCCGATGAAGATGGTTTGGGGCACCTATTGGATCGCCAAGTCCGGCGGCAAGAATGTCGGCGGCATGTTCGAGCTGACGAGCCCCGAATTCGACGGCGTGCCGAATGCCTGGATGTCCTACGTCGCTGTCGACGACGTCGACGCCCGCGTCGCCAAGGCGAAGAAGGCAGGCGCCAAGCTGATGCGGTCGATCTTCGATGTCGAAGGCGTCGGGCGCATCGCCATCCTCATGCAGCCCGACGGCGCCAGCGTCGCCTGGATGACACCGAAACCCGAATAGAGTTCACACCGCCAATCGAGGGAGAGAGCGATGCAGCAGCACAGAATCGTTTCGCGCGATGAGTGGACGAATGAGCGCAAGGCGTTTCTCGCCAAGGAGAAGGAGTTCACGCGAGCGCGCGACCGCTTGAGCGCCGAGCGCCGCGCCCTCCCCTGGGTCGAGATCGGCAAACCCTACGTGTTCGCCACGCCATCCGGAAAGAAAACGCTCGCCGAGCTGTTCGACGGCAGAAGCCAGCTCATCGTCTATCACTTCATGCTCGGCCCCGGCTGGCAGGAGGGCTGCCAGAGCTGCTCCTATCTCGCCGATCATTTCGACGGCGCGAACATCCACCTTGCCCAACGCGACGTGACGCTCGTTGCCGTCTCTCGCGCGCCGCTTGCCGAGATCGAAGAATTCAAGCGGCGCATGGGCTGGCGCTTTCCCTGGGTGTCGTCCTTCGGAACCGAATTCAACTTCGATTTCCACGTGTCCTTCACCGACGAGGAGGTCGGCAAGGAGGCTGAATACAATTACGGACGGCAGGAAATTGATAGCGACGAGATGCCGGGCGTGAGCGTCTTCTACAAGGACCAAACCGGCACCGTGTTCCACACCTATTCGGCCTATGCGCGCGGGCTCGACATCCTGGTCGGCGCCTACAACTTCCTTGACCTCACGCCCAAAGGTCGCGACGAGGACGATTTGCCCTGGACCATGGCCTGGGTGCGCCATCACGACAAATACGAGAGCACCATGCCGTCTCATTCATGTTGCGCTGGCGCAGCAGAATAGCGCGAGCCTGAAGGACCCATCATGGCGATCGCCAAGCAGAAGATCACGCCGTGCCTATGGTTCGATACCGAGGCCGAGGATGCGGCGAAGTTCTATTGTTCGATCTTCGAGAATTCGAAGATCGACCAAGTCAGCCGCTACGTCGATGCCGGTCAGGAGATCCACGGAAAACCGGCCGGTTCGGTGATGGTCGTCGCCTTCCAGCTCGAGGGCCAGAAATTCGTGGCGCTCAATGGCGGGCCCCAGTTCAAGTTCGACGAGGCGATCTCTTTCCAGGTCTCCTGCCCGACGCAGAAGGAAGTCGACTATTTCTGGGACAAGCTTACCGCGGATGGCGGGGAAGAAGGTCCTTGCGGCTGGCTGAAGGACAAGTTCGGGCTGTCCTGGCAGGTCGTGCCCGATCAGCTCATCGAGATGATGCTCGACAAGGACGCGAAGAAGGTCGCTCGCGTCACCCAAGCTTTCCTCAAGATGAAGAAGTTCGACATCGCGGCGCTCGAACGCGCCTATGACGGCGGATCATGACGGCAAGGAGTCCCCTATGAACGATATCAAAGAAAAATCCAACGCCCACCATGCGGACGATTTCGTCATCACCCGCGTCGTGAATGCGCCCGTGAGCCGCGTGTGGAAGGCGTGGACCGACGCCAGGGACCTCAAGCAATGGTGGGGACCGAAAGGTCACGAAATCGTCTCCACCAAGGTCGATCTGAGACCCGGCGGCATTTTTCACTATCACCTGCGCTCACCGAGCGGCGAGGACATATGGGGCAAGTTCGTCTATCGCGAGATCGTCCCCGAGCAGCGGCTCGTTTTCATCACGTCCTTCTCCGATGAGAACGCGGGAGAGACACGCCATCCCATGGCCCCGGACTGGCCGCTCAAGATGCTGTCGACGGTGACCTTCGCCGAGAAGGACGGCAAGACCACGGTCACAGTCCGCTGGTCGCCCTACGAACCCACACCAAAGGAGCGCGATGCCTTTGAGGCTGGCCGCGACTCGATGAAGGCCGGCTGGACCGGAACCTTCGAGCGGCTCGAGGCCTATCTCGGCGTCGCGTGAGGCCGCCCATCAACCGGCATAGTCGCAAAACACCAAGGAGTGCAGCATGCAAGTCAGTCCCTATCTCACCTTCAACGGCAATTGCGAGGACGCCTTCAAGACCTATCGCCAGATCCTGGGTGGCGAGATCGTTGCCATGATCCCGCACGAGGGCACGCCGGCCGAATGCGGTGTGCCGCCGGAGTGGCGCAAAAAGATCATCCACGCAAAGCTCGTCGGCAACGGCATGGTGCTGATGGGAGCGGATGCCCCGCCCGACCGCTACCAGCCCATGCAGGGTTTTTCGATGACGCTCAACGTCAAAGACCCGGCCGAGGCCGAGCGCGTCTTTACCGCGCTGGCCAAGGACGGAGAGACGCGCATGCCGCTCGGCGAAACCTTCTTCGCCCAGAAGTTCGGCATGTGCACAGACAAATTCGGCACGCCGTGGATGGTGGTGTGCGAGAAGCCGCAGCCGGCCTAGCCACGCGCAGGAACACCCAGGGAGCACCTCCAATTATGGCCCTCAAACTCTACTTCCACCCCTTCTCGTCATTTTGCCAAAAGGTTTTGATCGCGCTCTACGAAAACGGCACGCCCTTCGAGCGGGAGCTGGTCGATCTCATGGACCCGGCGTCAGCTGCAGCCTTCAGGAGGATTTGGCCGATCGGCAAGTTTCCGGTTCTGCGCGACGAAGGCAGGGGCGAGACCGTGCCTGAGTCGAGCATCATCATCGAGTATTTGGCCGAGCATTATCCCGGCAAATCCAAACTCGTGCCCGATAATCCCGACCTCGCGCGCGAAGCGCGCTTCTACGACCGCTTCTTCGATCTTTATGTGGAAATGCCATTGCAGAAGGTGGTCGTCGACCGTTTCCGGCCCGAGGGCAAGAACGATCCGTACGGCGTCGAGCAGGCCAAAAGCCAGTTCAAGACTGCGCTCGACATCATCGAAGACAAACTGACAGGGAAGACCTGGGCCACGGGCGAAAGCTTCACCATGGCCGACTGCGCCGCGGCGCCTGCGTTGTTCTACGCCAATCTCGCAATGCCGTTCGATCAGGAATACAAGCAGACGGCCGCCTATCTCCGCCGTCTCATCCAACGGCCGTCTTTTGCCCGCTGCATCGAGGAGGCCAAGCCCTATCGGCACTTCTTCCCGATCAGGAATGCCGACTGGAGCTTTGCGGAAGCAGACTCTTCATTTGCAGCCTAAACCTAAACGGAGTGCCGAAGCATGGCCTATGTCGATGGATTCATCGTGCCGGTGCCGAAGAAGCAGCTTGAGGCCTATCGGAGGCTCGCGCGCAAGGCCGGCAAGATTTGGCGCGAGCACGGCGCGCTCGATTTCCACGAATGCGTCGCCGACGACGTGAAGGTCGGCAAATGGACGTCGTTCCCCCGAGCCGTCAAGCTCAGGCCCAATGAGACCGTGGTGTTCTCCTGGATTACCTACAAGTCGCGTGCTCATCGCGACCGCGTCAACGCCAAGGTCATGAAGGACAAGCGCCTCCACGACATGCACCCGGATAGCCTGCCCTTCGATGGGAAGCGCATGATCTATGGCGGCTTCAAGGTGCTGGTCGAGGTCTGAGCCTCCCTAGCCTGTCATCGGTCGGAGAATGGTGGGCGGTACTGGGATCGAACCAGTGACCCCTGCGATGTCAACACAGTGCTCTACCGCTGAGCTAACCGCCCTTGTCTTGCCGGGGATTGCTTCTATATCGGCAATGCGCCCGCCAAGGCAAGCCGCCCCCGAGCCTCAACTCCCGCCACCTGGCAGGCGAACCGTGGCGGATCGGGCGCATCGTGAAGGTGGTCCGCCCCAAGGAGCGCAGGCACTTTATCGCGATCGTTTCAGATCGCTCTGTTGCCGCCCCGCAACGCCGACTAACCCGTTTGCGACGCTCTAGGCCGCGAGCAGCCGCTCCACCTGATCGACAAGATCACGCAAGTGGAAGGGCTTCGACAGGATTTTGGCGTCCTTCGGCGCATGGCTGTCGGGATTGAGGGCCACGGCGGCGAAACCGGTGATGAACATGATCTTGAGGTCTGGATCGAGTTCGCTTGCCTTACGGGCAAGCTCGATGCCGTCCATCTCGGGCATGACGATATCGGTAAGCAACAGCGTGAAGGGCTCTTCCTTGAGCCGCTCATAGGCCTCGAGCCCGTTGCCGAACGAAACGACGTCGTAGCCGGCCTTGGCGAGCGCCCTCACCAGAAAACGCCGCATATCCTCGTCGTCCTCGGCAAGCAAAATGCGCTGAAGGCTTCGCGCCCGCGGATCGTTAGCCTCCATCCCTCTCCCCCTACTCTCGCCCCCTGTCTGGGCGTACACGAACTTGGTAAACGACCGATTGCCCCGGTTCTTGAAGGCGACCTTGGCCGCCCCCTCCCCAGGGACCCAAATCATCGCGTCTTATTGCCCGGCGCACAAGAAAGAACACGCCTAGACAGCTTCAACTCTCGTTGGCAGAGTTTACAGGCGATTCCATGCCGGCATCAGGGGGCTGCCGGCGCGGCAAGGGAGTGGCCATGAGCCCAAGCGAGGCTGAGGCTATCGAAAGCGAATTGGTCCCGCCATTTGCGGTGGCACGGCCCTCAAGCCTGCAAGGCCCGCTCGTCTTCAACTCGCCTCATAGCGGCCGGGTCTATCCGAGCACGTTTTTGGCTGCTTCCAAGCTCGATCCGCGCGCACTCAGGCGGTCTGAGGACGCCTTCGTCGAGGAGTTGTTCGGCTTCGTCACCGACCTCGGCGCGCCGCTCCTCCACGCCCACTTCCCGCGCGCTTATTTGGACGTGAACCGCGAACCTTACGAGCTCGATCCCGCCCTCTTCCGCGACGGACTGCCCCACTACGCCAACACACAATCGGTGCGGGTAGTGGGCGGTCTTGGCACTATCGCGCGTATCGTCTCGGAGTCCGACGAAATCTACCGCGAGCCGCTCTCGCTCGAGGCGGCGCTCGAGCGCATCAATCGCCTCTACACCCCTTACCATGAGACGCTGAAGGCGCTCCTGCTCGAGGCGCACAAGGAGTTCGGCCTCGCCGTGCTCATCGATTGCCATTCCATGCCCTCGAACCCGATGACCGAGCAGGGCGTTGGTCGTCCGGATTTCGTGCTTGGCGATCGCTTCGGGGCATCCTGCAGCGGCGAACTGACGAGGCTCGCGGCCGGCCAGCTCAAGTCCCTGGGCTATGTGGTTGCGCTCAACAAGCCCTATGCCGGGGGCTACATCACCGAGCACTACGGCCGGCCGCACAAGGGCCAACATGCGCTTCAGATCGAGGTCAACCGCGCGCTCTATATGGACGAGACGAGCTTCGAGAAGGCGGAAGGCTTTGCCCGGCTGCGCGACGACTTGGAAGCGGTCGTGCGCGCCCTGATGGCCGGCGTTTCGGGTCTGGCAATTCCCCGCGCCGCCGCCGAATAAAACTGCAACTAAAATGGTGTAGATGAAAAAAGGGGCCGTTCGAATGGATCCGAACGGCCCAAGTCTAGGGAGGAAACGCCCAAGGAGGGCAGCGACACGACCTGGAGAGCCATGCCGCGTTGCAACAATATGTCATTGCGGCGCACAAAAAGCAAGGTTGCAATGACCGTTCAGAGGCATTTTCGAAACAGTGGTGCATAACTGTCACGGAGGATGCGCGGGCCGCGGCTTTGCGCGAATTTTCCCGTCTCAAGCGCCGCGGAAGCCTTGACTCCCAAGGTAAAAGAGCCGCAAAGCCTCACCCCGTGCCCACCCCACAAGCCCCCTCCTTCGCCGCGCTCTTGGCCGCCGCCCATCTGCTCGCAGACCGGGCGGGCGCGGTCATTTTGCCGCATTTCCGCACGGCCCTCGCCATTGACCACAAAGGCGGCGACCTGTTCGACCCGGTGACTGCCGCCGACCGCGCGGCCGAAATGGCGATCCGGGACGCACTGGGCGAGATCTACCCGACACACGGCATCATCGGCGAGGAATACGGAGCCCTTCGCCCCGACGCCGAATATTGCTGGGTGGTTGACCCGATCGACGGCACGCGCGCCTTCGTCGTCGGGCAACCCTTATGGGGGACCCTGATCGGACTGAAGCGGGACGGCACGGCGCTGCTCGGGCTCATGGACCAGCCGTTTGTCGGCGAGCGCTTCTTCAGTGGGGAGCGCGATGCCTTTATTAGCAGGGCAGGGACGACAACGCCGATGCGCACGCGGCCCTGCCCCGCCCTCAGCGAAGCCTTGCTTACGGCTTCGAGCCCCGACCTCTTCACCACCGAAGAAGAGCGCGCGCGGTTCGATGACTTGGCACGCGCGGTCAGGCTGAGGCGCTTCGGCGGCGACTGCTACAATTACTGTCTGCTCGCACTCGGCCAGGTCGACCTCGTGGTCGAGGCCGGCCTCAAGGCCTACGACATCCTTCCGCTCGTGCCGATCATCGAGCGCGCGGGCGGCATCGTCACCACTTGGGATGGCGGCGATGCCAAGGAGGGCGGCCGCATCCTCGCTGCCGGCGACAGGCGCCTGCACGAGGCGGCGCTCAGGGTGCTATCGCGCTGATCCTTTCGCCTAGCTCGCCCGGCTGAGCAGGGGCTCGCTCATAACGGCGCCCGGCACGAAGGCGTCGAACGCGGCCCAGAACTGCTCGCGGATCGGGTCACGTTCTTGGAGGATCTCGTGCCGCGCCCCACGCATAACGATCTGCGATCCGGCCCTCAGCCGCGAGGCAAAGTCCTCGATGGCCTTGGACGAAACGATCCGGTCGTCGCCAGCCGCCATCATCAGCACCGGAACGCGGATGCGCGGCGCGAACCGCTCGTCCTCGAGCTCCTGCATCGCCGAGAGCGCCGCCCTGAGCCAGCCGATCGTCGGCGGTCCGACGGCGAGCGAGGGCTCGGCCTTGAGCACCGATAGGTTGCGCAGAAAACGTTCGCGATCGGAGGTCAGTGGATTGCCCTCGAACGTCTCGTTCAAGACATATTCCACCTTGCGTCCCGGAACGGCGCGGCGGCCCAGCCCGAACAGGCAAAGGCCGTCAGCCATCTGCCGGCAGAGCTTGTGCGAGACCGGGAGCCCATGCACCTTCACCATCGGCGCCATCATCACCATGCGGCTGAACCAGCAGCCGCGCTTGGTCGAGGCCTTGAACAGCACCGTCGCGGCCATCGAATGGGCGAGCGCGAAATAGGGCGTCGGGCAGTCGGGAAGCACCACATTCTTCATGAAGTGGCCGAGGTCCTCCTCGTACTCGGAGAAATGATTGACGTGTCCCCTCAGCGGATGGCGTGTCAGCCGGCTCGACCCGCCCTGGCCGCGCCAATCGAGCACGGCAACCGCAAAGCCCCTGCGCCTCAGCTCGCCCACGACCTCGAAATATTTCTCGATGTATTCGCTTCGACCGGGAAAGATACACACCGTCCCCCGCCTGCTCTTGAGCGCCGACTGCCAGCTCGCATAGCGAAGGCGAAGTCCCTTGCGCACGTCGATATAACCGACCGCTGCGCCGAGCGGCACCGGGTTCTTCGGTGTGCCTACGAGGTTCATCTTGAGGCGGTCTTCCCTCTGGAGGCGCTAACCTGCGCCTCTGCCCTTATAGCAGCCCGAGGCGGCGCCCATAGTCTTGCCGCGCAAAAATGTCGCCGGTTTGGCGCGGTTCGCTGCCATGCCGAGGCAAGATTGTACCGCTCAGGCTCTCATGCCCCGCCCTCGCGGCGACGGGAGGAGTTCGGATCAGTGTCATACCGCCGGCCGGGAACGCCCGGCACGCTGTTATTCTTCTTTGATTTCAGTGGCGTAACGCTCTTGACGGGCCGCAGCCCCCTTACCATATCCCTCCGCGGCGCAAGGCCTTAGGGCTTGCGTTTTATCCGCCCGGCTCCTTGCGAGCGGGCAACCAAGCATATCGCTTCATCAAGGAGGATGTGATGAGACACTTCGATCTTACCCCGCTTTACCGTTCCACCATCGGCTTCGATCGCCTCGGCGCGCTGCTCGACACGCTGTCGAACTTCGAAGGTGAGACGCCGAGCTATCCGCCCTACAACATCGAGCGCGTCGGCGAGAACGAGTACCGTATTTCCATGGCCGTCGCCGGCTTCGGCGAGCGCGACCTCGACATCGAGGTGAAGGAGAACACGCTCTCGATCCGCGGCGAGAAGAAGTCCGAGGTCGAGAACACGACCTTCCTCCATCGCGGCATTGCCTCGCGGAGCTTCGAGCGCAGGTTCCAGCTCGCCGACCATGTGGTGGTGAAAGGCGCGAGCCTCGAGAACGGCCTGCTCCATGTCGACCTCGTGCGCGAGCTGCCCGAGGCCATGAAGCCCCGCACCATTCCGATCGCCACCAAGACGGAAGCGGCCGAGCAGCCGAAAGTCATCGACAGCAAGGCTGCGTAACGCTTCAGGCGTTTACGGCGCTACCAAACAAGAAGGGCGCTCTCTCTCAAGAAGAGCGCCCTTCCCTTGTGCGGCCGGCCTTTGCCGCCGCCCATAGTCGCTCCCTCCAACGCAAGACGTTCGTCGGGAGCGCCTCGTGGGCCGCGGCTTGCGTGGGGCCTTAACGCGTCACAGCCAGCTCCCCGCAAACGTCCCCGCTCGCTATTCGTTCCGAAATGCCGGCCGGCCGCGAATCCCCGCTTGTGCGCCTATGGGAAATCTGTCAATTTGAGGACGAATAGGACAGGCTTGCTGACCTTCCTTGCTAAGGGGCCGGCGCTGGTCTTGATGCTCCCTGTCTCGCTCGGCGGCGAGGCGCTTGGGGGCCCAGCCGTCTACCGCAGGGAGGGCACTTGCTTCCTAAGGAGCTGGGTACTTCACTAGCCCCTCCCGAGTTCTCCTGAGAGGTGAAGGCCCGGCCGTTGGCCCAGGCTTTTGGTGGTACCGCGAAGCGCGCCCTGCGCCAGCGCGGGCCGAGGTTGTGTACGACAATGGCAGCTCGTGCGTTCCCGCCCGGTTCAGAGGATGCGGCATGGCCCTCGCCGCCGCAGGCGCAAGGACTCTACGATCCGAAGCGCGAGCATGATGCGTGCGGCGTCGGCTTCGTCGCCGACCTCAAGGGCCGCCCGAGCCATACCATCATCGAGCACGGCCTTCAGATCCTCGAGAACCTGACCCACCGCGGCGCGACCGGCGCCGATCCCCTTGCAGGCGACGGGGCCGGCATCCTCGTGCAGATACCGCACGCCTTCTTCAAGGAGGTCACGGGCCCGCTTGGCATCGATTTGCCCGAGCCCGGGCATTATGCGGCCGGCTACATGTTCATGCCGCAGAACCGGGCCCAGCGCATCTATTGCGAGTCGGTAGTTGAGCGCGTGACCGATGCCGAGGGGCTCAAGCTCCTCGGTTGGCGCGGCGTGCCGACCGACAATTCCTGCCTGTCCGCCGGAGTGATCGCCACCGAGCCGACGCACCGGCAGGTGTTCATCGGGCGCGGCCCCGACGTCGAGGACGACACCGACTTCGAGCGCAGGCTCTATGTGCTGCGCAAGGTGATCTCTAACACGATCCTCGGCGAGACCGGGGGCCACGACATCGGCTTCTACACCGTGTCGCTGTCGTGCCGCACCATCGTCTACAAGGGCATGTTCCTCGCCTATCAGCTCGGGCGTTACTACCCCGACCTGCACCATCCGAAGTTCGCCTCGGCGCTCGCCCTCGTGCATCAGCGCTTCTCGACCAACACCTTCCCGTCGTGGAAGCTCGCCCATCCCTACCGCATGGTTGCCCATAACGGCGAGATCAACACGCTGCGCGGCAACCTGAACTGGATGGCCGCGCGCCAGGCGAGCGTATCCTCGCCGCTGTTCGGCCCCGACATCAAGAAGCTCTGGCCGATCTCCTACGAGGGCCAGTCCGATACCGCCTGCTTCGACAACGCGCTCGAATTTCTGGTGCAGGGCGGTTACAGCCTCGCGCACGCGGCGATGATGCTGATCCCTGAGGCCTGGGCCGGCAACCCGCTGATGGATGCCAAGCGCCGCGCATTTTACGAGTATCACGCCTGCCTGATGGAGCCGTGGGACGGTCCCGCCGCCATGGCCTTCACCGACGGCCGGCAGATTGGCGCGACGCTCGACCGCAACGGCTTGCGCCCCGCGCGCTACCTCGTCACCGACGACGGCCTCGTCATTATGGCTTCCGAGACCGGCGTGCTGCCGATTCCCGAGAAGAAGATCGTCGAGAAGTGGCGGCTCCAACCCGGCAAGATGCTGCTCATCGATCTCGAAAAGGGCCGCATCGTCTCCGACGAGGAGATCAAGGCCGAGCTCGCCTCGGCCCATCCCTATCAGGAGTGGCTCGACCGCACCCAGATCCGCGTGCACGAGCTGCCGGACACCGGCGCTACCGCGCCGCGCACCAATGTGAGCCTGCTCGACCGTCAGCAGGCCTTCGGCTACACGCAGGAAAGCATCAAGTTCCTGATGCTGCCAATGGCCGAGTCGGGCCAGGAGGCGGTCGGCTCGATGGGCACCGACACGCCGATCTCGGCCCTCTCCGACCGGCCGAAGCTGCTGCACACCTATTTCAAGCAGAACTTCGCGCAAGTCACCAACCCGCCGATCGACCCGATCCGCGAGGAGCTGGTGATGTCGCTCGTGACCTTCATCGGGCCGCGGCCGAATCTGCTCGACCTCGAAGGCACCTCGAAGCAGAAGCGGCTCGAGGCGGCGCATCCGATCCTCACCAACGAGAATCTCGAGCGCATCCGCGGCATCGGCGACGTGCCCGACAACCAGTTCCGAACCGTGACGCTCGACATCACCTATGCCGCCGACCAGGGCGCCGCCGGCATGGGCCGGGCCCTGGACCGGCTATGCAAGCGCGCCGAGGAAGCGGTCCGTGCCGGTGAAAACATCATCATCCTGTCCGATCGCGCGACCGGGCCCGAGCGCATTCCGATCCCCTCGCTGCTTGCCACGAGCGCGGTACATCATCATCTGATCCGCTGCGGGCTTAGAACCTCGGTCGGCCTCGTGGTCGAGACCGGCGAGGCCCACGAGGTGCATCAATTCGCGACGCTCGCGGGCTACGGCGCCGAGGCGATCAATCCCTACCTCGCCTTCGAGACCATCGAGGCGATCCTACCCGAGGTCGAGGAACAGCTGACGGCCGAAGAGGCCGTGAAGCGCTACATCAAGGCGATCGACAAGGGATTGCTCAAGGTGATGTCGAAGATGGGCATCTCTACCTATCAGTCCTATTGCGGCGCCCAGATTTTCGACGCGGTGGGGCTGAGGAGCGACTTCATCGCCAAATATTTCACCGGCACCAACAGCCAGGTCGAGGGAGTGGGTCTCGAGGAGATCGCTCTCGAGACGGTCGAGCGCCACTCTCTCGCCTTCTCCGACGCTCCGGTGCTGCGCGAATCCCTCGATGTCGGCGGCGAATACGCTTATCGCGTGCGCGGCGAGGCGCATGTCTGGCGTCCGTCGGTGGTCGCCGATCTACAACATGCCGTGCGCGGGCAGCTTCCCGAGAAGTACCGGTCCTTCGCCAAGGCGATCAACGAGCAGAGCGAGCAGCTCCTGACGTTGCGCGGCATGTTCCGCATCAAGAGCGCCGAGGAGATCGGACAGAAACCCATTCCGCTCGATCAGGTCGAGCCCGCCAAGGAGATCGTGAAGCGCTTCTCGACCGGAGCCATGTCGTTCGGCTCGATCAGCCGTGAGGCGCACACCACGCTCGCCATCGCCATGAACCGCATCGGCGGCAAGTCGAACACGGGCGAAGGCGGCGAGGAGTCAGACCGCTACAAGCCGCTGCCGAACGGCGACTCGATGCGTTCCAAGATCAAGCAGGTCGCTTCGGGACGCTTCGGCGTGACGACCGAGTATCTCGTCAATGCCGACATGATGCAGATCAAGATGGCGCAAGGGGCCAAGCCCGGAGAGGGCGGCCAGCTCCCGGGCCACAAGGTCGACGCCATCATTGCCAAAGTGCGGCACTCGACGCCCGGCGTGGGCCTGATCTCCCCGCCGCCGCATCACGATATCTATTCGATCGAGGATCTCGCGGAGCTGATCCATGACCTGAAGAACGGCAACCGCCTGGCGCGCGTCAGCGTGAAGCTCGTCGCCGAAGTCGGCGTCGGCACCGTCGCCGCCGGCGTCGCCAAGGCGCACGCCGACGTCGTGTTGATCTCCGGCTACGACGGCGGCACCGGCGCCTCGCCGCAGACTTCGCTGCAGCACGCCGGCCTGCCGTGGGAGCTCGGGCTGGCCGAGACCCACCAGACGCTCGTGTTGAATAATCTGCGCTCGCGCATCGCGGTCGAGACCGACGGCCAGCTGAAGACCGGCCGCGACGTCATCATCGCCGCGCTGCTCGGCGCCGAGGAGTTCGGCTTCGCCACCGCGCCGCTCGTCGCGACCGGCTGCATCATGATGCGCGTCTGCCATCTCAACACCTGCCCCGCGGGCGTCGCGACGCAGGACCCGCAGCTGCGCGCGAAGTTCGCCGGCAAGCCGGAGCATGTCGTCAACTTCATGCGTTTCATCGCCGAGGACATGCGCGAACTCATGGCCGCGCTCGGTTTCCGCACCGTCGAGGAGATGGTCGGCCGCACCGACCGGCTCGAGGCGAAAAAGGCGGTCGAGCACTGGAAGGCCAAGGGGCTCGATTTCTCGAACATCCTCTACCAGCCGGACGTCGGCGCCGAGGTCGGCCGCTTCTGCTCGATCAAGCAGGACCACGGCATCGACCGCTCGCTGGACGTCACGCAGCTCCTCGAGCTGTGCAAGCCGGCGATCGAGCGCGGCGAGAAGGTCATCGCCGAGCTGCCGATCCGCAACGTCCACCGCGTGGTCGGCACGATCACCAGCGGCGAGATCACGAAGAAGCACGGCGCGAAGGGGCTGCCCGAGGACACGATCCGGATCAAGTTCAACGGCTCGGCCGGCCAGAGCTTCGGCGCATTCATGACGCACGGCATGACGTTCTCGATCGAGGGCGACGCCAACGACTACTTCGGCAAGGGCCTCTCCGGCGGCAAGCTCATCATCTATCCGTCGGCCAAGTCGCCGTTCGTCGCGGAGGAGAACATGATCATCGGCAACGTCGCGCTCTACGGCGCCACCGCCGGCGAAGTGTACATCCGCGGCATGGCCGGCGAGCGCTTCGCGGTCCGCAACTCGGGCGTCGAC
>NZ_DASRGO010000099.1:0-10757 GCF_035650995.1 Methyloceanibacter sp. | reverse complement strand
GATCTACATGTGGAGCACGCAAGAGGATGGCACGCACCCCCCTGAGGTGGGCCTCAATCGGCTCACCCTCTACTGCATGGGGCAGGACCGGCCGGAGATCGTCGGTTTCGGCTCGAGTATTGGATTCGATACCGCCTACTGCGACCGCCATCCTGGCATCAAGCTATGCGAACACCTACCCAAGGAATAGTCATCGCCCTGCTCGCTGTTATCCTGGAATCGCCAGCATCATCGTCGAACCCCTGGGGTTGAAGACATATTTGCCGGACAGCGCAACCTTGACTCTGTGATCCACGCGGTGCGGTGTAGTCGAACCGTGCGTGACCGCGTAAAGCTCGCCCGCGAGATAGCGGCGAGGTCGAAGCCCCCGCTTCATCGACACAAGACCTGAGCGCCCGCAGACCCTCGCTGGCATGAAGAAGCTCGCGCGGGCGGTTGCTGCTCGGAGTGAGCCGCGTTTCATCACCATCCGCCGCGAGCGCGGCGGCGGCAAGGTCCCACTACACAGAAGAACAGTTGACGGTAATGCGCGGCGGTCTTACCGCTGAGGAGTACCGTTGGAAGCTGATCCGCAAGTGGGGAAAGCACTAAGTCTCAGGGCTTAGTCCGATGCCAGCCATGCAGACCCCGCACATTTCAAGGTCTTGGTGAGAGCCTTCCTTTGCGTGCCAAATATCGCGCCAGGGAACTACCCAGCCGCATCGAGTTCTATAACTCGGTCCATATTGTAGTTTTGTCTCAAGAACGACATGAATCAGTTCATCGCGAGGATCAATCCAACGAAGGTCGCTTGCCTCGGACATCTTAGCCCCTCCGTCCCTGCGGCTTGCCGAGCATATCGGCCTGATGCCACGGCTTGACCGACAGCAAAGAGCCGCCGCACTCGGCGCAACGCAATCTCGTTGAGAGCTGCGCCAGCGTGAGCCCCATCGAGATGCGTGGCAGCCAGCTCATCGGGCGCTGTCGGATCACGCGGCAGCGCGGGCAGAAGCACTCAATGTGAGTAAACAGTACACGCTCCTGGCGGCGGTCGTTGGTCCTGCCAAACACGGGCGCGCGGCAAAGTTCGCGAGAAGCCGTGCGGAGAGGCCAAATCTTCGCCTGGTCCGGCGAGCGCACGAAGCTAGCCAACAAGTGACTCCGTAACGTTTCTGGATCACTCATTCCGTTGCACGCCAGCACGAAGAGGCGACGCCGGATGTAAGCCTTCGTGCCTTCGTCGATCCGGCCTCGCCGGCTTTCGAGAACGGAACACACCTCGTCAAAGACCCACTGCAATTGAGCGAGGTCACCGTCAAGAAACACCGTCTTCGGGGACTGGATAGAACGCATTGCACGCTCCTGCTTATTGGTATGCGGAAGCGCAAATGATCTATTCGTTCAGCCACCGGAGCCCATGTTTGGCCGCGTGCCGGCGACGGCGAAGTGTGTGCCTTTTTCGGGGCAATAGCGAGTGAGTAGTCTCGCGATGCAACATGCCCCTTCATTTCCCATCGCGGACGCTCCAGCCATCGGAGGTTGTGTTGCGGCTCGATGACGCGCCCAGTGTCATTTCTTCTTTGACCATCCCCCAAGGCCGCACCGATTTGCCTCTAAACGCGCCAAAGACTGTGATATTGAACTCTCGAGACTGCGTTGGGGAGGAGGAGCCGTGCCGCTCAGTCCGTCGCTCTCGACCTCTCGCTTGGTCGAGGTGGCGCAGTACACCCGCGAGAGACCGTTACTTGCATATGGCGTAGCTGCCGGCGCGGTCGCCGCCGCGACCTTCCTCCGCTGGGTGATCGGCCCTTACGCGATGCAGGGCACGCCCTTCATCACCTACTACCCCGCGATCCTGTTAGCGACGTTCCTAGGCGGACTCTGGCCCGGCATTCTGGCGACGGCTGCATCGGCTGTGCTGGCTTGGTTTGCATTTATCCCGCCCCAATGGAGCCTGGAGGTCGGTCGGCCGGAAGCCGTCTCGCTCACGCTCTTCATCCTGGTGAGCGCGCTCAATGTCGCGCTGGTCAACCTGCTCAATAAAGCCATCGAGCGCGTAGTCTCGCACGAGAGGAACATCCGCGTCCTCGTCGAGGCTGCGCCAAACGGCATCGTCGTCGTGGACGATCATGGTGTCATCAAGACCGTGAACCGCGCAGCAGAGGCGTTATTCGGCTACGACCGCCGGGAGTTGCTTGGTCAGGAAGTCGAGTTATTGGTTCCCGAGGCACAGAGAATAACTCACGTATCTGAGAGGCGGCGTTATCAGCTCGATCCTCAGCCTCGGCTCATGGGTGGCGGACGGGAGCTGAGCGGACGCCGCAAGGACGGGAGCGAAGTTCCGGTCGAGGTCGGGCTCGCACCCGTCAGTCGCAATGGGCTAAGTGCCGTCCTAGCAACGGTGGTGGACATATCCGAGCGCAAGGCCGCGCAGGAGCGGCAGCAGTTTCTCGTTCGCGAGCTGCAGCACCGGTCGCGCAACCTCTTCGCCGTCATCCAATCGATCGCTGCCTTGAGCATCAAGGCCGAGGAGGCCAAGAAAGCTTTCGAAGGGCGGCTGATGGCGGTCGCACGCGCTCACGACATGCTCGCCGATGCGGTCGGAAGCGGCGCGCCTCTGGAGGAGATCATCAAGGCCGAACTGTCCGCGTTCTCCGAGCACCTGACGCTCAGCGGATGCGAACTGGCGGTCAACGCCGCCGCCGCTCAGCAGTTCTCGCTCATCGTCCACGAGCTTGCGACCAACGCCGCGAAGTACGGAGCACTCTCGACGCCGAGCGGCCACGTGTCGATAGAGGGGAGGCTAGTGCGCACGAATGGCGAGGATATCCTTTCGCTCCTCTGGAAGGAGAGCGGCGGGCCGCCGGTCAAGAAACCGCTTCGCAAGGGCTTCGGCAGTACCATCCTGCTCGACGTTGCAAAACAGTTCGGGCACCACGCTGAGATGACCTTCGACATAACGGGAGTGACCTATGAGCTGCGCGTTCCCGTCAGCGCGATCCAGGCGGGTTTAGCCCCCGCGCGACCTGCCTTGCACGGTTGAGGAGCGGAAAAGAAAGCCCCGGCAACGGGCCGGGGCTTGTGTCGGTGCTGCGCGCGGGGAGGGGGCGCACGGGGGTACTGGGCCGATCACGTGCATCAAAACGCGGTTGGTGTTGGTTTAGTTCCGCATACGGATTAGGTGTCGTGGCCACCAGTCCTACGAGGCGAATGATTGGGCGCCACGACGCTGCCTACAGCAAATCGCCGAGCGATGGCGCCGGCGGCACGCAATATTTGTACTGCGTCAGGCAGCGGCTGAAGCACCTGACCCGGTCGGGACAGCGGGCGAGACAAAGATTGTAACGAGTCTTGCAGTAGTTCGCGGCATAGCGCGATGCCGCCTCGGCGCCGGTTGCGCCCGGAGCGAACGCGAGCAGCACCAGCATCAGGCACCCGGTCAACACGGCAATCAGCGTCTTCATGTTGCACCTCGCTGCCGCAGATTGGGCGAATCGAGCATAAGCCAGGACGGTACGCCGCAGAAGGGCGTTGTGCCGCTGCCGGCGGGACGCCCGATCGGCGGGAGGTCTTTTTTCGCGGAGGCTTCGGCGGCGTCCAGCTGCGACGCACGTACGCGCCTGCGCCGATCGGTAGCAGCCTGCTAAACGGCGGCGAGTGCTACATTTTCCTCGGCGCGAGGGACGGGGATCTCCTCGCGCACATGGAGGGAAAAGATGCGCAAAATCCTCACATCGCTTGCCGCCGGAGCGGCCTTGCTCGCCGCTTGCTATGCCTTCGAGGCCAACGCGACCATGGGTGTCGCGGCCGACGGGCTGAAACAATCGGCACGGCAATTTTCGCCGGTCGAGACCGCCGACTGCGCAGGCCAGGGCTGGTTCTGCCCCAAGGGCGCGACCTTGCAGTGCGATCCGATCTGCGTGTGCGTGACGTGCGGCGCCCATCCGCTTGCGCACAAGCACCATAAAACCTAGCCGCGCGAGAGCACTATCCCTTCGCATGACGGCTGCGCGGCGTCGCCCAGCCGTCATCCTGCCTTCACACACCTGACGCCCCTTCGTGTCCAAGATTTAATGCGAAGAGGGTTGGCGGGAAGCTTGCGAGCACCTTACAATTGGCCGCTGAAGGTGGGGATCATCCAGGAGCGTCGGTTATGAAATCTCTGGAGAGAAACATGTCCATGTCGAGGAACTTGGCGAGACTGAAATATTCGACACCGGCGGTCCTGGTCGCCTTAACGTTGGTGGCAGCGTCTTCTTACGCCGTCGCCGAGACGAGCCAATCCAAGGCGAAGCCCAACGCCATGTCGGCCGAATCCCATTCGGCGAGCACGGCGCAGGCGGCATCTGCACAGGCTGCCGCGAAATCGATGCCCACGGCCCAGCTGCTTTCGTCGAGCGCCGCTCAATCGGCGGGAGCCCAGGCCGCCGTCAAATCGGCACCCGCGGCGCAACTCCTTTCGGTGAGTGCCCCCCAGGCGGCGGGTGCGCAGGCCGCCGTCAAATCCGCACCCTCGCCGCAGCTCCTCTCGGCGAGCGCCGCACAGTCGGCCGGAGCGCAAGCCGCCATCAAGTCCGCCCCGTCCGCCCAATCGCTGTCCGAGGCCGCCGGGCAGTCGGCCGTTCAATCCGCGCCGCAGGCGAGCGTCGCCGCAATGAGTGCAGCTGAAGCGGCCTCGCCCCATCTCGCCCAAGCGGCGGCGGCGCCCCAGGAGGCCGTCCAGAACAGCGCTGCCGTCCAGGCCGAGGCCGCGTCGCAAGCGGCGCCGAAGCACATTGAGCTCGCTTCGCTCGACAACTCGGCGGGGGCCGGTGCCCAGGCGGCGTTGGTCAAGCCCAATTACGTCGCCGCCAGCCAGTCGGCCAATCAGTCGAAGAAATCCTCACAAGGCGTCCACGCCCCCGAGAAGGGCTCGAAGCTCGCCCGCGGGTCCTATTCGGCCTCCAAGTCGGCCGCCTTCGCCGCCAAGGTGCAAAAAGCCAATGCACCGAAAGCGAGCAGCTTGAAGGTCAAATCGGTCTCCAACTAGCCGCGCTTGGTAATGCGATCGGGCCGCTGCCGGTTGCCGGCGGCGGCCCGATGCGTTTTGCGCGGCGCCTTTACTCCGAAAGCGGGCTGACCACGAGATTGTCGAACTTGAAGGTGGCGGGCTTGTCCTCGGGCGACCCGGCGGTGACGCCGACGACGCCGCCATCCTTGGGCTGAACGCCCTTGAACCGCTTCACCTCGGTCCCGTTGATGATGAGCGTGGCGTCCTTCGGCCTGAGCTGCAGCTCGTAGGCATTGGTCTGGCCGACGCCCTTCTTGATGGCGAGCGAGTTGATCCAGAACAGGTCGCTGTCCTTGCCCTTCACCACGCGCCGGACGACGGCGCTCCCGTCCGCCCACTGGTAGATGTAGTAATAGTTGTCCCAGTCTTGCCACCAGAAGATCAATCCGATCGGGCTACTGTCGGGCACCGGCGCGTCGGCAATGGTGAGATCCACGCACACATCGGCTCCGTCGTTCTTGGTGGCGAAATTGACGTGACCCGCCCATTGCTTGATGACGAGCGCCCCCTCCTCGACATAGAAGTTGTCGTCAGGGTCGCCCCACGTGCCATCGAGAAACTCGAAATCGTCGCTGAAGATCGCATTGTCCGGATCGCACGCGGCGAACGCGGGCGTAGCCAGCAACCAGCCGAACAGAAGCGCTGCGCCGGCGCCGGCCACCAAACTTGAACGAAACGTCATAATCTACCTCCCTTCGTCGTCCGGACGATCCGGATCGCACCAAACCCTTGCAGCGAGAAGGCCGGCCCGATCGCGACTTTGCGACCAAGGCCGGCCCGAAACGCGACTCGCTTCGTCGTTCACGCCGAGCACGACGGCGTCGAATGTCACTGACCGCTTGGGGTCTCGCTCGGTCCCCCTGCGGTGTCGCCCGGCTCGCTCACAATGAAATTGTCCCACTTGTAGATGCCCGGCTTGTTGTCGGCGGAATAGGCGATGATCCCGACGACGCCGCCGTCCTTGGGCTGCACGCCCCTGAAGCGGGTGACCTGAGTGCCGTTGATGAATAGCGTGGCGTCTTTGGCCCTGACGTCGAGTTCGAGGTGATTGGTCTGGCCGACGCCCGTTTTCACCGCGAGCGACTTGGTCGAAACCACGCTGACATACTTGCCTTTGAGGATGCGGTTCACGGCAACCGAACCGTCGGCCCAATACCACGCATAGTAATAGTTGTCCCAGTCCTGCCACCAGAAGATCACGCCCATCGGACTCGCATCGGGCCCGGGCGCGTCGGCGATGGTGGTATCGACGCAGATATTCGCACCCTGGTTCTTGGTGGCGAAATTAACCTGCTCACGCCAGTCGTGGACGGTCAGCGCTCCCTCCTCGACATCGAAGTGGTCGTCTGGATCACCCCAGGAGCCGTCCAAGAACTCGAAGTCGTCGTCGTAAATGGCGGTGTCGGGATTGCAGTCCGCTCGCGCGGTCCCGGCCGCAAAGAGCAAGACGAGCCCAGCGGCGCCGAGAGCGCCAGTCACCAATCGCAGCAGTTTCATGTTCACCTCGCGAGTTGGGCGGCCCCTCCCGGCCGCCGGGACAAGCTCCTAGACCTGCGCGGCGCCCGCTTCTTGCGGGCCCCGCGCCCCACTTTGCTTCGCGGGACGTGTCAGCACTTTGACAGCGTCACGCGGCAGCGAGCATGCGGATGGCACGCTCGATTCAATATGAGTGTCGAAAACAGGATGGTTGGAGCTGTCGCCGGCCGAACTCGCGGCAGGCGCAGCAATCACGCCGATGCATGCGGCGGGGACGGTGTCAGCCAGATCAGGCAGGCAAACACGCACACTTGCCTCCCTGAGGCAGCATGGTCCTTGACGACTGGCAAAATCTTACCGGCGAAAGATGACATCTTCAAGCGTCGGGTCCGACGCAAGATCATCCGGCGTTGCGGCCGTGAAAGCCCTGTAGTCCCGAATTAACTAGCGGGTCGGCATCGGCTTTTCGCCGCGATAGTCGTAAAAGCCGCGCTTCGTCTTCCGTCCCAGCCAGCCGGCCTCGACATATTTAACGAGCAGCGGACAGGGACGGTACTTGGAATCGGCGAGTCCCTCGTAGAGCACCTGCATGATCGAGAGGCAGGTATCGAGGCCGATGAAATCGGCGAGCTGGAGCGGTCCCATCGGGTGATGCGCCCCGAGCCGCATGGCGGTGTCGATGGCGTCCACCGTGCCCACGCCTTCGTAGAGCGTGTAGACCGCCTCGTTGATCATCGGCAGGAGGATGCGGTTGACCATGAAGGCGGGAAAATCTTCGGAGACCGCGACGGTCTTGTGCAACGTCTCGACGAAGGACTTGGTGCGGCCGAAGGTGACGTCGTCGGTGGCGATGCCGCGTATCATCTCCACGAGCTCCATCACCGGAGCGGGGTTCATGAAATGCAGCCCGATGAAGCGCTCGGGACGGTCGGTTGCGGCGGCAAGGCGAGTGATCGAGATCGAGGAGGTATTGGTGCCGATGATGGCGTCGGGCTTGAGGTAGGGACAGAGCGCCACGAAGATCTTGCGTTTGACCGTTTCGTCCTCGGTCGCAGCCTCGACCACGAGGTCGGCGTCGGCCAGGGCCTGCAACGTCTCGGCATAGGAGATGCGCGCGAGCGCCTTCTTCTTCTCGTCCTCGGAGATCTTGCCCGAAGCCACTTGGCGGGTGAGATTTTTGTCGATCGTGGCGATCGCCGCGTCGATCTTCTCCTTGGCGACGTCGTGCAGCGCGACGTCATAACCGGATAGCGCGACGACGTGGGCGATACCGCTGCCCATCTGTCCCGCGCCGATAATGCCGACCTTGCGAATGGGTTCCACGTCAGACTCCCGCTGCGCTTTCGGATCCGTGAGGATCGTGGCGCCTTGCACTATGTCGTCCATTGTCATGCCTCATGAACCTGCTTCTTAGTAGCCCGCCTTCTTCAGTTCGGCGTCGAGCTCGGGCAGGACTGTGAACAGATCGCCGACGAGCCCATAATCGGCGACCTGGAAGATCGGCGCCTCGGCATCCTTGTTGATGGCGACGATCACCTTGGAATCCTTCATGCCGGCAAGATGCTGGATGGCGCCTGAGATGCCGACGGCGATGTAAAGCTCGGGCGCCACCACCTTGCCGGTCTGCCCGACCTGATGGTCGTTCGGCATGTAGCCGGCATCGACCGCGGCGCGGCTTGCGCCCACCGCGGCGCCGAGCCGATCGGCCAGCGGCTCGATCAGCTTCTTGAAGTTCTCGCCCGACTGCATGCCGCGCCCGCCCGACACGACGATGCGCGCGGATGTGAGCTCCGGCCGTTCGCTCTGGCTGATCTCGGACCCCTCGAAGCTCGACAGCCCGACCGCTGGCGCAGGCGAAACCGTCTCGACCGGGGCGTTGCCGCCTTCGCCCGCGGCGGCGAAAGCCGTGGTGCGCACCGTGGCGACGACCACCTTGTCGGTCGCCTCGACCGTCTCGAGTGCGTTGCCGGCATAGACCGGGCGGACGAAGGTATTGGGCGACTTGACTTCGATGATGTCCGAGACCTGCGCCACGTCGAGCAGGGCGGCGACGCGCGGCAGCACGTTCTTGCCCGTGGTCGTCGCCGGGGCAAGAAGGGCGGTGTAGCCGGGCATGAGCT
This sequence comes from Methyloceanibacter sp., assembly GCF_035650995.1. GTDB lineage: Bacteria > Pseudomonadota > Alphaproteobacteria > Rhizobiales > Methyloligellaceae > Methyloceanibacter. The sequence continues at coordinate 2,132 of NZ_DASRGO010000099.1, read as the reverse complement.
CAAGCACCGTCGCGGTCACCTCTTCGGCGAGCCGCTGCGCCAGATGCGGCGCTTCGGCGAGCAAGACCTTGCGCACGCCTTCGAGCCTGCTTGCAGCCTCCGCGACGGCACGGCACCCCTCGCCCGCGACGAGGATATCGACGTCGCCGCCGATGGCGCGCGCCGCGGTCAGCGCCTTTGCCGTCGCCGGCGCCAGCGCCTTGTTGTCGTGCTCCGCCAGCAACAGCACCGCCATCAAAGCACTCCCGCCTCGTTCTTGAGTTTGTCGACCAGCATGGCCACGCTGTCGACTTTGATGCCGGCCTCGCGCGCCTTCGGCTCGGCGACGGCAATGAGCTTCAGCCGCGGCGCGATGTCGACGCCGAGCGCCTCCGGCGTGGTTTCGTTGATCGGCTTCTTTTTGGCCTTCATGATGTTGGGAAGCGAGGCATAGCGCGGCTCGTTGAGCCTGAGATCGGTGGTGACCACGGCAGGCTTTGCGAGCTGGACGGTCTCCAACCCGCCGTCAACCTCGCGCACCACTTTCACTTTCGCGCCGTTGAGCTCGACCTTCGAGGCGAAGGTGCCTTGCGGCCAGCCGAGCAGGCCGGCGAGCATCTGGCCGGTTTGATTGGAATCGTCGTCGATCGCCTGTTTGCCCATGATGACGAGGTCGGGCTTCTCGTTCTCGATCACGCGCTTCAGAAGCTTGGCGACGGCGAGCGGCTCGATTACCGCCTGGTCGGTCTTGACCAGGATGGCGCGGTCGGCGCCCATGGCGAGCGCCGTGCGCAGCGTGTCTTGCGATTTGGCGCTGCCGATCGAGACGGCAACGACCTCGGTGGCCTCGCCCCGCTCCTTGATGCGGACGGCCTCCTCGACGGCGATTTCGTCGAACGGATTCATCGACATTTTCACGTTGGCAAGGTCGACTCCGCTGCCGTCGGATTTGACGCGGACCTTGACGTTTGCATCGATGACCCGTTTCACGGGAATGAGAATTTTCATGCGGCTACAGTTCCCCGCACGCTAGTTTGACTGGCCCCCCTGACCCAGCCATCTCGCACTTGCGAAATGGCCGCGACCGTACTGCCGGGCCTGCCTCAAGTCAATGGTTTCTGAGGTTTTCGGGCGCCTTTCAGGCGCCGCTTCTGGTCTTGTCGAACAGCACTACACCGCGCCGCCGCATAAACAGGATCAGCACCGCGCCGGCCGCAAGCCCGCCCACATGGGCCCACCAGGCAACGTTCTCCTCCCCCTCGATCAGGAGATTGACGAACTGGGCGGCAATCCAGATGCCGAGCGCCCAGGCGGCGGTGATCTTGATGGGAATGCGCCACAGCGCGAGGATCCACACCTTAACCTTGGGGTGGAGGATGAGGTAGGCGGCGATGACGCCCGCCACCGCGCCGGAGGCGCCGATCAGCGGCAACTCGGAGTCCGGCATCATCCAGGCATGCAGCACGCCGGCGAAGATCCCGCACATCAGATAGAACATGACGAAGCGGAGATGCCCCATGGCATCTTCCACGTTGTCGCCGAATACCCACAGAAACGCCATGTTGCCGATGAGATGGATCCAGCTCCCATGGATGAACATGTAGCTCACGAGCGTGAAGCGCTCGGGGATGGGAAAGGCGCCGGTAGCGAAGATCGAGCCGCTCGGCGCGCCGCCGGCCATCAGCTTGGCGGGGATCACGGCGAACGCCGCGGCGTTCTCGTCGTCGAGGGGAAAGAACCATCCGGTCTCGAAAATCGTGTAGATGGCCACATTGATGACGATCAGCGCCGCCGTCACATATTGGAAGCGGATGCGCTTGAGGGGATTCGTGTCGTGGAGCGGAATGAACACGGTGACACCCTCGACCCTCGCTACCGGTTCTTACCCGGCACCCAGGTCACGTCGGCCTTGCCCTTGTCGTTGGCGTGGCGCGCGGCCACGAACAGGAAATCGGACAGCCGGTTAACGTAGCGGAGCGCCGCTTCGTTCACGGGCTCGTCGGGCCTTGCCGCGAGCGCCACCATCAGCCGCTCGGCGCGCCGGGAAATGGTGCGTGCGAGGTGAAGATGGCTCGCCGCCGCCGTTCCGCCCGGCAACACGAACGAGCGCAGCGGTTCGAGCTCGGCGTTGAGCCGATCGATCTCGCGCTCGA
>NZ_DASRGO010000098.1:0-13532 GCF_035650995.1 Methyloceanibacter sp. | reverse complement strand
CCAACGGGCACAAGCCACCCACGCGGCTGGTCGGTTCAGCTCACACAGCCGCTATTCGAGGGCTTTCAGAATCTGAACGCCGTCCGCCAGGCGAAAGCGACGGTGCAGGCTGCGCGCGAGAGCTTGCGCACCGTCGAGCAGACGGTGCTGCTCGACGCCACCACGGCCTATGTCAACGTCGTGCGCGACACGGCCATCGTGCGGTTGCGCGAGAACGACGTGAAGGTGCTGACCGAGCAACTCAAGGCGACCAAAGACCGGTTCGATGTGGGCGAGGTGACGCGCACCGATGTGGCACAGGCCGAGGCCCGCCGTGCGGAAGCGCTCGCCACGCTCGCCGCGGCTCAGGCCAATCTGAAGACGAGCCGCGCCGCCTACGAGCAAATCATCGGCCATCCGCCCGGCGACCTCGTCACGCCGCCTTCGATAAAACATCTCCTGCCGGGCACGCTCGACGAGGCGATGACGCTCGGCGACGGTGAGAACCCGATCATCCTCGCCGCCGTCTATCAGGAGGAAGCCTCGCTCTATGCCGTCGAGCAGATCATGGGCGAGCTTCTTCCTACCGCCACCCTGGAAGCTCAATATCAGCAGCGGTTCGGCTTTCTAAATACTCCCGATATTCCGGGAGACAGCTCACTCGAAGGGGAGTTCACCACCACCGTCACGGGGCGTGTGAACGTGCCGCTCTACCAGGGCGGCGGGGTTGCGGCGCGCGTCCGCCAGGCCAAGGAGACCAACAACCAATTGAAGAAGGAGGTCGAGGACGCGAGGCTTCGGGTGCATGCCGACGTGATCGCGAATTGGGGCATCCTGCAGTCCTCGGGTCCGGCCATCGCCTCGGCCCAGGCCGCGGTCGATGCCAACAAGATCGCTCTGACCGGCGTGCGCGAGGAAGAGAAGGTCGGTCAGCGCACCACCCTCGACGTTCTGGACGCGCAGCGGGAGCTGCTCAACTCGCAGATCGGCCTCGTCACGGCGCTTCGCGACCGGGTCGTCGCCGAATATTCGCTGTACGCAGCGATCGGACGCATGGACGCACAAACGCTTGGCCTGCCAGTGCCTTATTACGATCCGATCGAGCACTATGACATGGTAAAGAACAAGTGGTTCGGACTTCGCCCGCCGGCGCCTCCTGCGCCTGACGAGTGAACCAAAACCAGCGGCCGCGCGTTAACTATCGGGCCGGTTCACCCATCGAAATCGAGACTTGGGTCTTAACGGGTGTTAAGCTAGAAGCACTTTTGGGCTACCCCTGGTGTTTGACCGCCTGGGTGATGCGAGGGTCTTGTTATGGCGGCAAGGGATCAAGTCATGAGCAGCACGGAGCGGGCTCCTGAACCGACGATGGAGGAGATTCTCGCGTCCATCCGTCGGATCATCTCCGATGACGAAGCCAATGCGGTGCGCCAGCAGCGCCCAGCCACGCAAAGCCGGCCTGTCGACGAGGGCCTCGATGGCGGCGAGGGCGAGCCTGACGACGAGATCATCAACGATATTGCCCGGGTTTTGAGCAAGAGCGGCGGCGCCCCTCAGGAGGCGGCGGCCGAGGCTGCCGAAGCACCCGAGGAAACCGCGCAGGAAGACGAAATCCTCGATCTCACGGCTGAGCTCGGCGGTCTTGAGCTTGTCGAGGAGGAGACCGAAGAGCTCGAGTTGGTCGAGGTGGTGGAAGAGGAGGCCCCGATCGAGCTCTTCAACCCCGCACCGGCGCGCCCCGCTCAAGTAGCTGCTCCGGCCGAGCCGGAATTTGAGTCCGAGCCGGAGCCTGAGCTCGAGCTTGTTGAGGAGGTCGTCGAGGAAGAGCCGGTTGCCGAGGCGAGCGCTTTTGAGCCTGAACCCGCGGCAGCCGAGGCCCCGCCGGCGGAGGCATCTCCGCCGAGGCAGATGTCCGCGAGCGAAGAGGCCGCCTCTGCGCTCGAGCGCGCTATTGCTGCGCTTCGCGCCGGACAGGTGCCGATGTCGCCCTCCTTCTCGTTCGAGCCCCAGCCGGAGCCCGTATTCACGTCCCCGCCGGCCTTCCAGCCGATGCCCGAACCGGCGCCGGCCATGGAGGCCTCGCCAAGCACCGGCTTCGCTCCGTCCTATGAGCCGGTTTCTATCCCGGAACCGGTTCCGTCGCCTGAGCCCTTTGTTGCCGAGTCGACGGCGGAGTCGGAGCCCGCGGTCGAAGCCGAGGCCGAGCTCGTGCTCACCGAGGTCGAGGCGGAAGGTAGCGAGGCGGAAGGTAGCGAGCCCGACCTGGCGGTTGAGGCGGCGCCGAGCGAGCCGCAAAGCGACCAGGCTTGGGGGCTTGACTCCCCGCCGAGCTGGTCCGCGAAGCCCGAGGCCGAAACGCCGGTGACGCACGTCAACGGCGGGTCGCAAGCGCCTTATGCTACGGGTACCCCGAAGTCGCTCGAGGACAGCGTCAAGGACATGCTCCGCCCGATGCTCCAGAAGTGGCTCGACGAGAACATGACGCGGGTGCTGACCGCGGCGCTCAAGGACGAGCTCAAAGACAACCCCGCGCGGCTCAGAGGCGAGTAAGCGCCGCACGCGGGTTGACAGCAAAGAAGCCGACGGCGTAGGACGCGCGCGGCCGTTTCCGCGCCTGAACCACGCCATGCTCGACAAGACCTATCAGCCGCAACAAATCGAAGACTCGATCTATCGCGCGTGGGAGGATGCCGGCGCCTTCAGGGCCGGCAACGGGCGCGGGGACGCGCGGCCTTACGCCATTGTGATTCCGCCGCCGAACGTCACCGGCTCGCTCCATATGGGGCACGCCCTCAACAACACGCTTCAGGACGTTCTCGTCCGCTTCGAGCGCATGCGTGGGCGCGATGTGCTGTGGCAGCCCGGCACCGATCACGCCGGCATCGCCACGCAGATGGTGGTCGAGCGCCAGCTGATGGAGCGCCAAGAACCGAACCGCCGGGCCATGGGGCGCGAGGCCTTCATCAAGCGCGTGTGGCAGTGGAAAGAAGAGTCCGGCAACACCATCGTCGGGCAGTTGAAGCGGCTCGGCTGCTCCTGCGACTGGTCGCGGCTCAGATTCACCATGGACGAGGGCCTGTCGCGCGCCGTGCGCAAGGTGTTCGTCGAGCTCTATCGCGCCGGGCTCATCTACAAGGATAAGCGGCTCGTCAACTGGGACCCCGAGCTTCTCACCGCCATCTCCGATCTCGAGGTCGAGCCGGTCGAGACCAAGGGTCATCTCTGGCATCTGCGCTATCCGATCGAGGGCGGCAACGGCGCCTACATCGTCGTCGCCACGACGCGGCCCGAGACCATGCTCGGCGACACGGCCGTCGCGGTTCATCCCGACGATCCGCGTTACAAGCATCTTGTCGGCAAGAACGTGATCCTGCCGCTTGTCGGCCGCCGCATCCCCATCATCGCCGACGAATATTCCGACCCCGAGAAGGGCTCTGGCGCGGTCAAGATCACGCCTGCGCATGACTTCAACGACTTCGAGGTGGGCAAGCGGCACAACCTACCCATGGTCAACATCATGGGACCCGAGGGGAAGCTCCTGCTCGATCCCAATCCAGACTTCACCCACGGCGTCGAGCCGAGCGCCGAGCTCAGAGCGACCATCCTCGAGTTGAACGGCGTGTTCCGCTTCGCCGCGCGCAAGCTGATCGCCGCCAAGCTGGAGGCGATGGGGCTGATGGAGAAGATCGAGCCGCATGTCCATGTCGTGCCCCACGGCGACCGCTCCAATGCGGTGATCGAGCCGCGCCTCACCGACCAGTGGTATGTCGACGCCAAGACCTTGGCCGCGCCCGCCATCGAGGCGGTGAAGCGCGGGCGCACGACCTTCGTGCCCAAGAACTGGGAGACGACCTACTTCCACTGGATGGAGAACATCCAGCCCTGGTGCATCTCGCGCCAGCTGTGGTGGGGCCACCAAATCCCCGCGTGGTACGGCCCTGACGGCAAGGTGTTCGTCGCCGAGGACGAGGCGGGGGCATCAGCCCTTGCCAAGCAGCATTACGGCAAGGACGTTCCGCTCACGCGCGACGAGGACGTGCTCGACACCTGGTTCTCGTCGGCGCTGTGGCCGTTCTCGACGCTCGGCTGGCCCGACCAGACGCCCGAGCTTGCCCGCTATTATCCCACCGATGTCCTCGTCACCGGCTTCGACATCATCTTCTTCTGGGTCGCGCGCATGATGATGATGGGCCTCCATTTCATGGAGGAGGTGCCCTTCCGCGACGTTTACATCCACGCGCTCGTCCGCGACGAGAAGGGCCAGAAGATGTCGAAGTCGAAGGGGAACGTGATCGATCCCCTCGAGCTGATCGACCAATACGGCGCCGATGCGCTGCGCTTCACGCTCGCCGCCATGGCCGCGCAAGGGCGTGACATCAAGCTCAGTCACGGCCGCGTCGAGGGCTACCGCAATTTCGCGACCAAGCTGTGGAACGCCGCGCGCTTCGCCGAGATGAACGGCTGCCGTCCGCGGGCCGGTTTTGCTCCGTCCTCGGCCAAGCTCACCGTCAATCGCTGGATCCTGGGCGAGAGCGAGCGTGCGGCAGCGGCGGTGACCGAGGCGATCGAGACGTTCCGCTTCAACGAGGCGGCGGGCGCCATCTATCACTTCATCTGGCACGTCTACTGTGACTGGTATCTCGAGCTGATCAAGCCGGTGCTTTCGGGAAGCGACGAGGCCGCCGCGGAGGAGACGCGCGCCGTCGCCGCGCTTGTCCTCGACCGCGCGCTCATCCTGCTCCATCCCTTTATGCCCTTCGTCACCGAAGAGCTGTGGGCGAAGATCGGCGCCGAAGCTGGAGGGCGGGCGAGCTTTCTGATGCTCGCGTCCTGGCCCAGGCAGGAGGGCCTTGAGGACGCCGAGGCCGACGCCGAGATCGATTGGCTGATCCGCTTCGTTTCGGAGGTGCGCTCGGTGCGCGCCGAGATGAACGTGCCGGCCGGCGCCAAGGTGCCGCTCACCATCAGCGGCGCGAACGACATCACCAAGGCGCGCGTCGCCCGCCACGAGGAAACGCTGCTGCGGCTGGCGCGGCTCGACAGCTTGACCTACGGGCGTCCGCAGGCCGGGGCGGTGCAGATTGTGCTCGACGAGGCGACGCTCGCGCTCCCGCTCGCCGGCATCATCGATATCGGCGCCGAGCACAAGCGGCTCAAGCGCGAGATTGACAAGGTCGGCTCCGAGATCAGGCAGCTCGACGCCAAGCTCGCCAACGAGAAATTCGTGAGCCGCGCGCCGGAGCACGTGGTCGAGGAGCAGCGCGAGCGCAAGGTCGAGGCCGAGGCCGTCGTGGCCAAGCTCGAGCAGGCCTTGAAGCGGCTCGAGGCGGCGCTCTAGGTGACCCTGGAGTTGGGCCGGACCTGGATCCTCGCCGCTTTAGCCGTAGCGCTTGTCGTCGGAGTGCTGTTCGCGATCTTCCCGCAATGGGATATCGCCATCGCGCAGCTCTTCTTCGATCCCGCAGCGGGCCGCTTTCCCTACGCCTCGCGCGCGCTCCCCAATCTTCTGCGCGATCTCGGCGATTGGCTCGTCTGGCTGATCCTCATCGCCGCGGGCGGCGCGCTTGTGCTCAAGCTCGTCCTGCCGCATCGCAAGATGCTGATGCGCCCGACCGTGGCGCTCTTCCTCGTCCTCTCCTATGCGCTCGGACCGGGGCTCGCGACCAATGGCATTTTGAAGCCCGTGTGGTCGCGCGCGCGCCCCGTTGCGGTCGAGGAGTTCGGAGGCAAGAAGCACTTCACGCCGTGGTGGAAGCCGGGCGGCGACTGCGACCGGAACTGCTCGTTCGTGTCAGGCGACGCCTCGGCCATGACTTGGCTGCTCGCCCCGGCGAGCGTGGCGCCTCCAGCCGTCCGTCCGGCCGCGCTCGTGGGCGCGGCCGCAATCGCCATAGGTTTGAGCGGCATGCGGGTGGTATTCGGGCGCCATTTCTTCACCGACGTCGTATTCGGGATCGTGGTGACGCTGGCTGTGGTGTTTCTCTGCCGGCGCGCCATCCTGCCCCTCGACGATACCCGCATGGAGAGCGTGCTTAAGACGCTTGGTCTAAGGCTCCGAGCGGCGCTGGGCCTTGGAGGTGTTGCCAAGCCGCCGACGGACCCGTGAGGCGGGCGGCAAAGGATGGCTAATTCACGGGCAAAGCTCGGAAAAACCGTCCCATCTTCATCCAGAATCTTTGCAACTGTAGCTAAATTGCAACAAGCTGAGGCTTTTGCGCCTCGTTTGCGCCATAAAACTTTGAGAAATCGGCGCCCGTAGGAGGAGCATCGGCCGACAAGGCTTTCAGCGGCTCCAGTTTGGGGGACAGCCGCAAGAAAGTTGGGCCGAACCGTTGGGAAGCGGTGGCGCCGACGCCATATTTCTCCCTTCGCACCTCTCGTTTGGACGTTAGCAGATGGACGCCAAGACGTTCGACAAGACGCGGCTGCCGAGCCGCCACGTGACCGAGGGGCCCTCCCGCGCGCCGCATCGCTCGTATTACTACGCGATGGGTCTGTCGCGCGAGCAGATCCACCAGCCCTTCGTCGGCGTCGCCACCTGCTGGAACGAAGCCGCCCCCTGCAACATCGCCTTGATGCGCCAGGCGCAGGCCGTGAAGCAGGGCGTCGCCGCCGCCAACGGCACGCCGCGCGAATTCTGCACCATCACCGTCACCGACGGCATCGCCATGGGGCATCAGGGCATGAAGTCCTCGCTGCCCTCGCGCGAGGTCATCGCCGACAGCGTCGAGCTCACCATGCGCGGCCATTGCTACGACGCGCTCGTCGGCATGGCGGGCTGCGACAAGTCTCTGCCCGGCATGATGATGGCCATGTGCCGCCTCAACGTGCCCTCGATCTTCATCTACGGCGGATCGATCCTGCCGGGCTCCTTCAAGGGCCGCCCGGTGACCGTCCAGGACCTGTTCGAGGCGGTCGGCCAATATTCCGTCGGCAAGATGTCGGCCGAGGATCTCGACACTCTCGAGCACGTCGCCTGTCCGTCGGCGGGCGCCTGCGGCGCTCAGTTCACCGCCAACACCATGGCCTGCGTCTCCGAGGCGATCGGCCTTGCGCTTCCCTATTCGGCCGGCGCGCCGGCGCCGTACGAGATCAGGGATCGCTTCTGCATGGCGGCCGGCGAGAAGGTGATGGACCTGATCGCCTTGAACATCCGTCCGCGCGACATCGTCACGCGAGAAGCGCTCGAGAACGCCGCGGCCATCGTCGCCGCGACCGGCGGCTCGACCAACGCGGCCCTTCATCTCCCGGCCATCGCGCACGAATGCGGCATCGACTTCGATCTGTTTGCCGTGGCCGAAGTCTTGAAAAGGACACCTTATATCGCGGATTTGAAACCGTCCGGCCGCTATGTCGCCAAGGATTTGTTCGAGGCGGGTGGTGTGCCGCTGCTGCTCAAAACCCTCCTCGATCATGGCTATCTCCACGGCGACTGCATGACCGTCACCGGACGGACCATGAAGGAAAATCTCGCCAAGGTGGCCTGGAACCCCGACCAGGACGTTGTGCGTGCCGCCGACAAGCCGATCTCGCCGACGGGCGGCGTGGTGGGCCTCAGAGGCTCGCTCGCTCCGGACGGCGCCATCGTCAAGGTCGCCGGCATGAAGGGATTGAGGTTCAGGGGGCCCGCCCGCTGCTTCGACTGCGAGGAGGATGCCTTCGCCGCCGTGAGTTCGCGGAAATACAAGGAAGGCGACGTCATCGTCATCCGCTACGAGGGCCCGAAGGGCGGCCCCGGCATGCGCGAAATGCTCTCCACCACCGCCGCACTCTACGGCCAGGGCATGGGCGACAAGGTGGCGCTCATCACCGACGGCCGCTTCTCCGGCGCGACGCGCGGCTTCTGTGTCGGTCACGTGGGACCGGAGGCGGCGGTCGGCGGCCCGATTGGACTTCTCAAGGACGGCGACATGATCGTGCTCGATGCCATGAAGGGCACGCTCGATGTCGAGCTCTCGGAGGCCGAACTCGCCGCCCGCGCCAAGAGTTGGAAGGCAAAGCCGACGCAGTTCAGAAGCGGCTATTTGTGGAAATACGCAAATGAGGTCGGTCCGGCGCGTACCGGTGCCGTGACCCATCCCGGGGCGGGCGTGGAAGTCGAGTGCTATGCTGACGTGTAGGATCGCGTTGGGCGCCGCGGCGGCGCTTCTCATATTGGGGCCGGTCGCGGTCGGGGCCGACGATCCGCCGCCATATGCATCGGCCACGGATGCCTACCGCCAGGGCGTGAGCACGATCAAGGCGGGCAAGGTTGCAGCGGCGCTGCCCGCGCTCGAATATGCCGCCAAGCACGGCGTGCTCGGTGCCGAGATCAAGCTTGCGCACATCTATGCCGCCGGCCGCGACGGCGTGCCCGAGGACGACGCCAAGGCCTACACCTATTACCGGGCGATCGCCGACCAATACGCCGACATCAGCCCATCGAACCCGGTTGCGCCCTTTGTCGGCGAGGCCTTCGTGGCGCTCGGCCAGTATCACCTCGACGGGATTGCGGCGATGCCGCTTCCGGCCAATCCGGCCTACGCCGCCGACCTCTTCCGTCACGCCGCGAGCTATTTCGGCAATGCCGATGCGCAATACGACCTCGCGCTGCTCTATCTCAAGGGCGAGGGGGTCGAGAAGGACGTCGGCCTTGCCGTGAACTGGCTCGCCATGGCCGCCAAGAAACAGCACGTCGCCGCTCAGGCAACGCTCGGCGAACTCCTGTGGCGGGGCACCGAGGTGCGTCAGCGCGAGGCGAGGGGCCTTGCCCTCATCACGCTCGCGCATGAAAACGCCAGGGCCGCCGGCAAGGAGCCGAAATGGATCGCCGACCTCTATGCCGAGGCCTTCGCCAAGTCCGACGCCGCGACCCGGAAAGAGGCCTCGGCGCTTCTGCCTGAGCTCGGTGGCGGGGCCGTTGCCGATGCCGCCTCCGCAGTCGCCGCTAAGCCCGCCAGCCCGATCGTGCTTCCGGCCGTCGGCAGTGCCGGGAAGCCGGTCGCGCCGGCCGCTGCTGCCGCGGCGAAATCCGCCGACACCGTTCCGCTCGGAAAGCCCGGCGCCCCGCCCGCGGCGCCGATCGGGCTCTCGGTCGGCTTCAGCGGCCAGGGCAGCGACGCCCAGGGGCTCAAGCCCTGAGGCCTGAGCGCCAGCCTTAAACGGCAAGCTCGATGAAGATGGGCACGTGGTCCGACGGCTTCTCCCAGCCGCGTGGGCTCGGATCGATCTCGCACGCCTGAAGCCGGTCGGCCGCCTGCGGCGACAACAGGAGATGATCGATGCGCAAGCCCTGGTTCTTCTGCCAAGCGCCGGCCTGATAGTCCCAGAACGTGTAGCAGTTCGGCTCGTCGTGGCAGGCGCGGAAGGCGTCGGTGAGCCCGAGATTGAGGAGCGCCTGGAAGTTGGCGCGCGTCTCGGGGCGAAATAGGGCGTCCTCGGTCCAAGCGGCGGGATTGTAAACGTCCTCGGGCGCCGGGATGACGTTGAAATCGCCGGCGATGATCATCGGCTCCTCGTAGGCGAGCAGCGCCTTCACCCGGTCGCGTAAGCGGCTCATCCAGGCGAGCTTGTAGACGTATTTGTCCGAGCCCGGAGGATTTCCGTTCGGCAGGTAGATGTTGAGGATGCGGAGCACCCCTGAGGGCACCGAGATCACTGCCTCCTGGTAGCGCGACTGCACGTCGTCGGGATCGCCGGGAAGGCGCGGGTTCACCTCGTCGAAGGGGCGCTTCGAGAGCAGGGCGACGCCGTTGAAGCCCTTCTGTCCGTGCACGTCGACGTTATAGCCGAGCGCCTCGAACTCGAAGCGCGGAAAGGCCTCGTCGGCGCATTTGATCTCCTGCAGGCAGGCGATGTCGGGCGAGGCCTGCTTGAGCCAGGTCATGGCCGCGTCGATCCGCGCCTTGATGCCGTTGATGTTCCAGGTGGCGATCTTCATGGGGCGTGAACTTACAACCAAAACCGACTCCGTCGTGCCCCGCCTTGGGCATCCACGATTGTTGCGCTTACGTTGTGCAAATCGTGGACGGCCGGGCCTTCACCCGCCGAAGCACCAGCCGGCTGTCGTAGCATATGGCTTCGGCCCGCGCAGGCGGGGCGATCATGATGGGTGGGTGAAGACGGGGCTAAATCGAGAAGCTGGTACCGCAGCCGCAACTCGCGGTGACGTTCGGGTTCTTGACCTTGAACTGGGCGCCGATCAGCTCGTCCTCGAAGTCGATCTCCGAGCCTTGCACCAATTCAAGCGAGACGGGGTCGACCACGACGCGCGCGCCGTCGTGCTCGATCAGAAGATCGTCCGGCGCCCGCTCGCTCACCAGGTCGAAGCGGTACTGGAAGCCCGAGCAGCCGCCGCCCTCGACGCTCACGCGGAACAAGGCATCGCCCGGTTCGCCGCGCAAAAGCTCGGCGATGCGCCGTGCCGCGCGCTCGCTAATGGTGATGGACGGTTCGCTCATGTTGGGTGTAGCCAATTTCTCACCGAAACATAGGATGGCGCACGGGCTTGTCAATCGACCGAAGCCGCGAGGGCGGGGGGAGGAGGGCTGAGCTTGCCCCCTACGCCGCCGATCCGCTCAAGAGCCGCGGGCGGCTTTATGACGAGCCGCCGAGCCCGACCCGCTCGCCGTTCGGGCGCGACCGGGACCGCATCCTGCATTGTACCGCCTTCCGCCGGCTGAACTACAAAACCCAGGTATTCGTCTATCACGAGGGCGATCACTACCGCTCGCGCCTCACCCATAGCCTCGAGGTGGCGCAAATCGCCCGTTCGCTCGCGCGTACCCTTAGGCTCGACGAGGACCTCACCGAGGCGCTCGCGTTGGCGCACGATCTCGGCCATCCCCCCTTCGGTCACGCCGGCGAACGCGCGCTCGATGCCGCCATGGACGGGAAGGGCGGCTTCGACCACAACGCCCAATCCTTGCGCGTCGTCACCGAGCTCGAAAAGAAATACGCGCGCTTCGACGGATTGAACCTCACTTACGAGACGCTCGAGGGGCTGGTGAAGCACAACGGCCCTCTTCTCGGCGCCAAGGCGCAGAAGCCAGTACCCGAGCCGATCCTCGCCTATTGTGCGCGACAGGATCTCGAACTTGCCACCTATCCTTCGCTCGAGGCGCAAACCGCGGCTCTTGCCGACGACATCGCCTACAACAACCATGACGTCGATGACGGCTACCGCGCGTCGTTCTTCACCTTCGCCGACCTCGCCGAGGTGCCGATTGCCGCGCTCGCCCTCGAAGAGGTGCGGCGCGCTTATCCCGGCATCGACGGCACGCGGCTTCTCTACGAGACGATCCGGCGGCTCATCACGGCGATGATCGACGACGTCACCGCGGAGACCGCGCGGCGGCTTGCCGCGCTCGCCCCGAGCAGGATCGAGGATGTGCGCGCGGCCGGCCATGCGGTCGTTGCCTTTTCGCCCGAGATGCAATTGGAACTCGACCGGCTACGGGCCTTCCTCACCGCGCGCGTCTACCGGGAGCCGCGCATCGACCGCATCATGGGCGATGCGGAAGGGGTGGTGAGCGATCTCTTCGCCCGCTACAGCGAGGACCGCGGCGCGCTTCCCCTCGAATGGTGCGAGCACGCGCCCCCCTCGGGCACGCGTGCCTATGCCCGTCACATTGCCGATTTCATCGCCGGCATGACCGATCGCTACGCGCTTGCCGAGCATCGCCGCCTGTTTGACGCCACCCCCGATTTGCGTTAGTCGCCCGGGCGTTCCCGCCCCGGAGTTTCCATGGACGTCTTTGCAGGATTTCACGGACACGTTCTCGCCGCCGTGCAGCAGTTGAAGCACGACGGGGTCGTGCCGCAGGAAGCGAGCATCGACGGCATCACGCTCGAGCCGCCCAAGGACGCGTCGCACGGCGATCTTGCCACCAACGCCGCCATGGTGCTCGCAAAGGTCGCCGGCAAAGCGCCGCGCGAGCTCGCCGATCGCATCGTGCCCCTGCTCGCCTCAAATCCGTTCATCGACAAGGTCGAGATAGCCGGTCCCGGCTTCATCAACCTGACCCTCGCTCATGCCTTTTGGCCGAGCGTGCTCCGCATGGTTCTGGAGCAGGGCGAGAGCTATGGCAGAAGCGCGATCGGCAAGGGCGAGGCCGTGAACATCGAGTACGTGTCGGCGAACCCGACCGGGCCCATGCATGTCGGCCACACCCGCGGCGCCGTGTACGGCGATGCGCTTGCCAATCTGCTGGCCTTCACCGGCCACGCCGTGACGCGCGAATATTACATCAACGACGCGGGGGCCCAGGTCGATGTGCTCGCGCGCTCGGCCTATCTCCGTTACCGCGAGGCGCTAGGCGAGGACATCGGCGAGATCCCCGAAGGCCTTTACCCCGGCGATTATCTCAAGGGAGTGGGACAGACGCTCGCCGCCGAGCATGGCGATGAGCTTCTCGCCATGCCTGAGGCGAAGTGGCTCCCCATCGTGCGGGGCGCCGCGCTCAAAGCCATGCTTGCGCTGATCGAGGACGATCTTCTCGCGCTCGGCATCCGCCACGACGTGTTCTTCTCCGAGCGCTCGCTGAGCGCCGGTTCGCGCGACGAGATCGCCGAGACGATCAACGACCTCAAGGCCCGCGGTCTCATCTACAAGGGGCGCCTGCCGCCGCCAAAGGGCAAGGTCGACGAGGACTGGGAGGACCGCGAGCAGCTTCTCTTCCGTTCGACCCAGTTCGGCGACGACAGTGACCGGCCCCTGGTCAAGTCGGACGGCTCCTACGCCTATTTTGCCAGCGACATCGCCTATCACCGCGACAAGTTCAAGCGCGGCTTCAAATCGATGATCGACGTGTTCGGCGCCGATCACTCCGGTCACGTCAGGCGGCTCAAGGCCGCGGTCGCCGCCCTGACCGAGGGCAACGCCAAGCTCGATATCAAGATTTGCCAGCTTGTTCGCTTGTTCAGGGGCGGCGAGCCTGTCAAGATGTCGAAGCGTGCCGGGACGTTCGTGACGCTCAGGGAGGTCGTGGACGAGGTGGGGCCGGGCCCCGTCAGGTTCATGATGCTCTACCGGAAGAACGACGCGCCGCTCGATTTCGACTTCGCCAAGGTCACCGAGCAGTCGCGGGATAACCCGGTGTTCTATGTTCAGTACGCCCATGCGCGGGCGAGTTCGGTTCTGCGTAACGTTCGGGAAGCCTTTCCGGACCTCGATCTGGGGGAGAGGGCGTTGGCTGAAGCCGATCTGAGCCTGCTCAAGGACGAGGGCGAGACGGCCCTGATCAAGCGCATCGCGCAGTTCCCGCGCCTCGTGGAAGCTGCCGCCGAAGCTCATGAGCCTCATCGCATCGGCTTTTATCTGTATGACCTTGCCGGCGACTTCCATGGATTATGGAATAGAGGCAAAGACTTGCCACAATTACGATTTATTTACGAGAGTGACCGAGAGTTAACGCGTGCTCGTGTAGCGCTCGTGGCTGCCACGAAGCGTGTTCTGGCGTTGGGTTTGGGGATCCTCGGGGTTAACGCCATGCACGAGTTGCACTAGCCGACCTGGGGCAGGGGTGGTTCGAGGGAAGTAGCCATGTCCACGCACGATGACGGGCGCGGCCGCA
>NZ_DASRGO010000097.1:0-10040 GCF_035650995.1 Methyloceanibacter sp. | reverse complement strand
CGGAAATTCTGGGAGGCGGTGTTCGAGGGCGCCGCCGCCGAGGCCATGCTCGAGGGCGACGAGGAGAAGGCCAAGGCGCTGATCGGCGAGGCGATCGAGACCGCAGCCTCCGCGCCCAATCCTCAGGGACGCGTGCTCCTCGTCGGCGCCGGCCCCGGAGATCCCGAGCTTCTCACCATGAAGGCCGTGCGCGCTCTGAAGGCGGCCGACGTCATCCTCTACGACCGGCTGATCGGCGAGGGCGTGCTCGACCATGCGCGCCGCGAGGCCGAACTGATCCCGGTCGGCAAGGCCAAGGGCAAGCACAGCGTTCCGCAAAGCGAGATCAATCGGCTGCTTGTTGCCCGCGCTCACGCCGGCCAGACCGTTGTCCGCCTGAAAGGGGGCGATCCCTTCATCTTCGGCCGCGGCGGCGAGGAGCTCGAGGCGCTGCGCGAGGCGGGCGTCCCGGTCGAGATCGTGCCCGGCGTGACCGCCGGCATCGCCGCTGCGGCGAGCCTCCACATCCCGCTCACCCATCGCGACATCTCGCACACCGTGACCTTCCTCTCCGGCCACGAGGCGGGCGGCGAAGAGCCCTCCTTCGAGCATCTCGATCTCGCCGCTCTCGCCTCGGGCAAGAACACGCTCGTCGTCTATATGGGCGTCTCGACCGCCGGCGCGATCGCCAAGCGGCTGCTCGAAGCGGGCTTCGCGCCCGAGCTGCCCGTGCTCGCCGTCGAGAATGCAAGCCGCGAGGACGAGCGCCGCGTCGGCGCGACGCTCGCCGATCTCGCCGCCCGTCCCGGGCGGCTCGGGCTGAAAAGCCCGGCCGTCCTCATCTTCGGCGAGGTGGCCGGTCTGCCCGCGCACGGCGTCGTCGAGGACATCCTGGCATTGGAGGAGCTGAAGCGTGCCTAGCGTCGTGACCGCCAATCGTCTCGTCGACGGCGTCGTCGTCTATCTCGCCTCCGACGGAGGCTGGACCGAGGACCTCTCCTCGGCGCGCATCGCCGCGACCGAGGAGGAAACCAAGGCGCTCGAGGAACAGGCCGCCAAGGACGTGAAGGCGCGCAAGGTCGTCGCCGTCTACCCCATGGAGGTCGCGGTCAGGGACGGCGTGGTCGATCCGCTCTCGGTGCGCGAGAAGATCCGCGCCGCGCACCGCACGACACTGACAGAGGATTGGTACGATGTACCGCTATGACGAGTTCGACCGCGCCTTCGTGCACGAGCGCGTGGCCGATTTCAGGGATCAGGTCGAACGCAGGCTCGCCGGTCAACTGACCGAGGACGAGTTCCGTCCCTTGCGCCTGCGCAACGGGCTGTATCTCCAGCTCCACGCCTACATGCTCCGCATCGCCATCCCCTACGGCGTGCTCTCGCCCCGCCAGCTCCGCCAGCTCGCCATGATCGGCCGGAAGTGGGATCGCGGCTACGGTCATTTCACCACCCGCACCAATCTCCAGTTCCACTGGATCAGGCTGGTCGACGTGCCGGACATCCTCGCCGCGCTCGCCGAGGTCGAGATGCACTGCATCCAGACCAGCGGCAATTGCGTGCGCAACGTCACCGCCGATCCTTTCGCCGGCGCCGCCCATGACGAGCTCGAGGACCCGCGGCCGTGGTGCGAAATCCTGCGCCAGTGGTCGACCATGCATCCCGAGTTCAACTGGCTGCCGCGCAAGTTCAAGATCGCCATCTCGGGCGCGGCCGAGGACCGTGCGGCCATCGCCTTCCACGACATCGGCCTGAAGATCGTGCGCGGGCCTGGCGGCGAGAACGGCTTTCGCGTTCTGGTCGGCGGCGGCATGGGCCGCACGCCCTATGTCGGGCAGGAGATTCGCGCCTTCCTGCCCAAGAAGCACCTGCTCTCCTACATCGAGTCGATTCTGCGCGTGTACAATCTGCACGGCCGGCGCGACAACATTCACAAGGCGCGCATCAAGATCCTCGTCAATCAGCTCGGCATCGACAAGTTCCGCGAGGACGTCGAGGCGGACTGGGCGGCGACCCACAAGGACGCGATCGACCTGCCCGAAGACGAGGTCAGGCGCATCACGTCCTATTTCGCTCCGCCCGATCTTCCGCCGCGGCCGATCCGCGACGAGGCGCTCGATGCCCGGCGCAACGCCGATCCGGTGTTCGCGGGCTGGTTCAAGCACAACGTGCGCCCCCATCGCGTGCCGGGTTATTCGATCGTGGTGATTTCGCTGAAAGAGCCGGGGCGGACGCCCGGCGATGCGAGCTCTGAGACCATGGAGCTCGTCGCCGATCTCGCCGAGCGCTTCGGGCATAACGAGATTCGCGTCAACTACACGCAGAACCTTTTGCTGCCGCACGTCGCCACCTCCGATCTTGTCGCGATCTACGACGCGCTCAAGGAGGCCGGGCTCGCCACCGGCAATTACGATCTCCTCGGCGACATGATCTGCTGCCCGGGCCTCGATTACTGCAACCTCGCCAACGCCCGCTCGATTCCCATCGCCAAGGAGATCGCCAAGCGCTTCGAGGATTTGAAGCGCCAGGAGGAGATCGGACCGCTCAGGCTCAACATGTCGGGCTGCATCAACGCCTGCGGCCATCACCACGCGGGCCATATCGGCATTCTGGGCGTCGATAAGAAAGGCACCGAGCTTTATCAGATCTCGCTCGGCGGCTCGCCGAAGGATGATGCCGCCATCGGCACCATCATCGGGCCCGGTTTCCGCGCCGAGGCCGTGCCGCAGGCGATCGACACCATTATCGGCACCTATCTCGCCGAGCGCATCGACGGAGAGACCTTCCTCGATACCTGGCGGCGCGTGGGGGCGAAGCCGTTCAAGGAGGCTCTCTATGGCGCTGCTTGATCTTGCCACCGGCGAATTGCTGTCCGACCCCGCAGAGGTCGCGACGCTGCTCGAGCCGACGGCCGACGCCGCGGCGCTTAACGCTGCGGCCTCGGGCAATGCCGGGCCCATCGCCATCCGCTTTCCCGCCTTCGGCGACGGCCGCGGCATCAGCCTTGCGGTGCTCTTGCGCGAGCGCCACGGTTTTACCGGCGAGATCAGGGCGGTCGGCTATCTGATCCCCGACCTCGCCCAGTTCCTGCTGCGCTCGGGCTTCGACACCGCCGAGGTCGCCGACCCCGAGCAGGTGGCGACGTGGCAGGCGGCGCTTTCGCGCTACAGCCGCAACTATCAGAAGGGCTATCGCAACCTCTTGCCGCTTCGCCGCGACGCGACGCGGAAGGAGGCGGGCGAACTCGATCAAAGGCTTGCGCGCATCAAGACGCTCACCGACCGCATCAGGGAGGCACGCCGCCGGATCGAGGGGCGCATCGCCTTCTCGACCAGCCTTGGGCTCGAGGACCAGGCCATCCTGCACGCCATCGCCGAGTCCGGCATCAAAGACATCGACATCTTCACCCTCGACACCGGACGGCTGTTTCCCGAGGTGCTCGAGACCGTCGAGCTGTCGGAGCTCCGCTACGGTTTGCGCATCCGGCTCGTTGCGCCCGACGCGGGCGAGGTCGAGCAACTTGTCGCACGCGACGGCGTATTCGGTTTTCGCCACGCGGTCGAGAACCGCAAGAGCTGCTGCGAGGTGAGGAAGGTCCGGCCGCTCAATCGCGAGCTGAAAGGCGCGCAAGGCTGGATCGCCGGCATCCGCCGCGAGCATTCCGCGGCCCGCGCCGACGTCGCACTCGCCGCCTGGGACGAGGCGCATGCGCTGATCAAGGTCAATCCGGTGGCCGATTGGACCTCGCAGGAGCTGACCGCCTACATCGCCGCCAACAATATCCCGGTCAATCCGCTGCATGCCCGCGGCTTCGTCTCGATCGGCTGCGCGCCGTGCACGCGCGCCGTGCAGCCCGGCGAAGACCCGCGCGCCGGACGCTGGTGGTGGGAACACGAGGAGAAGAAAGAGTGCGGCATCCATCTGAACCCGAACCGCAAGGGGAAGGCCGCATGACCGCGCTTGTCTCCCATCTCAAGCTGCTCGAGGCGGAGAGCATCCACATCTTTCGCGAGGCCGCGGCGCAATTTCGCTCACCCGTGCTGCTCTACTCGATCGGCAAGGATTCGACCGTTCTGCTGCATCTTGCGCGCAAGGCGTTCTGGCCTGCCAAGCCGCCGTTCCCGCTGCTGCACGTCGATACCACGTGGAAGTTCCGCGACATGATCGCCTTCCGCGACAAGACCGCGCGCGATTTCGGGCTCGATCTCATCGTGCACACCAATCACGAGGGGCTCGCGCGCAACATCAACCCCTTCGACCACCCGCCCTCGGTTTATACCGACGTGATGAAGACGGTGGCGCTGCGCCAGGCTCTCGACGCCGGCGGTTTCGACGCGGCCTTCGGCGGCGCGCGCCGCGACGAGGAGGCTTCGCGCGCCAAGGAGCGGGTGTTTTCTTTCAGGAGCGCCGGACATCGCTGGGAGCCACGCCGCCAACGGCCCGAGATGTGGCAGTTGCTCAACGGCCGCCTCGGCAAGGGGGAGACCGTGCGCGTGTTCCCGCTGTCCAATTGGACCGAAGGCGACGTGTGGCGCTACATCCAGCAGGAGAAGCTCGACGTGGTGCCGCTCTATTTTGCGGCCGAACGGCCGGTGGTCGTGCGCGACGGCCAGCTCATCGTTGTCGACGACGAGAGGATGCGCTTCGAGCCGGGTGAAAAGCCGGAGATGCGGAAGGTGCGCTTCCGCACGCTCGGCTGCTGGCCGCTGACCGCCGCGATCGAGTCTGATGCCACGACGCTCGACGCGGTGGTCGAGGAGACGCTTGCGGCGAAGGTCTCCGAGCGGGCGGGGCGCTTGATCGATCACGACCAGGCCGGCGCCATGGAGATGAAGAAACGCGAGGGGTATTTCTGATGCAAGTGGCTGCGTTACAGGAGGCGATCTCTTCCGCGCCGTTCGCCGCGCCGGCGTCGCAAGCGGCCGGCATGGTCAAGCTGCTCACCTGCGGCTCGGTCGACGACGGCAAGTCGACGTTGATCGGCCGGCTGTTGTGGGATGCCGCCGGCGTCACCGAAGACCAGCGCGCCGCGATCGCGCTCGCCTCGCACAATCGCGCCGTCAATGGCGAGAAGATCGATTTCAGCCTTCTGCTTGACGGGCTCCAGGCCGAGCGCGAGCAAGGCATCACCATCGACATCGCCTGGCGCTATTTCGAGACCGGCGACCGCCGTTTCGTCATCATCGATTCGCCCGGCCATGAGCAGTACACCCGCAACATGGCGACCGGCGCCTCGCATGCCGACATCGCCATTCTTCTTGTCGATGCCCGCTACGGGCCGAAGCGCCAGACGCGCCGACATGCGGCCATCTGCGATCTGGTCGGCATCAAGAAGGTGATCCTCGCCGTCAACAAGATGGACCTCGTCGACTGGTCGGAGGCCCGCTACCGCGCGATCGAGGCCGAGTTCGCCGCCCTTGCCGGGTCGTTCGGCTTCACCGAGATCAGGACCATTCCCGTCGCGGCGCTCACCGGCGACAACGTCGCCTATCGCTCCGCGCGCATGCCTTGGTATGCGGGACCGACGCTGCTCGATTATCTCGAGACCGTCGATCCCAAGGCGATCGCCGCCGACGCGCCGTTCCGCATGCCGGTGCAGCTCGTGCTGCGCGCTTCGGGAGACTTCCGCGGCTATGCCGGAACCATCACCTCCGGCCGCGTCAAGGTCGGCGACCGCATCGTCGATGCGAGGAGCGGGCTCGGCGCCACGCTCAAGCGCATCGCGACCATGGGCGGCGACCGTCCGTCCGCCGGGACCGGCGATGCGGTCACGCTCGTACTCGACACCGATCTCGACATCTCGCGCGGCGCCGTGCTCTCGGAGCAGGCGCGCCGCCCGATCAATGCCGACGTGATCGAGGCGCGCCTCGTTTGGCTCTCCGAGGCGCCGTTCGATCCGGAAAGCGGCTATCTGCTCCGCACCGCGACCGATCTCACCCCGGTCACCAGCATGAGCGTCTCGGCGCTGGTCGATTTCGAGACGCTTGCCGCTTCGCCCGCGCATGCCTGCGCCATGAACGACATCGCCGATTGCCGCATCTTGCTCGGGCGCGCGACCGCTCTCGACCTGTTCCGCGATCTTCCACTGACCGGCAACTTCATCCTGGTGAGCGCCATCGACGGCGCGACGGTGGCCGGCGGCGTCATCACCTGGGCGCAGTCCGGGGCGCCGGAAGTCGGCGACAAAGTGTTCGTGCTCAACCGCGAGCTGCTCGCCAACGGTCTTTGCTCGGATCTCGGCGATTCGCCCGCCGATCTCGCCGAGTTCAATCGCCGCGCGCAGGAGGTCGCAAGCTTGTTGCGGTCGATCGGCGTTCCCGTGTTAGTCGAGATTTGACCGGCTATAATGCGGATATAATCAAGACGCCTGTTTGAAGGCGCGTTGTGTCGCGTTTGGGGGAAGGGGATTATCTGAGATGGCGGATTTCGGCTGGGTAGCCCCGTTGCTACCGCTCGTCGCGGCTGGCTTCGGCGTGGGCTTCCTCGTGGGGCTCACCGGGGTCGGCGGCGGGGCGCTGATGACTCCGCTCCTCATCTCGAGCTTCGGCGTGAGCCCGCACGTCGCCGTGGGAACCGACCTCCTCTACGCCTCGATCACCAAGACGGTCGGGAGCTGGCGCCACCACGTCTCGCGCCACGTCGAATGGGCAATCGTTCTGCGGCTCGCGGCCGGCAGCCTGCCGGCGGCGGCGGCGCTGCTTGCCGTCATCTCCTTGTCGCCCATCGACACGGTGAAGCTCGCGCAGTGGATCAGGATGGGCCTCGTCGTGGCGCTTCCCGTGAGCGGGCTCGCCATCGTCGCCTATCCATGGGTCACGCGCTCCTCGCCGCGCGAGGATACCGGCGACGTGCCGGTCAAGCCGTTGCCGACCATCCTGTTCGGCGTCGTGCTCGGTCTTCTCGTCACGCTCACTTCGGTCGGCGCCGGAGCGATCGGCGTCACGGTGCTTGCCACGCTCTATCCGATGCTGCCCGCCAAGCGGCTGGTCGGTTCCGACATCGCCCATGCCGTACCGCTGACCTTGATCGGCGGTCTCGGACATTTGGGGCTCGGTAATGTCGATGGAGGCCTGCTGCTTGCGCTGCTTTGCGGATCGGTTCCCGGCATCCTGGTCGGCTCGCGACTGGCAGGTGTTGTTCCCGAATGGTTGCTCAGACCGCTGCTTGCCGTCACCTTGTGCTACGCGGCCTTCGCCCTCTACAGCAAGTAGACGCAAGTGCGGAGCGGGGCTCGCGTGATATGTCGGATCTACACCTTGCGGCCGTCTTGCCGTTCGTCGCGGCGGGCGCCGGCGTCGGCTTTCTCATCGGTCTGACCGGCGTCGCGGGCGCCTCTCTGATGACGCCCCTCCTCATTTCGACCTTCGGCATCAGTCCCGAGGTGGCGGTCGGCACCGACCTGATCTACGCCTCGATCACCAAAGCCGGCGCGGTATGGCGTCATTATCTCGCCAAGCACCTCGTCTGGCGGTTGGTGTTGACTCTTGCGCTGGGGAGTATCCCGGCCTCGCTGCTCCTGATCGCCGTTCTCGCGCTGGCCCCAAGGGATACGGCCTCGCTGGCGCAAGCGATCAGACTTGGACTTGGCATCGTTTTGCCGCTGAGCGCGCTTGCCATCCTCTTTGGCCCTTTCCTGATGCGGCGGCGTGGCGATGATTCCGACCACCCGTCGCGGTCACATATGTTGGCCACCGTCGCGCTCGGCGCCGCGCTCGGATTTGCCGTCACTTTGACCTCGGTCGGCGCAGGCGCGATCGGCGTGCCCGTACTCGCCACGCTCTATCCGTTGCTCGCGGCAAAGCGGGTGGTGGGTACCGACATCGCGCACGCCTGCGCGCTCGCCCTCGTCGCGGGGCTCGGCCATGCCGGTCTCGGCCACGTGGACCTCAAGCTTTTGCTTCCACTGCTTGCCGGTTCGATCCCAGGCATGCTGATCGGCAGCAGCCTGTGCGACCGTGCGCCGGAATGGCTGCTGCGGCCGATCCTCGCCGTAACCCTGTGCTACGCGGCCTACACGCTGTTCAATTGACCGGTATGGTCGAAGCAGTCGGTGCTTGGTGGGAGAGCGGCCGTGTGACCGCTAAAGGGCTTGCAGCACCGTCCCGGCATCAGGGCATGCACCGCGCCGAACAGGACCGCCGCGGCGACTGCGGCGACAACATCGCGTGGCTCCCCGCCAGCAACCTCGCCGAGACCCTCGCCCATGCCACCGTAGAGCCATTGCTGGATAGAGACGAGCGTGTGCATCAGCTAGAGTTGGGAACGCCGTTTCGAGAGGACCATCCTAGACATGCTCTATGCCGTCATTAAGGCCCTGATCTCGGGCATCATCATCGCTGCGGCCTCCGAGGCGGCCAAGCGCAGCCCGGCAATCGGCGCCGTGATCCTGTCGCTGCCGCTGATGTCGCTTTTCGCCTTCGTCTGGCTGTGGCGCGACACGGGCGACATGGAGCGCATCGCGGCCGTTTCGCAATCGACGTTCTGGTACGTGCTGCCGACGCTTCCGATGTTTCTGATCCTCCCCGCCTTGCTCAGGGGTGGCCTGGGTTTTTGGCCTTCGCTCGGCCTCTCCTGCCTCGTGACCGTGCTGCTCTACGGGGCCATGGTCTTTGCTCTCGGTAAGCTCGGCGTCGCGCTCTGAGCGGAAATCTCCGACCCTGGAACCCGGGCCGATCTTTGCGCGTTAATCCCTTGTTAATCGGGGGATTTCCAATGCAAAGCAATGCGGGTTTCTACACGGTGTGGAGTCACCGGAGCGCCAAGAGCATCTTTGGCGCCGGCTCCAGCCCGGTCAATCGCAACGGTCGGGTGCTCTGCTTCGAGACGGAGGACTTGGCGCGCGCCGAATGCGACCGGCTCAACGCCGCTCGCAGCAGTTCGCTTATCCGCTATACGATCAGAGCCGCCCGGGATCTACCGGTCGAGACGGGGCTTGTCGCGCTCGCGGACGGGTTCCGGAGGCTCGCCAGCGAAATGGCCCTGCGGCGCTGAAGCGCCCCGTCGCCACGGCCGTTCCGCGAGGTTGATGAATGGTGCCGCCGGACTGGATTGAACAGTCGACCCCGTCATTACCAATGACGTGCTCTACCACTGAGCTACGGCGGCTAAGGGATCCGCTCCGAGCCGGTCCCCGAAGGGATGCCTCGGATGATGCGCGGGGCGGACCCTGCCATAGCGGGGAAGCGCCTGCAAGCATAAGCCCGCGGCCCCTTCGCCTGTCTGCCCGCGACATGGGCACCGTTTGATGTGATATAAACGAACGAGGCTTAGAATCCTCTCAAGGACTTGGGTCCGATGCGCGAGAAGAAGACGGACGAAGCCGGCCGGAAAGCCACCGCAAGTGCCCAGGGGCGCGAAGCCCGGCTTGCCCAGGCGCTCAGAGCCAACCTCTTGAAACGCAAGGCCCAAGCCCGCGCCAAGTCCTCCGCCAAGGCATGCGAAGAGGGGGGACAGGACCCCTCCTAGGGAGTAAACTGATGGTTTGTCGGTCTTGCCTTGAGGGTCGTTGGGGCCGGCACCTTACGGGGACTGCAAATAGGGCCCGAAAGGGGCACGGGCGCGCGAGGGAGTAACACGCCATGGACCGCATCCGCATTATCGGCGGCCAGCGCTTGACCGGCACCATCCCGATCAGTGGCGCTAAGAACGCTGCGCTGCCCTTGATGATCGCCAGCCTCCTCACCCGCGAGACGCTCACCTTGCACAACGTGCCGCGCCTTGCCGATGTGAACCTTCTCGCTCGCATCCTCGGCAACCACGGCGTTGACGTGACCATCGCCGGCAAGAAATCCGGTCAGCGCACGACCGACGGCCAGACCTTCAGGCTGACCGCGACCGAGATCGTCGACACCACCGCCCCCTACGAGATGGTCGCGCGCATGCGCGCGAGCTTCTGGGTGCTCGCCCCCCTCGTCGCCCGCTGCGGCATGGCCAAGGTGTCTCTGCCGGGCGGCTGCGCCATCGGCACGCGTCCGGTCGATCTGCACATCACGACGCTCGAGAAGCTCGGCGCCGAGATCGAGCTCGAGGGCGGCTATGTGATCGCCCGCGCCCCGCGCGGC
>NZ_DASRGO010000096.1:0-23330 GCF_035650995.1 Methyloceanibacter sp. | reverse complement strand
CGCCGAGAGCGCATCGGCGACGCCGGCGAGATGGCCGAGAAGCTGCTCGCGCTTCGCACCGCCGGCGAGGGCTTTGCGCAGCGTCGGGCCGTCGATGAACTCCTGCATGATATAGATCGCGGCTTTGGGCTCGATCAGAAGATCGCGCACGCGGGCGACGCCGGGGTGGATCAAGCTGAGCGCGCAGGCATATTCGGCCTTGATGGACTCGATGGCGCGCCTGCGCTGCTCGGCGCTATAGGCGGTGAGATCGACCTTCTTCAGAGCGACCTGTTCGCCGTCGGTCAGATCGAGCGCGCGGTCGACTTGTCCCCCGCCTCCGCCTCCGAGCCTGCCGAGCACGATGAACCGCCGCGAGACGCCGGCTCCTCCCCCGATCGATTCGATATCCTCGGCGAGCTCCTTGAGATGCTTGCCGCCGTCGCTCTTCATCATGTCGGAGCGAATGCGATCGGCAAGCTCGCTCAGGTCGGCGGCGATCGCACTGCGGAGCGCGAGCGCAAGCGCCTCGCGCGCCTCTTCGTCCCTGCCAGCTCTGAACAGCGCGTTCGCGAGCTTGACCCGCACGATCGCCGCGCGCGCGGTCAAATCCTGCTCGGCGAACTCGTTCGCTACCTGCCCAAGCGTCTCGACCGCTGCGCTATCGCCCTTGAGCAGCTCGAGCTCGCCTTTGGCCTCGAGATATTCGAGGCGCCTGAACGCATCGCTCGAATCGGCGAGATAGGCTTCCGCCTCGGCCAGACTCGTCTCGGCCTCCGCGAATTGACCGCGCGCCGCGAAGGCGCGCGTCTCCTCGATGCGGACGAGGAAAGAAAGGCGGCCCTCCCCGGCGGGAAGCTCCGACTTCAGTTGCCGCGCGATGGCGAGGGCCTGGTCGGCACTGCCGGTCCGGTTCAGCGCCTGGCAGAAGTTCACTTTGAGCCTCTGCGCTTGACGCGTCGGGAGATCCTTGGCCGCGCTCTCGGCGATCTCGCGAAACAGCGTCGCCGCGCGCTCATAGCGCCCGCCCTCGAGCTCGATGCGACCGGTCTCGGCAAGCGCGCGGGACAGCGCGGCCCGATTGTCCTGGATCGAGGCGAAAGCAAGCGATTGCAGCAGTTCGAGCGCCGCGGAGCGGTCATTGCCGCGCCACGCGTGAACCACACTCGCCTCGCGCGCGATATTGGACAGCTCGCCATAGTCTTTGGCGGCGACCGCCGCACGGCGCGCCTCGACAAGATCGGCAAGCGCATCGCGCGGCAAGGTGAGCCGGTTCTTCACCACCCCGCTCAGGCGGAGCGCCCGGGCGCGCAGCGGCGAATCCTTCGGCAGCGTTGCAAGCAGCTCGCGCAGCCGCGGCGCGAGCTTGCCGGGATCGGCGTTGGCGTCAACCTCCGCCTCGATCCCGTCGAGCGCGCTCTCGCTGGTCTGCCCGTCGGTCATCAAGCCTCACCAAACTTTAATGTACAGTCTTGGGGTCGATAGATAAAATGCGTCGCCTTGCAACACGCGCTTCGGTTTACGGCAAGCCTTCGATAACATCAAAGCCGGTATCTGGAGAAATCGAATGACGCGAGTCTATGCTGTTGTAGCGGAACTTCTTTTGCTGTCCGCGCTGTCCTGCGTCGTTAGTCAGGCGGCTCTTGCCACCGACGACACCGAGATGATCGTCGGAGGTCGCCCGGTCGATGAGGGCAAATATCCCTGGCAGGTCCGCATCTACAGCACCATGGATGACAAGGTCGGCTTCTGCGGCGGCTCGATCATCGCCCCGCAATGGGTGCTGACCGCTGCTCACTGCCTTCTCGATACCCAGAAAGTCGTGGTCGGCTACGGTTCCAACGACCGCACCGAGACCACCAAGATCGAAAGCGAGAAGATTATCGTCCACCCCGACTACCTCAAGGGTGACAAGGCCGATCTCGGTCTGATCAAGCTCAAGCAACCCATCCCCGATGCACCCACCATCGCCGTTGCCGATGCGGACGTCGACAAGAGCATCGATGTCCCCGGGGCCAAGGTCACCGTCACCGGGTGGGGGGCAATCTGGGACTTCCAGGCGTTCCAGAACGCCGTCGACGTCATGGCCGGCCGCCGGAGTCTGTCCGAACGCAAACTTCTCGAGCAGCAGGAGCTTAACGCGCCGCGCAAATTGCACGAGGTCGATATCGAGGTGATCGATTCGGGGGAGTGCAAATCGGTTTACAAGGCGCTCGACGTTCCAGCTTTCACCGTGGGCGACACCGAGATCTGCGCCACGGGTCCGAGCGGCGGCAAGGATTCGTGCTTCGGCGACTCGGGCGGCCCGCTCGTGGCGCCGGCGAGCGCGGTGGCTCGCGGCTACGTGCAGCTCGGCATCGTGAGCTGGGGTCCGCAATGCGGCAACCCGCTCTACCCGGGCGTATATACGCGCGTCTCCTCCTTCACCGACTGGATCGACAGCACCATGAAGTCTCAGTGAGTGATCCCCAATGCCCACCAGGACCGTTAATCCACAACCCACCCGGAGTCGCGCCATGACGCGAGCATGCGAGTTTGCTGCCTATTCTTTGCTGACGCTTGGAGTGATGTGCGGGCTGCAGAGCCTCGCCCGCGCCGACGACAACGAGATGATCGTCGGCGGCAAGGTCGCGCCGGAAGGCAAGTTCCCCTGGCAGGTGCGCATCTACGCCTCGATGCAGGACGACAAAGGGCGTTGCGGCGGCTCGATCATCGCCCCGCAATGGGTGCTGACCGCGGCCCATTGCGTCGTCGCCGATCCGACCGCGACCGCCAACGTCGCCCCCGTCGATGCCGTCGTGATCGGCTACGGCAGCATCGACCGCACGCAGACCACGAAGGTCGAAAGCGAGAAGATTGTCGTCAATCCCGACTATCTCGCCAAGGGCGCCGCATCGAACGCCGACATCGCGCTCATTAAGCTCAAGGAGGCGATTCCGGATGCGAAGCCGATCGCGCTCGCCGATGCCGCAATGAACAAGAAGCTGATGACGCCGGGCGCCACGGTCACCGTCACCGGTTGGGGCGCGGTATGGAATCCCGACGACAAGAACGTGCTCGCCATGCTTTCGCAGCTCACTGCCGGAGCCGATCTCGGCGACAAGCTGAACTATCCGCTCAAGCTGCATCAGGTCGATATCCAGGTCATGGACAACGAAAGCTGCAAGACCGTGTTCCAGGGCTCCGGCACCGAGATCGTCGAGAGCAGCATCTGCGCAATGCAACCGGGCTCGCGCAAGAACGCCTGCTATGGCGATTCGGGCGGCCCTTTGATGGCCTCGCCGAAGCCGAGAACCTTCGTTCAGGTCGGCGTCGTGAGCCGTGGCTGCGGCAACATGGATCTTCCCAACGTCTACACGCGCGTCTCGTCCTTTTCGGATTGGATCAATACGGCGATGTCCGGCAACTGAAGGGTCTGGTCGCGGAGTCGCTGATATGACTCGTGCATTTCTCGCCACAGCTGGTGCTCTCGCGCTTGGCGCTTTGGTCCTCGTCACGCGCGGGGCATTGGCCGCCGGCGACACCGAGATGATCGTCGCAGGAACCGAGGCGCCTGAAGGCAAATATCCTTATCAGGTACGGCTTTACTCCTCGATGGAAGACAAGGTCGGGTTCTGCGGCGGTTCGATCATCGCCCCGCAATGGGTGCTGACCGCCGCCCATTGCATGACCGAAGGCGATTTCGCCAACGGCCCGACCACCGCCAATGGACCCGACAAGGTCGTGGTCGGCTACGGCTCGAACGACCGCACCAAGACGAAGAAGATCAAAGTCGAGAAGGTCATCGTCAACCCGAATTACCTGGCGAAGGGGCGCGGCGGGAAGGTCGATCTGACTCTCCTCAAGCTGAAGCGGCCGATTCCCCACGCGCCGGTCGTCGCCTTCGCCGACCCCGAAAGCGACAAGAAATATCTCGTGCCCGGCACCAAGGTGACCATCACCGGCTGGGGCGCCTTATGGGACGCCCATGACGAGGACATCAAGGCGCTTCTCGCCGAGCTCGGCCCCGCGAACGAAATGCTGCTGAAGTGGCGGGCGCCGCTCAAACTTCGCGAGGTCGAGGTGGAAGCGGTCGATACGCAAACCTGCAACGCCGCCTATCAGCAGCTTCAGGGCGAGGTGTGGGAGAGCGAAATCTGCGGCATGTACAAGGGCGCCACTAAGGCGCAGTGCCACGGCGACTCGGGCGGCCCGATCGTCGTGCCGGCCGACGTTCCCGGAGGGTTGCTCCAGGTCGGCGTGGTGAGCTGGAGCGTCAAATGCGCGACGACCGGCACACCGAGCGTCTTCGCGCGGGTCTCGACCTCGGCCGACTGGATCGACGCGACGATGCGAGACAACTGACGAAGCGGAGTCGTTGGATGTTACCGCGTGATGTTTTTGTCGCCGTCTTGCTCGCAACTCTCGGCCTCGCGCCCGGCCACGCGTTTGCTGCCGACGACAACGAGATGATCGTCGCCGGGACCGAGGCGCCGGAAGGCAAATATCCCTGGCAGGTGAGGCTCTACTCCACGCTCAACGACAAGCGCGGCTTCTGCGGCGGCACCATCATCGCTCCGCAGTGGGTCTTGACCGCCGGCCATTGCGTCACTGTGGGCGAGAAAGAAATCGGGCCGCATACGGTCAAGGACGCCGACAAAGTCGTGGTCGGTTACGGCTCCAACGATCGGACTCGGACCACAAAGGTCGAGGTCGTGAAGATCGTCATCCGCGACGAGTTCAAGCGGGATGGCATTGCCGGCAAGGGCGACGTGGCTCTGCTGAAGCTGAAGCAGCCGATCCCCGACGCCAAGGTCATTTCCCTCGCCGATCCCGCCATCGACAAGACATTCGTTGTCGAGGGAACGCCGCTCACGGCGACTGGATGGGGTGCGCTGTGGAGCCCCTTCGACAAGGACGTCGGAGCGCTGATGTCGGAGCTCGGCTCTGCCTCGGAGATGATGGACAAGTGGCAATTCCCGGTGAAGCTGCGCGAAGTCCAGATCGACGCCATGGACAACTCGACCTGCAAGGCCGTCTTCGCGGGGTCGCCCTTCACCGTCGCGCCGACGGAGATCTGCGCCATGGTCAAAGGCACCACCAAGGACATCTGCCAGGGTGACAGCGGCGGCCCGCTGCTCGTTAAGGCCGCCGCTTCGCCGCAAGGTTATTACCAGGTCGGCGTCGTGAGCTGGACGACGATCTGCGGCAGCACAACGAAGCCGAGCGTGTTTGCGCGCGTCTCGCCGTTCACGGACTGGATTAAGGACACGATGGAAAGTAACTGACGGCGACGTCCGGATGGCGGCGTCCCATGGAGGACAATTCAATGAACCGAGTTCGAGTCCTGACTGCGGGCCTGATGATGGCGCTAGGGGTCTGCTGGCAATTGTCGGTGGCCGCGCGCGCCGACGACAACGAGATGATCGTCAACGGCAAGGAGGCTCCCGACGGCAAATATCCCTACCAAGTGCGCCTCTATTCCTCGACGGAGGACCAATACGGCTTTTGCGGCGGCTCTATCATTGCCCCGCAATGGGTGCTGACCGCATCGCATTGCGTGACCGACGGCGATCTCAATCAGGGACCGGCCACGCAGAAGGACCCCGAAGACATCGTCGTCGGCTACGGCTCGAACGACCGCACGCAGACCAAGAGGATACAGGCCGTGAAGATCTTCGCGCGCGAGGAGTTCCTCGCCAAGGGTCTGGACGGCAAGCATGACGTCGCCCTGATCAAGCTGGCCGAGCCGATTCCCGACGCGCCGGTTGTGAGCCTTGCCGATCCAGAAGCCGACAAGCGGCTCGCCTCCGCCGGCGCCAAGGTGACCGTCACCGGTTGGGGTGCGCTCTGGAGCCCCTTCGACAAGGACGTCGCCGCATTGATGCCCGACCTCGGCAACGGGAAGGAGATGAACGACAAGCTGAACTTCCCCCTGAAGCTCCGTGAGGTCGAGATCGAGGCGATGGACAACGACACGTGCAACGCCGCGTTCGCCGCCGACAAGCTTTCCGTCGCTCCCACCGAAATCTGCGCCATGTATCAGGACACGACCAAGGCCTCGTGCCAGGGCGACTCGGGCGGACCGCTCGTTGTCGCCACGCCCTCGGGCTTCACCCAGGTCGGCGTCGTGAGCTGGGGCACGATCTGCGGCAATACCGTTACGCCGAGCGTGTTCGCCCGCGTGTCGTCCTTTACCGATTGGATCAACGATACGATCAAGAACAACTGAGAGCGGGCACGGCCATGAAAAGAGCGCGTTCGTTGACTGCAAGCCTCGCCGTCACTCTCGGCGCGCTCTTTGTCGTGAGCGGTCTCGCGCGCGGCGAAGACAACGAGATGATCGTCGACGGGACCGAGGCGCCCGAGGGCAAATTTCCCTATCAAGTGCGCCTCTATACGTCGATGGAGGACCAAAGGGGCTTCTGCGGCGGCTCGCTCATCGCCCCGCAATGGGTGCTGACCGCCTCTCACTGCGTCACCGACGGGGATCTCGGTCGCGGACCCACGACCCAGACCGATCCCGAGGACATCGTCATAGGCTACGGCTCGAACGACCGCACCAAGACCACCAAGGTCGAAGTCGAGAAGGTTTTCGCGCGTCCCGAATTCCTGGAGAAAGGGCTGAACGGAAAGGCCGACGTCGCCCTGCTCAAGCTCAAGACGCCGATCGCCGATCCCAAGACCGTGCCGCTCGCCGACCTCGAAGCCGACAAGGAATATCTCGTACCCGGCGCGAGAGTGACGGTGAGCGGGTGGGGCACGTTGTGGTCGTTCGACGACGATTTCACCGCGCTCATGTCCGATCTCGGGCCCGAGGTGAAGGAGAAGGTGGAATCGCCGATCAAGCTCCGCGAGGTCGAGCTTGACTGGGTCGACAATTCAACCTGCAACGCGGCCTTCACGGGGGCCAAGCCGGCCACGGACATCGCCGACACTGAGATCTGTGCCTTCGTGAGCGGGACCAACAAGGATACTTGCCAGGGCGATTCGGGCGGCCCACTGGTGGTCCGCGACCTAAGCGGCAACTTCCTGCAGGTGGGCGTGGTCAGTTGGGGCCAAGGTTGCGGCAGCGCCACGCCCGGCGTTTATGCCCGCGTCGCGCCGTTCAAGAATTGGATCGCGGAGACGATCGCCAACAACTGAGCCTGGCCTCAGCCCGCGGCGACTGCAAGCTCAGCGCCTGACGGTCGCTCTGACGCCTCGGCGGGGATCAGCACAATTCCCAGCATTGCGTTTACGGCCTCGAATTTCGCGAGCACATCGGCGAGATCGTGCCCGCCGAGGTTGACGATACCGTAGCGATAGCTGTGCCCGTCCTGAAGCTCATCCGAGAGCTTCTGTCCGACCTGGCCGTGAAGCTCAACTCTTATGTCGGGATGGAGCGCCTCGAGATGCGTAAGCTCCTCCTCGCCCGGCAGACGGGCCACGATCTTGTCCTCGAAAGTGCGTAGCACGCAGCTCGAAGCGAAGGGATGGCGGCCCTCTCGGCGCGTGAAGCGCGGCTCCCTTCCCTCGGCGATATCGAGCAAAATGCGATAGCTCGACGTGCCGTCGACCTTCTCGTAGAGATCGGCGAACTGCGAAGCCATGCGCGGATTGATCTCGATGATCGAAACGCGATTCGAGCGGGCGTCGTACATCATCTCGATGTTGAATAGACCGTTGTCGAAACCGAGCGCCTCCATCGCTTTTGCGGCGATATCGGCCATGCGGGCTTGCACGTCCTCCGGCAAGCGTGAGGGATAGTCGAAGCGCGAGAATGCGATGGTGCCCGGGAACATGATCGAGTCGACGACGCCCATGACTGTCGCTCTGCCGCCGAACGCGTAACCTTCGACCGTGACCTGCACGCCCTCGAGCACGCCTTCGGCGATCAGCCGTTCGCTGCCGATGCCGCCGCCGACGTAACGCTCGAGCATGCGCTCGAGGGGTAGAAAGAATTCGTCGCAATTGCGCCAGCGCGGGAGAAGCGCGACAAGTTCGGCGCGCGAGGCGACTTTCTCGGCGCCGACCGAGAAGAACGACTTCACCGGCTTGACGAACAGTGGAAAGCACCGCTCCTCGGGAAGTTCGGCGCCTTCCGCCGTGTCGATCAGGAAGAACGGGGGCACCGCCTCAGGAACGGCCTCGACTTGTTTTAACCGCGAAAGGTATTTGTGCTGGGCGATCAGCACGGCGCGCGGATCGGGGCCGGGCAGACCGAGTTCCTGAGCGATGATCGCCGCGAGCGCAGCACCCGGATAGTCGTCGGTGCTGACAACCGCTGCAACCTTCGTACCGTCGAGCCCGGCGAGGATACGGCCGACCTCGATATGCGGGTCCTCGGCGCGATCTCCCTCGCGCTCGTTCCCCGTGATCAGCTCCTCGAGGCACGTGCTGGCATAATCGTGAAAGCGGAAGTCGATTCCCGAGGGGAAGAGGCGCCTGATCTCGCGATGATCGCGATGCGTGGCGCTGACGACGAGAATCGTGCGCGCCTCATGGACCGTGCCTCGCGCGTAAGATCCATCGGCACATTTCATCGGCGCGTCCCTCGTGCCCACGAGCGTCTGGCGGGTCCGTTCTAGCCGGACAGCGCCAGCAAAGCTAGATTGATCGAACCCTGCGAGTTCGCTACTGTCGCGGCCTTCAGCAGGGAAACTTCACCGATCAATGCCTCTTCATTTCGGCAAGATTTTCGGCGCCATTGCGCTCCTCACTGTCGCAGCCTTCATCGCCTGGCTCCTGTTCACGACCCTGTTTGCGACGGAGCAGGCCGAGCAAAAGATCGAAAAGACGGGAGCCGCAGAAGTCGCCGTCGGCGCAGTGCGCGCGGGCTAGGCCGGGGCCGAGCGGACGGCCATCAACTGGCCGATGAGATAGGGAGCGTCGATCCTGAGCCCGCTCAAGCGGTAGAGCACCACCGCGCAACCCACCACCCACACCAAGGTTGCAATGGCGACCCCGGCCGCGGCGCCGAGGACACCATAGCTTGGTGCAAGCGCAAGATCGGCGCCCCCGAGCGCAACGAGCGCCAAGACCGCGAGCGCGGCGTTCTCTTTCTGCGCGCCGATCACGGTCAGCAGTGCCACACTCGGACCAAAGACGGCGCGGAGGAGCTGGCACCCTATCAGGATGACGAGCGCGGCCTTCGCCCCGGTGAATTCCGGTCCGAACAACGCGAGGATGCTCTTGCCCCATAGCGCCGCGACGACGGTCGCGGCAAGCGTGCTGGCGAGCGGGAAAACGAGCGCGCGCAAGCCCGCAAGTCTGATCGACTCGCGATCCTTCCGCGCCCGCGCATTGGCGAGGTCCGGCACCACGACCTGATGCGCCACCTGCACAGCGAAGCCGACGAGCAGCGCAAGCTTGAGGCAAATGCCGATCGACGCCGTGTCGGCGCTCGACAGGAGCGGGGTGACCATCAGGATGGCGACATCGGCGAAGAAATTGGTGATCAGCGCAACGAGAATCAGGGGCGTAGCTTCGCGCCGCCAAAGGGTGAGAAGCCGCCGCGGCGACGGCGCCGCGTTCCCCTTCGGCATGTCCTTGGCGAGCAGTGCATATTGGGTGAAGGCGAGGCTCGCGAGGATGAGGGTGAGAAGGAAGGTGACGCTGCTCGCGGTCAGGGTCATGCCAAGGGCGAGCAGAAGCCCGATGCCGCCGAGCAGCAAGAACGGCCTGATGCAGGTGTCCGGCAGGTAGGCGAGCGCAAAGCGCCTGATCGTGTTGGCGAAGGTCCCGTTGAGGCGAAACGAGGCATTGGCTGGAATGGACAGCGCGGCGGCAACGAGGGCCAGCCGCACCTCGCTGCTGAAGGAAGGCCATAGCAGCGCGAAGGCAAGCACGGCCGCTGTTGCGATCGCCGCATAGACCGTCACGTCGTGCCGCGACCGCTGCACGAAGGCGGCGACCAGGCCTTCCCTGCCCTGCTTCCGGTAGCGGAGCATGAAACGCGCGGCGATCGACGGGTAGCCATGGGCCGCGATCAGCCCCACCACGGCGGCAAGGCTCGTGACCGAGTAGAACACGCCAAGAGCGCTCGCTTGCAGCGTTCGCGCCAGCACGATCTGGGTGCCGAATCCGGCAACGGCCCCGGCGACGCGCGCAAGAGACAGGAGCGACGAGGTCGAGAACAGTCGCGCGAACTTCATGACGAGCGGCCTCTGCGCGGCAAAGGGTGTCGGGGCGGCCTTGTATGCGCCTTGCCGGCCCATCACGCGACCTTCAACGATGCGGGACCAGGTTTCGCTTCTGACTTGCTCTCATCGAGCGGCCAGTCTGCGAGGTCGAGATCGGGATCGAAGGTCCAAGAACCGGTCTTGCCTGGGACGTCGGCGTAGAGATCGAGTAAAGCCTTGAAGTCGTCGCGCTTCATTGCCCTGAAGCCGAAGCTCGCGAGATGCGACGTCATCCACTTGCCGTCGCGGAGGTGATAGCCCCAGGCGGCGAGCTGCCGGTGAAGCGCCACCGTCGCAATCTTCGAGGCGTGTTCGACCGCGGAGAATTGCGACTCGCCGAAATACACTTTGCCGATGGCGAGCCCGTAGAGTCCGCCGACCAGGCGCCCCTTCTCGTCCCACACTTCTACGGAGTGGGCACAGCCCGCCTTGTGCGCCTCGTAATAGGCACGCATCACCCGCGGCGTGATCCAGGTGAGGGGCGCCTTGCCGGGTCTCGGTTTGGCGCAAGCCGCGATCACGCCGGCAAAATCCTGATCCATTGTGACTCTGAATTTCTTACGGCGAAGGAGCCGGCGCAGGTTTCGCCCGACATGAGTCAGCGCGGGATCGATCACCGCACGCTCTTCCGGACACCACCATTTCATCGGCCCTATATGGCAAACGGGAAAATACCCGCGCTTGTAGTTGGCGATAAGGGCTTCGACCGATAGATCGTTGCTGATGCCGACGAGTCCGCGCGAGCTGTAATAGACGGGATGGCTGGGGAGTTTGTCGCGCGTACCGGCCGGCGCAAGCCAATAGGCGAGGCTCATCCAAATGAGCCGCGGCAAGAGCGCGATGCGGTTCGGCCGTAGCGCGTAAGCCGCGCCGAGCACGTAGCGCCGCAGGCGCTGCGCCATTGTCTCTGCGAAGCGCGGTTCCGGTCGATCGACCGCTTCGGCCATTGCGGCCTCGACTCTTATTCCCGTTGCGGCGATCGCGCGCGCCTGGACTGCCGTCCTCATACCTGCCATGCCTGTTGCTGCCGGACGCCGCGCCCGCGCGACGTCGCGCGTCACGTCCTTCTCTGTTACCTCTCAAGTCATTAACAAAGGCGAAGGTGGGATCCGCGAGGAGTCGCCGCCTTTAGGTTGATTCATCGTTAATACCGCAGTCTTCCCTGCGAGGGTGAGGACATGAAATACCGCGAGCTCGGCCGCACCGGAATCAGGGTTAGCCCGCTCTGCCTCGGAACCATGACGTTCGGCGAGCAGAACTCGGAAGCCGAAGCTCACGCCCAGCTCGACTATGCAGTGGAGCAGGGCATCAACTTCCTCGATGCGTCCGAGATCTATCCCGTGCCGCCCAGACCCGAGACGCAAGGTCGCACCGAGGAAATCGTCGGCACCTGGCTCGCCTCGCGGAAGAATCGCGACAAGATCATCGTCGCCACGAAAGTGGCCGGCCGGGGCAAGATGTCATGGCTCCGCAAGAACGGCGGACCGACCCGGCAAAGCGCAAGCCAGATCGCCGAGGCCGTCGACGCGAGCCTCGCGCGGCTCAAGACCGACTATATCGACCTCTATCAGCTCCATTGGCCCGACCGGCCGATGCGCATCTTCGAGGGGCTCGATTACCTCCACCTCGAAGGCGAGAGCCACCCGATCGGCGAGATTCTCGCGGTATTGGCGCGGCTCGTCGAGGCCGGCAAGGTCCGCTTCATCGGTCTCGCCAACGAGACGCCATGGGGCGTGATGAGCTTCCTCAAGGCCTCGGAGCAGCACGACCTGCCGCGCATCGTCTCGGTTCAGAATGCCTACAATCTGGTCAACCGCTCCTACGAGATCGGCCTGTCGGAGATCACCTATCGTGAGGGTGTGAGCTTGCTCGGCTACTCGCCGCTCGGACAAGGCTACCTCTCGGGCAAATACGAGGGCGGCGCGCTCCCGCCCAATTCGCGCAAGACGCTGTTCAACCGGCTCGGCCGCTACGAGCAGGGCAACGGGCCGAAGGCGATCTCCGCCTATGTGGCGCTTGCGCGCCGTCACGGGCTCGACCCGGCGCAAATGGCGATCGCCTTCGCTGCGTCGCGGCCATTTGTCACAAGCGCCATCATCGGCGCGACCACGATGACCCAGCTTAAGACCGACATCGCCGCCCTTACCCTTGAGCTCGGGGACCACGTGCTTGCGGACATCGAGCAAATCCATCTTGACTATCCGAACCCATGCCCCTGACTGTTGGGGGTAGAAGAGTCGCCACCATGCCCCGGCTGTTCTCAGCGATCGAAATCCCCCGCCCCTTGGCCGAGCGGCTCACATTGCTTCGTGCAGGCCTCACCGGAGCGCGCTGGATCGATCCCGAGAATTATCACCTGACGCTTCGCTTCATCGGCGATGTCGATGGCATGACCGCCCGCGACTTCGCCGAGGCGCTCGGCGCCATCGAGATGCCGCCGTTCGAGATCAGACTGAACGGGCTCGGCAGCTTCGGCGGCAACAAGCCGCGCGCGATCTTCGCCGGCGTCGCTCCGTCCGAGGGATTGAATGCACTGCGCCGTGCCAACGACCGCGCCGCGCGCGAGGCCGGCCTTCCCGCCGAGGGTCGCAACTTCATGCCGCATGTCACCTTGGCGCGGCTTCGTAACGCTCGCGCCGACGCGGTTGCGGCCTATCTCGAGCACCAGGGCGGCGTCTTCGCCGACCCCTTCATCGTGAACCGGTTCGTACTCTATTCGTCGCGCGACTCGGTCGGCGGCGGGCCCTATGTCGTCGAGGCCGCCTACCCGCTCGAGGACTAGCCGCGCTTCGCGGAGGCCTCCTCCTCGCTGAGGAGCGCAGCGAGCAGGCCGCGCGACGCCTCCTCGATCAGATCGAGCGCGTGATCGAAACCCTCCGCCTCGCCGAAGAAGGGATCGGGCACGTCTTTGGTGCTGGCATGCGGCGCGAAATCGAGAAAGCGGCGGATCTTGTGCCGTTCGCGCTTCGGCGCAAGCCGCGCGAGGTCCTCGTAATTCGACCCGTCCATCGCCAGCAAAAGATCGAAGCGCGCAAAATCCTCGCGGGTGACCTGCCTCGCGCTCTGGCCCGAAATGTCGATGCCGCGGCGGCCGGCGGCGTCTTGCGCGCGGGCATCGGGCGCCTGTCCGACATGCCAGTCGCCCAATCCCGCCGAGTCGATCTCGAAGCGGTCGAGCACGCCCTGCTGAGCGGCGGCACGGCGGAACGCGCCCTCGGCCATCGGCGAGCGGCAGATATTGCCGAGGCATACGAACAGCAGACGATGCTTTGTCATGCGGGTTCTCTTCTCACGCGGTATGCATCTCGCGCAAGCTGCCATCCCGATGGAAATAGGAGCCTAGTCGCGCCCGCGAAACCGGAAGACGTGGCGCTGCGGCACCGGTTCGGCCGAGGCCAGCGCGCCCAAGCCGAAGCCACTGCGGAAGGGTCTGAACAAGAGCGGTCGCACGCCCGTCCGCTCGACAACTGCCCGGCCATATCTCCGCTTCGTGCTCATGAGGCGGACTTCGACCTTGACCTCTCCGTTGGCCAGCAGCTTTGCCACCTCGCCCGCACCTTCCGCCA
Source organism: Methyloceanibacter sp. (assembly GCF_035650995.1). Classification (GTDB taxonomy): domain Bacteria; phylum Pseudomonadota; class Alphaproteobacteria; order Rhizobiales; family Methyloligellaceae; genus Methyloceanibacter. The sequence goes on along the minus strand of NZ_DASRGO010000096.1, from coordinate 9,643 downwards.
CGATCAACTCGCTCGGCGTCCGCGTGGCAAGGATGGCGCGGCGGACGAACGCGGCCTTGGCCTCGGCCGTCCACGGCATCGGCTTGCAGGTGCAAGCCTCGACATACTCGCTGCGATAGCGGAACGCGTTGGTAAGCTCGCTATAGCGCTCCCCTGTAAGCGCGACCATCGCCGCGGCATCCTCCCCCGGGGCGGGCGTATAAAACAGCTTCGCCGGCGACGAGCAGCTCGCCCGGCACTTGGCTTCTTCGGCGAGGAAGGCGTCCGGTTTCGAGGCCTCGCTCAGCGGATAATAGAAGCCGTCGCATTCCCGCACACAGAAGGTGCGGTAGCTCATGTTCGGGCTGGTGCGCGCGGCGAAACTGTAGGGCTTCGCTCGCGGCAGTAGCAGCGTTGCCTGTTCCGCCGGCTTTGCCGCTTGCGCCTGCAGCGCCTCGATCTCTCCCTCAAGCATCTTTGCTTGCGCTTGCAGTTGATCGCAGGCCTCGACGATCGCCGCGTCCACAGCATAGTCGCACTTCGCCTCCGCGATGGAGCGCTTCACGGCCGCAAGCTGCTGAGCCTTGCTGGCAAGCGGGGCGTCGGCCGAGCTGATGGCCGCCGAGTCCGTGCCCTCGGTGGACGTCCCGGCTTCGGCAGCGATGACCGCTGTGCCGGCGATGACGGCTGTGACGACGAGCACGATCAGGCTCGCGATGAGCGGAACTCGACACAACACGGCTCTCGCCTCCCGCCGGTGCATTCTTGATCCGGCGCGCCGACTATGCCCTCGCATTGGTGAAGCTCCGGCAAATGAGCCGAGAAGCAGGAGACGCGAGGCTTGAGAGGGTTAAAACTTTGTCGCCGATCCTTGCAGCGCTCCGACCCGTGCCCTATTTTTTTGCGTGGGATCGGGACTTAGCCGTTCGCGAGGTGGAAGCCATGATTGCCTGGAACGATGCCAGCGAGCTCAAGAACGCCGCGTTTGGCGGCGGCGATGTTTCGCGCTCCGCCTTCGCCGAGCGCGAGCGTTGGGTCCGGCGCGATTTTTGGACCAAGTTCAAACGCCTTGCCGGTAAGCTCCCATTCGCCGAGGACCTCGTCGCCGCTTACTACTGCGCGCTCGATCCCGCGACCCCAATGCGCGTGCGCGGCATGCTGCTCGCGGCGCTTGCCTATTTCATTCTGCCCTTCGATTTTGTGCCGGACGTCATCCTGGGGCTCGGCTTCGCCGACGACGCTGCCCTGATTACCGCCGTGATCGGCCTCGTCGCCACGCACATCACTCCGGCGCATCGGGCCGCCGCCGCCCGTGCGCTCGACAAGGACCTGCCGCCCAAGGCGTGAAGCTCGGGTTCCCGGCTCAGAGTTGCGGGTTGATAATCACCTTGCCGGTGACCTTGCGCGCCTCGATCAGCGAGAGCGCCTTTGCCGTTTCTTCCAGTGCGAAGCTCGCATGCACGTGCGGCCGGATCAGCCCTTTTTCGCACCAATCGAGCAACTGAACCATGTTGGCGCGGTGCGCCACGGGATTGCGCTCGACGAACGACGTCCAGAACACCCCGACCATTGAGCAACCCTTGAGCAACAAGAGATTGAGGGGAATTTTCGGGATTGTGCCCGAGGCAAAGCCGAGCACGAGATAGCGTCCCTCCCACGCCATGGCGCGGAGGCTCGGCTCGGCCGCGGGTCCGCCCACCGTGTCGTAGAGCACGTCGACGCCCTTTGGCAGGGTGAGCGCCTTCAGCCGCGCCTTGAGGTCCTCGGTCTCGTAGTTGATCCCCTCGTGGGCGCCATGCTCGCGGGCAAGCGCGAGCTTATCGCCGGACGACGCCACCGCGATGATGCGCCCCCCCATCAGCTTGGCGATCTCGATAGCAGCGAGACCTGCGCCCCCTGCCGCTCCGAGCACTGCGACCGTCTCGCCTGGCTGCAACTTGGCGCGGTCCTTGAAAGCGTGAATGGCCGTACCGTAGGTGATCGGGATGCCGGCGGCGACTTCGTCGCTCACTCCGTCCGGGATCGGGATGACGTTCCTCGCCTTGGTAACGACCTTCTCCCGGCAGCCATTGCCGCCGATAAAGGCAACCACTCTTTGCCCGGCCTCTAGATCAGTAACATCGGTGCCAAGCCGTTCGATCACGCCGGCAATTTCGGCGCCCGGTGAGAAAGGCAACGGCGGCGTCACCTGGTACTTGTTGCGCAGGAGAAGCGTGTCGAAGAAGTTCAACCCGACCGCCGTGACCTTGATGAGGACATCGTTCGGTCCAGGAACGGGCTCGATCACCTCCTCGAGTTGCAAAGCCTGCGGGCCGTTGAATTCCTTGAACTGCGCTACCCGAATCATTGTCCTTCCACCGGCATGAGACCAATCAAAACGTCACCGATCACATAGGCGCTCGGGGCTTCACTCCGCAACGGCCTCGCTCGGTTCAGCCCGCATCGACTATGGTTGAGGGGTCTGACCCAGGCAATGCATAATGGGCCCAAAGCGGGCTTGGCATGACGTGAAAAGCGTGGAAAACCAGGCCTTCAGGGCCCCCTGAGCCGCCCTTTTTTCGGATCGAAGCCCATGGCAAAGAGGGCACCGTGAAAGCCCATCTCCCGGCTACGCGCGGCTATTTCGCCATCGGCGTCGAAGGCATCTCGAAAGCCGTCAATCTCGGCAATCTGTTGCGCTCGGCACACGCCTTCGGGGCGAGCTTCGTCTTCACCATCGCCGCAGACGAGAAAGCGCTCGAGCTGCGCTCCGACACCTCGAAATCCGCAAGCCACCTTCCCCTTTATCACTGGCGAAGCCTCGCCGAGCTCAAGCTGCCGAAGGGGTGCAGCCTGGTCGGGGTGGAGATACTCGATGAGGCGGCTGATCTCCCGAGCTTCCCCCACCCTGTTCGTGCCGCCTACGTGCTTGGGCCTGAGCGGGGAGCGTTGACGCCGGAGCTCGCCGCACGCTGCCAGCATCTCGTGCGGATTCCCTCGGCCTTCTCCCTCAACGTCGCGACCGCCGGCGCGATCGTCATGTACGACCGCCTGCGCTCGCTCGGCTGCTTCGCCTCGCGCCCCCTCGCCGAGGGCGGCTCGCCCGCCCCGGAAGCGCGCCACGTGCAAGGAGGCCCGCGGAGGCGGCGCCGGCAGGGTTGACCAACCATTCTGGCCAAGGGAAGATCGTTTGGATATGCTGCGCGCCTGCTCACGAATCGGGGACGGGGAGATGCACCGAGCCGTTCGAGCCATCAGCCTGTTCGTCTCGATAGTGTGCGTAACGCCTGCATTGGCGCAGGATGTGACCCTCCTGGAGAAATTCAAAGAATGGTCGGCTTACGCCTCGGCCGGCACGCCGAAGGTCTGTTTCGCCGTCGCCAAGCCCAAGGATTCGTTGCCCAAAAAAGGCATCAAACGCGACCCTACCTATTTCTACATCTCGCGCTGGCCGGCCGATAATGTGGTGAACGAGGTGAGTGTGAAGATGGGCTACCCGTTCGCTGCCGGCGCCAAGGTAACGGTGACGGTCGGAACCGCCAAATTCGAGCTCTTCACCAAGGACGAAGGGGCCTTCGTCGAGAAGCCCGACATGGAAGCCAAGCTGGTCGAGGCGATGAAGTCGGGAAGCTCGATGAAGGTCGAGGGCAAATCCGCGCGCGGCACGGCGACCACCGATACTTACTCGCTCGACGGGTTCAACGACGCGCTCGATCGCGCCGCCAAGGAATGCGGCGGTTGACGGCGCGCCGATCCTTTCGCGCTCGCCTTCTTGTTGGCGTCACCGGCACGGCGTAGCATGGCATCTCCGCCGCCCGCCGCTCTCTCAAAGGACATCCCATGAAACCGCTTCACGCAACGCTCGTTGCCGCCGCCCTTTTGCTGTGCGCCAAGCCGGCCTTCGCCGCCGACAGTGCCCTCGATGTGAGCGAGCTCACCTGCGAGCAATTCATCAACTACGACGACAACAACAAGGGCCTCATCATGATGTGGTTCGAGGGCTACTACACCGAGGACGACGAGCCCGCCACGATCGATTTCGGCAAGATGGCCGGACACCTCGCCAAGCTGCTGATCGCTTGTCAGGCCGATCCCGGTAAGAAGGTGCTCGACCTCGCCGACGACGCGATGAGCGACTAGCCCACGCCGCTTGGCATTTGGGCGCCGCATCATGATATTAGGGCAAGCGCCGGGTCGTCCGGCGAGGCCTCGAAATCATGACCTTGTCTCTACCGAGCGGCGAGCTCGCCCCCGTTGGCAAGAGCGAGACGGCGCAAAAGCCGTCCCTCGTCGGGCTTAGCCGCACCGATCTTGCCGCACGTCTCGCCGATCTCGGCGTGCCCGAGCGGCAGACGCGCATGCGCGCCCGCCAGCTTTGGAGCTGGCTTTACGTGCGCGGCGAGACAGATTTCCTCGCCATGACCGACATCGCCACGGACCTCCGCGGCGAGCTCGAAGCGAATTTCACGCTCGAGCGGCCCGCCATCGTAACCGAGCAGGTCTCGCTCGACGGCACGCGCAAATGGCTGCTCCGCCTTTCCGACGGCAAGGAGATCGAGACCGTCTATATCCCTGAGGAGGACCGCGGCACGCTCTGCATTTCGAGCCAGATCGGCTGCACGCTCACCTGCTCCTTCTGCCACACCGGCACGCAGAAGCTCGTGCGCAACCTCAGCGCGGGCGAGATCGTCGGCCAGATCATGCTCGCGCGCGACCGGCTCGGCGACTGGCCGGGCGCGACACCCCCTGACCCGCGCGGGCTCCCCGACGCCGCGCGCAAGATTTCGAACGTCGTGCTCATGGGCATGGGCGAGCCGCTCTACAATTTCGACAACGTGCGCGACGCCTGCGCTGTCGCCGCCGACGGCGCGGGGCTGGCGATCGGCAAGCGCCGCACCACGCTTTCGACCTCGGGCGTGGCGCCCGAGATTCCGCGCTGGGGCGAGGAGGCCGGCACCATGCTCGCCATCTCGCTGCACGCCGTGCGCGACGATCTCCGCGACACGCTCGTGCCGATTAACAAGAAATGGCCGATCAAGGAATTGCTGCAAGCGTGCCGCAACTATCCTGGCCTTTCCAATGCCAAGCGCATCACCTTCGAGTATGTGATGCTGAAGGGCGTGAACGACTCCGTCGCCGACGCGAAGGAGCTGGTGCGGCTCTTGGCCAAGATCCCGGCCAAGATCAATCTCATCCCCTTCAACCCCTGGCCCGGCGCGCCGTACGAGTGCTCCGACTGGGAGCAGATCGAGAAGTTCGCCGAGGTCGTGAACCGCGCGGGCTATGCGAGTCCGGTGCGCTCTCCCCGCGGGCGCGACATCATGGCGGCGTGCGGCCAGCTTAGAAGCGAAAGCATCAGGCAGCGCAGAAGCGTTCAGCTTGCACCTTCGACGTGAGTGGATTCACCGAGCTTCCCCCCGGTCTGCCTCGCCCCGTCGATGACGGCGCCTGCAATCACCTGCCGGGCTCGGTGATGCCGCATGTGAAACTCGCCTCGACCTCCGGCCGCTTCGTCGATGCGGGCGCCCTGGGCGAGGGACGCACCGTCATCTACTGTTACCCTCGCACCGGCAGGCCCGGCGAGGCTCTCCCGGACGGATGGGATGCAATTCCCGGGGCGCGCGGCTGCACGCCTCAGGCCTGTGCCTTCCGCGACCACGCGGCAGAACTTGCGGCACTCGGTGCGCGACTGTTCGGATTGAGCACACAAGACACTGCCTATCAGAAGGAAATGGTCGAGCGTCTCCACCTCCCCTTCGAAGTGCTGAGCGATCGAGACCGTTCGCTCGCAGCCGCACTCAACCTGCCGACCTTCGAGATCGGCGGCATGCGCTTGATCAAACGGCTGACCCTCGTCGTGAACGGCGGCAAGATCGAGCACGTGTTCTATCCGGTGTTCCCGCCCGATCGGCACGCAAGCGAGGTCGTTCGTTGGCTGCAAGGCAAGCTGAGCGCATAAGTTACGCGCGCTTTGCCCAGGCGAGCGCCGCCTCGAGTCGGTCGTTGCCCCAGAACAATTCGTCGCCGATCAAGAAGGACGGCGCGCCAAAGATGCCGCGGCGGGACGCCTCCTCCGTCTGCGCGCGGAGCCTGTCCTTGACGGGAAGCGTGCGCGCCTCGGCGAGTGCCGCGTCTGCATCGACGCCGAGGCCGGAGAGGATCGTCGCGAGCGTCTCCTCGCTCGCGATATCCTTCTGCTCGGCAAAATTGGCGAGGAACACGGCGCGGGTGAAGTCCGGCGTCCAACCTTGCGCTTCGCCGACAAGAGCTAGACGCGCCGCCTTGAGCCCGTTCTGCGGGAAGCGAATTGGCGGCCGAATCAATGGCAGTCCCTCGGCCGCGCAGATGCGGGTGAGGTCGCGCCACATATAGCGGCCCTTGGCCGCGAAGACATTGAAGGGCGAGTCGTTGAGCCCCTGCTCCTTCAGGATCGGCCCGAGCAGGAAGGGCCGCCAGAGGAGCGGAACGTCCGCCTCCCCCGCCAGCCGCTCGATGCGCATCGCCGCAGGATAGGAATAGGTGCTTCCGAACTCGTACCAGAACTCGACTGCCACCATCGTCCCGCTCCCGCTCCCGGCTTGCGCCGTTTATAGTTCATGATCGTGCCGACGAAAGGGGCGCCCTGTGATTCTCAAAACGATCTTGCGCGGGATCTGGGTGATGCTCGCCTTCGGGCTTGCCGCTCTTACCGCGCTCGCCGTGCTCTTCGCTCTTGGAGCGTTCTGGGTCGGCGATGAGCTGAGGGCCGCGGCCCCGCACGACCCCGTGCTTCACCATGGGGCGCCCGTCTTCGGCATGGTGTTGTTTGCCGGAACGGTGGGGCCCGCGCTCACCTCCCTCCCCGCGCTCGTCGCGGCCGTCGCCGGGGAAGTTCTGAGGCTGCGCTCGTGGATGTATTACGTGCCGGCGGGCGGCATCGCGCTTGCTGCAATCCCGCTCATGGTCGGCGCTCGCGGCTCCGATGCCGAGGCCGTCGCCTCGAGCCAATATATGGCGATCTTCCTCACCGCGGGTTTTGCCGGCGGCTTCGTCTATTGGCTGCTCGCCGGCCGCAACGCTTGATGCACGTTCCGCATCACTGAATGTCGAGGGCGGCGATGCGCGCTTGCAGCGCGAGGCGCGCCGCAGGCCACGACTCAGGCAAGTGCTTGGTCACGGTTTCGTGCCAGGCGCTCGACTCACCCTCCCGTTGCCGCTTGCGGAGCGCAAAGCCGCGCCTGCTCTCGGCTTCGGTCAGACGCCGCACCAGTTCCTCATGCAAATTGTCTAGCCCTTGGGTCGCCATTCGTTTCCCACCTTCTCGTATTGTTTCTTCACCGCCGCCCAGGCCACCTTATGCGCCACCTCCTCGAGCGATTCGTTTCCGCGCCGTTTGCTCGGGTCGGCATATTCGGCCCACGCATTGTCGAAGGCCTCGCGATAAATGTCCTGGGCATGACTCGGCAGGACGTTTTGCACGTTCTCCGGCAGCTCTCGGTTGCTGCGATACGGCATGACCTCATCCTCCGGCCTTGCAAGGGAACGCCGATCTTTGCGGCAGGTTCCAAGGACTAGAGCTGGACAAACGTGTGGCGCTCTGACCAGGATCAAGCTCTGGCCGCGCGCGTCATCATCGTGTAATCGAAGCGCCATCGAAGTTGCGCCAGGATCGATGCGCCGGGACCGGGTGGTCCGGCCCGGGCTTGGGGGAGTGGGATTTGCCGTGTCGCGCGGCTGGTTAATTGTGCCCGTCGCCGTCGGCGTTTCCTTGGGCATTCTGTTCGCCGCCTTTCCCGATTGGGATATTCGGATCGCGGCGCTTTTCTTCAACCCGCAGGCGGCCAAATTTCCGCTGTCGGTCGACTATTCGGCCAACGTGATCCGGCGCATCGCCAACTGGATTCCCTATCTTCTGCTCGCACCGGCCGCGCTCGTCCTCTTGCGCAAGCTCATTTTCCCGGCATCGTCGATGTTGATGCCGCCCTCCGTTGTCCTGTTTCTCGTCGGCTCCTTCCTGCTCGGCCCGGGTTTGACCAGCAACCTTCTGCTTAAGGAGAATTGGGGCAGGCCCCGGCCGAATTTCGTCCAGCAATTCGCGGGCACCGCCCCCTTCCAGCCCTGGTGGTACCCAAGCAGCGCCTGCACCCGGAATTGCTCCTTCGTCTCCGGCGAGGCGAGCCAGGCCTATTGGACGGTCGCTCCCGCGAGCCTGGCGCCGCCTCAAATAAGGCCCTTTGCGCTCGGGGGCGCCGTGGTGTTCGGCACCGCGGTCGGGGGTTTGCGCATCGCCTTTGGTCGGCATTTCGTTACCGACGTCGTCTTCGCCGGCGTGATCACCATCGTCATCGTCGCGGTCCTGTACCGTCTCATGCTCGACCCGCTCAGGCGCAACGACGCAAGGATGGAACGGGCTATTACCCGCGCATCGGCCGCCCTCCACCGGGGCATCGGCACCCTTCTCACGGGGGTAGGGATCCTCCTGACCTTGTCGGGATGGGCCCTCGGCGAAGTCGGGCAATACTTGCGCGGACGCGCGGGCCGCCTATAGTCCGCCCGCGGTTTTTTGAGACCGCTTCGAATTAGCCCGAGGCGTTTTTGCATGCCGACCGACGTCAAGAAGGTGGTGCTCGCCTATTCCGGCGGGCTCGACACCTCGATCATCCTGAAATGGCTGCAGGAGACCTATGGTTGCGAGGTGGTCACCTTTACCGCCGATCTCGGCCAGGGCGAGGAGCTTGCGCCCGCCCGCAAGAAGGCCGAGCTGCTCGGCATCAAGGAGATCTTCGTCGAGGATCTCCGCGAGGAATTTGTGCGCGATTTCGTCTTCCCGATGTTCCGGGCGAACGCGCTCTACGAAGGCGTCTATCTGCTCGGCACCTCGATCGCGAGGCCGCTCATCGCCAAGCGTCAGATCGAGATCGCGCGCGAGACCGGGGCCGACGCTGTCGCCCATGGCGCGACGGGGAAGGGCAACGACCAGGTCCGCTTCGAGCTCACCTATTATGCGCTGAACCCCGACATCAAGGTGATCGCCCCCTGGCGCGAATGGCAATTCAAGTCGCGCAGCGACCTGATCGAGTTCGCCGAGAAGCACCAGATCCCGGTGGCCAAGGACAAGCGCGGCGAGGCCCCCTTCTCGGTCGACGCCAACCTCTTGCACTCCTCATCCGAAGGGAAGGTGCTCGAGGACCCGGGCGCCGAGCCGCCGCCTTACGTCTATCAGCGCACTATTTCGCCGGAGGATGCGCCCGACAAGCCGACCGTCGTCACCATCGGCTTCAAGAAGGGCGATCCCATCTCGATCGACGGCAAGGCGATGTCGCCGGCCGCGCTCCTCACCAAGCTGAACGAGCTCGGCCGCGACAACGGCATCGGGCGCGTCGATCTCGTCGAGAACCGGTTCGTCGGCATGAAATCGCGCGGCGTGTACGAGACGCCGGGCGGCACGATCCTTCATGTCGCGCACCGGGCGATCGAATCGCTCACCCTCGACCGCGAGGCGATGCACCTCAAGGACTCGCTGATGCCGCGCTATGCCGAGCTCGTCTATTACGGCTTCTGGTTCTCGCCCGAGCGCGAGATGCTGCAGGCGCTTGTCGATAAGAGTCAGGAACATGTCGAGGGCAAGGTGAAGCTCAAGCTCTACAAGGGCAATGTCACTGTCATCGGCCGCTCATCGCCCAAGTCGCTCTACTCCGACAAGATC
>NZ_DASRGO010000095.1:0-3505 GCF_035650995.1 Methyloceanibacter sp. | reverse complement strand
CTGGAGACGGCGCGCCAACCGGTGGCACACGGCATCCTCGAGACGCTTATGGTCGAGCACCGTGGCGTAGATGAAGCCGCCGAGCGCGGGCTCTGCCCTGCTGATCTCCTCCGCCTCGCGCCTGACCTGGCTCCAGACCGGGTCGTAAGCCTTGATCTCGCGTTCTGCCGTAGCAAGCGTCTTTGGCATGGCATCCTCACTGACTTCCCCTCTTGGAGGGGGACTTTTCGGCATAACTAGCACGGCCTTAAGGCCGCCGGGTTAAAAAGTCGAGCACCCCTTGCTTGAAGGCGGCATCGCCCACCGCCCGCATATGGTCGCGGCCCGGAATCTCAAGAAGTTGGGCCCCCGGAATCAAGGATGCAAGCTCCCGTCCCGACCCCGCGATCACGTCGTTGGTGCCGACGGCAATCAGCGTCGGAACGCCAATAGTCGCGAGCCGCTCAGGCGTGATCTTCTCCCGCGGCCCCCTGATGCAGGCGGCAAGCGCCTTGAGGTCGCTCTTCGTCTGCTCGGCAAAGGCCCTGAAACTTCGCGCCGTGTCGTTGGTGACGTCATTGATACTTTCCGCTTCGAGCGCCTTGGCGATGGGACCGCTCGCCACCACCCCCCTCACCATGTTGATGCCGAGCCCGCCAAGGATCAGGCCGCGCACGCGATCCGGATGCGCGAGCGCGAGGAAGGTCGCGATGCGCGCGCCCATGGAATAGCCGAGGACATCCGCCCGCGCGACGGCGAGATGATCGAGCAGCCGGCGCGCGTCCTCAGCCATCGCCGGTGCGCCGTAGACCTCGGGATTGTAGAGTTTCTCGCTTTTCCCGTGACCCCTATTGTCGTAGGCGATCACCCGCCGCCCGCTTTGCACGAGGACCTGCACCCAGCCTGGATCGACCCAGTTGGTCACGACGTTCGAGGCGAAGCCGTGGATCAAGAGGATTGGCTCGCCCTCCCCTTCGTCGATATAGGCAATCTCGACGCCGTCTGAATCGAAACTCGCCATTCGGCTCTACCGCTTTCTCCCTAGGGTCACTATGCTGCGCGCCACTGTCAGCATCATTGGAACCGGTACGATCATGGCGGCGCAGACCAAGGTCCCGCATCTCGTAAACGACAAGGGCGTCGACAAGATCAAGATCGGCGTCAAGGAATTTCAGTGCATGGGGGCGAGCCCGCCTTTCGACCATCCGCACGTCTTTCTCGACATGGGAGACGAAACGCAGATCATCTGCCCCTATTGCTCGACGCTGTTCGTTTACGACGGAAGCCTCGACCAGGACGAAAGCGACCCGCCCAGCTCCATCTATGTGGAGACGTCGCCTCCTGGGGCTCCGGCAGCCTGAGCACTTGGCTTCATGACGCCGGATAGCAAGATTCTGATAGCCGGCGGCGGCATCGGTGGCCTCACCGCTTCGATCGCGCTCGCCCAACAAGGCTTAAGCGCGACCGTGCTCGAGCGCTCGCATTTCAGCGAGGAAAGCGGCGCCGGTATCCAGCTCGGACCGAACGCTACGCGCCTCCTCGACCGGCTCGGATTGGCCGAAGCGATCCGCGAGGTAGGCTTCAGACCCGCGGGCCTTTTCATCTTCGATGGCCTCTCGGGCAGACGGCTCGCCACTATGCCTCTCGGGGCTTATGCCGAGGCGCGGTACGGCGCGCCCTACCTCACGCTCCATCGTGCCGACCTGCACGCTGCTCTTTACGCGGCCTGCAAAGCGGCAGAAGGCGTGACGCTGAGCCCGGGCTTCGACTTGACCGGTCTCGATCTGCGCGACCGATGCGTCAGCGCTATCGCCGCCGACGGACGCACGGCGGAAGCGCCCGCCCTCATCGGCGCCGACGGCATCTGGTCCGAAGTCAGGACGCTGATCGCGCCAGAGGCTCGCCTCGCTTTCACCGGCGACACGGCGTGGCGAACCCTCCTTCCCCGTAGCGAACTCACCGCCCCATTCGATGCGCCGGGCGTTTCTGTATGGCTCGGGCCGGATGCGCATCTCGTGCATTATCCCGTGCGCGGCGGAAAAGACCTCAACGTCGTCGGCGTGACGGCAGGCGGCAGCGAGGCCCGGGGCTGGAACAAGATGGGCGATAAGGCGGATGTGCGATCGGCCTTTGGACGTTGGTGCAAGGAGGTACAGTCCTTGCTCGACCGGGCGGAAGGCTGGCGCTGCTGGTCGCTCTACCGGCTCGACGGACTACCGTCATGGACGAGCGGCAGGATCGCTCTTATCGGCGACGCGGCGCACCCTGTACTGCCCTATCTTGCGCAAGGCGCTGCGCTTGCCATCGAGGATGCCGCCGCGCTCGCCAGGAGCCTCGCCGAGCATGACGGAGACGCGCCGCGCGCCTTTCCGCTTTACGAGGCCGCACGCAAGCCCCGCGCCGCACGCGTTGCCGAGCGGTCCGAGAAAAACGGAGCGCGCTATCACATGAGGGGGGCCATGCGGCTTGCGCGGAATTTCGTGCTGCGCCATCGGGCGGGCGAGCGGCTGCTCGCGGGATTCGACTGGCTCTACGCGGAACCGGACTCGCAATCTGAGCCGCGCCCGCCAAGGGCTTGATGCGATTCCATCTTCAGAGCGGTCTCCGATCCTATCAAGGAAGCTTGCGCGCCTCTTCGAGGTGCTGCTTAAGGACCGGCAGCACCTTGGCGGCGAAGGCCTTCATCACCTCGTCGTCGCCGCTTTGGGCATAGTCGGCGAACGCTTCCACCGCCGCCTCGTGCGCGTTGACCTGCTGTTTCGCATAGGTCCTGTCGAAGTCGCCTTCGTGCGCGGCGCTCAGGTCCTCGATCATGCGGCGATGCTTCTCGTCGAGCTCACTCGGGAGGGTGACGTCGATCTTCTCGGCGTCAACCACGCCCTTCAGCTCGGCCGTGATCTGGGTGTGAGCCTCGACCATCTGCTGGGCGAACTGCTTCACCGTCTCCGACTGGCCTCTTGCCGCCGCGAGCTTGCCGGCCTCGGCCTCGTACATGTCGTTGACCGCAGCTTCGCGCACGAAATCGGGCGTGGCCCGCGTCCCACACGAAGCGACGGTAAGCGTGACGAGGGCAATGCAGATGGCCGCCAGATAGAGTCGCATAGCACCCTCCCGTATCGCAGCGTGCCGGGGCTGCCTCGCCGTCCTCGTTTGCCGGGTAAACCCCGATGAGCGCGATACTGACGGCGACGCGCACCGCAAATGCCGGCTCGGCCAATGGTACTACCCGCTGACCAGGATGCGCACCGCCGTCGTAGACCGGCTTGGCTTTGCCGTGTTCGGCACCGAGCACGAGCATATGCACCGCTACGCGCCAAAGATGCTGCGCGCTCAAGCCTCTAGCGAGGCAGTCGACGACTATCAGCGCTCGCCAGCGCCCGGAAGCGCATCGCGGCGAGGAGTTTCTCACACCGAGGTCCCGCGCAACACAAAAGCCGCGCCGCTTAGCAGGCTTAATGGCCGGTGGGATCCCCCCTGCGGCCCGCCTCGTACAGGAACCAGACGCGCCGCTCGGCCTGGTCGATCC
>NZ_DASRGO010000094.1:0-6362 GCF_035650995.1 Methyloceanibacter sp. | reverse complement strand
TGGCTGCGTCCACCCCGAACAGCGCGATCAGCGTCGCTTTGCCTTGCCCGGCATCCTTGGCGACCGCCTTGCCGAGCGTGGCGGCGTCGCCTTCGGCGTCGAGCAGGTCGTCGGCGAGTTGGAACGCTTGGCCGAAGGCTGACGCGTAAGCGATGAGCGCGGCGCGTTCCGAGGCGCTCGCCCGGCCGAGGATCGCGCCCGCCTCGCAGGCGAAGCGGAACAGGGCGCCGGTCTTGAGCGCCTGCATCCTCGCCACGTCGTCTCCGCCGAAGGACGTCTGGCCGATAGAGAGGTCGAGCCCCTGGCCGAGCACCATCCCCTGCCAGCCGCTCGCTCTTGCCAGGTGAAGCACAAGCTCGGAACGGATCGCCGGGTCCTCGTGCAGAGACGGCGAACTCAAGGTCTCGAAGGCGATGGTGAGCAACGCGTCGCCGACGAGGATCGCCGTCGCCTCGTCAAAGGCCTTGTGCACGGTCGGGCGGCCACGGCGCATGTCGTCGTCGTCCATGGCCGGCAGGTCGTCATGGACGAGGGAATAGCAATGCACGCATTCCAGGGCGCAACCCGCGTCGAGCGCGGCCGTCTCGTTCACGCCGAACAGCCGCGCCGATTGCATGAGCAGAAAGGGGCGCAAGCGCTTGCCGCCGCCGAGCACGGCGTAGCGCATGGCTTTTGCCAGGGTGGTTCCTTGTGCGGCGCCTGAGCCTTGATCGCCGAGCATGGCATCGAGCCTTGCCTCGACCAGCCGGCCCACGCGTTCGAGGTCTTCTTTGAAGGTCATTTTCCGGGGATTGGGGCGAGCGGGGGCGGCGTCATGCCGCAAAATCGTTGCTAATGATTACCCTAATACCACGTTGCGGGCGGCGGCAACCGGGCGGTAGAACGCGAGGGCGATGGTGATTCAGGCAGTCTCAGGAGCGCGAGGGCGCAGGCGCTCGGCGAGACGGACGGCCCGTACCTGGCTCAAGCGCGCCGCGCTTGTCGCGCTCCTGCTCTTCGGGGCGCTTCTCTTTTCCATTTTCCTGTTCCGGTTCGTCAATCCGCCCATCACCATGGTGATGCTGGCCGACAAGCTCGATGGCACCACACTCGAGCGGCAATGGGTGCCGCTCAAGGACATATCGCCGCAATTGCCGCTCGCCGTGATCTCGAGCGAGGACGGCCGCTTCTGCCTCCACTGGGGGGTCGATTGGGGCGCGATGCGCGACGCCATCAAGGCGGGAGCCGTGCGCGGGGCGAGCACCATCCCCATGCAGGTGGCCAAGAACCTCTATCTGTGGAACGGGCGGAGCTACGTGCGCAAAGCCTTCGAGCTGCCGCTCGCCTATGTCATGTCGCTCGTGTGGCCCAAGCAGCGCATGATCGAGGTCTATCTCAATGTCGCCGAATTCGGCCGCGGCATCTATGGCGCGGAGGCGGCAAGCCGCTACTATTTCGGCAAGAGCGCCGCCGATCTCACCCGCCACGAGGCGGTTCTGCTCGCCGTCACCTTGCCCAACCCGCGCGTCCGCAACCCGCGCAAGCCGAGCTTGCGCATGCTCAGAATCGCGCGCGCGGTCGAGCTCAGGATGCCGATCATCGCCAAGCGCGCAGGCTGCCTGGTGCCCGAGCAGTAAAGCCCCGCCATCGGCTCTGGCCAGCGGAAATGTTTGCCACTATAAGGGCGCGACGAAAGGCTCCCGGGTTCCCGCGGGCCGCTCAGAGGATTTGGAAATCATGGCCGTTCCCAAGAGAAAAATCTCGCGCATGAAGCGCGGCAACAGGCGCAGTCACGACGCGCTCAAGGCGCCGACCTATGTCGAGGACAAGGAGTCGGGCGAGCTCCGCCGGCCCCACCACATCGACCTGAAATCGGGCCGCTATCGCGGCCGACAGGTGCTCGACGTCAAGGAAGAGGCCTAAGCGTCCGGCTCGGCTTGGGGCCCGGACGGGCCCGATCTTGAGGGGGGCCGCATGGCAATGTCGGAACCGGGACCTGAGAAGAGGACGGTTCGCAGATTCGAGCGGCGGGGCTGGATGGCCGCCGTGCCGCTCCTCGTCGTTCCCCTCCTCGCTTATGTAGCCTTTGCCGGGGCGGGCGCCGATTTCGATGCCGCCCGCTTCGAGGTCTCGCTGCCCTCAGGGGGGACGTGGCGGATCGCGCTCGGCGATATCCTGCTTGCGGTCGGGCTCGGGCTCCTGTTCTTCGAAGTGCTCAAGGCGACGCGGACCGGCGGCGCCACGGTCATCGACCATGCCTTTTCGATGATGGTGTTCGTGGTCTGCCTGATCTTGTTCCTGATCTGGGACGCCGCCGCGAGCTCGACCTTTTTCCTGCTCATGCTGATGGCGATGATCGACGTGATCGCGGGCTTCTCGGTCACCATCAACGCGGCGCGGCGCGATTACAGCGTCGGGGAGTAGCGGCTCTCTTCAATGGGCCCAATGCGGGCTGGGAAGGCCGCAAGGCTTTGTCAACCAAGCGATGAAGAATGCGTGAGGCCGGCGCATTGCCGCCGTCTTTCCTGCTCGATCACACTCTAGAAAGAGCCGTTTCTTAAGCGTTGATGCCTAACTTCGCGGCAACAGGGACGCGTCCAAAGATGGCGCCCCGCGGGATGTAAGGGGGCGGATTTGAACAGGACCTCGAAAGAGCGGGCGGAGCCCGGCCGCGCTACTTCGATAAGCCAACAGGACGCCGCGAGCGTCGTCGATTTCGGCCAACGCGGGGACGAGTCCTCATCCTTGCACGCGCCAGCGCGGGAGCTCGATCTCGCCGAGGTGCTGACGGCGGTGCGCGAGACCGCCTACTCTTGGGACTTCGCCAGCGACAGCATCGAGTGGGCCGAGAACGCGGCCGAGGTGCTCGGCGTAGCCGACGCCGTCAAGCTCGCCAAGGGCCGCGCCTTCGCGCTCCTGGTCGATCCCGAGCATGCCGGTGCGCGCTATGACGGCATTACCGGTGGCCCGCATGTGGCGCCTGCGACCGAGATCAAATACTGCCTGCACTATCGTTTCCTCCCCGAGGGACGCCGCGGCAGGGCGGCGCTGTGGGTCGAGGACACCGGCGTCTGCTGCATCGACAAGGACGCGCGCCCGCGGCTCGCGCGCGGAACGCTCAGGGTGATCGATGAACGCAGAGAGAAGGAGGAGCGCCTGCTCTTTCTCGGCAGCCATGACGAGCTCACCGGGCAGCTCAACCGCACGCGTCTCACCGAGGAGCTCGCGCAACTTCTGTCCAGCGCGGGCCGTTCGCCCGCCAAGGGCGCCTTTCTGCTCGCCGGGGTCAACGACCTCACCCTGATCAACGAGACCTACGGGTTCGACGTCGGCGACGAGGTGATCGCCATCGTCGGGCGGCGGCTCGGGCGGGCGCTGCGCGGCAAGGACTGCATCGGACGCTTCTCCTCGAACAAGTTCGGCGTCGTGCTGTACGATTGCGACGCGGCGGGGCTCAAGGCCATCGCTGCGCGCCTCATGGCGGCGGTGCGCGATAGCGTGATCGATACGAGCGTCGGTGCGGTGGCGGCCAGCATCTCGGTGGGCGCCGTGCTCTTGCCGGAGCACGCCGGCAACGCGCAATCGGCCATCGGCCGTTGCCTCCAGGCGCTCGACGTGGCGCGCAACATGTGCGGCGATCGCTTCGTGCTTTATCAGCCCTGCGAGCGGCGCGAATCGGAGCGGCGCCGCGCCGTGGCCATCGCCGACGAGATCGTGCGCGCGCTGAACGACCGGCGCATGATGCTCGCGCTCCAGCCGATCGTGACGTCGCGAAGCCGGGAGCCTGAGCTTTACGAGTGCCTGCTGCGCATGAAGCGGCTCGACGGCTCGATCGTCTCGGCAAGCGAGTTCATCCACGTCGCCGAGCAGGTCGGCCTCTCCAAGCTCATCGACCACCGCGTGCTCGAGCTCGCCATCGACCTGCTGCGCTCGATCCCCGAGATCAAGCTCGCGCTCAACGTCTCGGCGGCGACCGCGACCGACCGGCAATGGCTTTCCGGGCTCGAAGCCTTCACCGGCAAGGACCGGGCGCTGACCGAGCGGCTGACCATCGAGATCACCGAGACCGCGGCCATCGCGGATCTCGCCGAGACCGTAAAATTCGTCAAGGCGCTCAAAGAGTTAGGGTGCAGGGTGGCGCTCGACGATTTCGGCGCGGGCTATACCTCGTTCCGTAGCTTGCGGCTGCTCGGCGTCGACATGGTCAAGATCGACGGCTCGTTCATCGAGAATCTCGCGACCCACGCCGAGGACGAGATGTTCGTGTGCACGCTGATCGAGCTTGCCCGCAATTTCGGCATCGTCACGGTGGGCGAATGGGTGGGCGACGAGCGGACGGCGAAGCTGCTCGAGCGAGCGGGCGTCGCCTATATGCAGGGCTATTTCTTCGGCGTGCCGGAGTTTCCCAAGATCGAGGCGGCGGCGGACGAGGCGAGCTCCCTCTAAGCGCCTAGCCTGCTGACAGCAGCGCGGCGAGGGCAGCAAGCTCCGCATCGTGCACCCCCACCTTTTCGAGGTGGCGCACGGTGTTCAGCACATACTCGATGTTCCCGCCCGCCTGGCCCTTGCCGGTGCGGACGATGCGGAGTTGCTCCTCGAGGGAAAGCGCCCCGGCATATTGGGGGTGCTTGGGGTCGACCAGGTAGCAGAGCGCGCGGCATCTCCGGTTCGTGCCGTCGAGCAGGGTGATGGGGCGGAAGGCCTCGACATAGACGTCGGTCACCTGCTCGCGCGCGCGCAAATAGGCGAGCGTCTTTTCTTCGGCGCCGGCGGCGACGCGGAAGGCCATGCCGCGGCAGGCTCCGCCCTTGTCGAGCCCGAGCACGAGGCCGGGCTCGGCGTGCGTGCCGCGATGCACGACGGAATAGACGCACAGCGCCCGATGCGCGCCCATGAGCCTGGCCGGCGCCTGCTCCTCGAAGTCGAAGCCCGGCCGCCACATCAGCGAGCCATAGCCGAACACCCAAAGCTCAGCCATATCGCTTGCCCAACGAACCCCTTCCGTCATGGCCGGGCTCGACCCGGCCATCCACGTCTTTGAAGCTCGTGCTTTCGGCAAATCGTGGATACCCGGCACGAGGCCGGGCATGACGGCTTCTATTTTCAATGGAGCTCTTCACCAGTCTGCCTGGCCTCAATCCTCGTGGCCGTGGGGGCGGCCGAAATCGGCGGCCTCGGTATCCTGGCCGAGTTCGATGATGCCGCGGCGGATGGCGCGGGTGCGGGCGAAGTGGTCGTAGAGCGCCGCGCCGTCGCCCTTTCTGATCGCCTTGGTCAGCGCGGCGATGTCCTCGTTGAAGCGGCCGAGCATCTCGAGCACGCCGTCCTTGTTGGCGAGGAAGATGTCGCGCCACATGACGGGGTCGGAGGCGGCGATGCGGGTGAAATCGCGGAAGCCGCCGGCAGAAAATTTCAGCACCTCCGAGCGCGTCACCGTCTGCAATTCGTCGGCGGTGCCGACGATGGTGTAGGCGATCAGGTGCGGCAGATGGCTGGTGATGGCGAGCACGAGGTCGTGATGCTCGGGCGTCATGGTCTCGACGTTGGCGCCGAGCAGGCGCCAGAAGGAGGCGAGCCTCTCCACCGCCCCTTTGTCGGTCCCCTCCGGCGGGGTCAGGATGCACCAACGGTTCTCGAACAGCTCGGCGAAGCCGGCGTCCGGCCCGGAATGCTCGGTGCCGGCCACGGGATGGGCCGGCACGAAATGGACCGGCTTCGGCACATGCGGGCCCATGTCGCGCACGATCGAGCCTTTCACCGAGCCGACATCGGAGAGGATCGCGCCCGGCGCGAGATGCGGGCCGATCTCCTTGGCGACCTCGCCGCACACGCCGACCGGAACGCAGACGATGACGAGGTCGGCGCCTTTGACCGCCTCTTCGTTGGTCTCGGTGACCTCATCGGCGATGCCGAGATCGACCACGCGCTTCCGTGTCTCGGGCGAGCGCGAGGTGGCGACGATCTTGCGCACCGCGCCCTTGGCGCGGGCGGCGCGCATGATGGAGGAGCCGATCAGGCCGGGCCCGATGATGGCCAGCGTGTCGAACAGGGGCGTGGTCATTTGCGCGCTGAGCCCTTGCCGCTCATGAAGGCGGTCAGCGCCTCGAGCACGGCGCGGTTGTCGTCCTCCGTGCCGATCGTCATGCGGAGCGCGTCGGGAAAGCCGTATTCCGCGACGCGTCTCAGGATGATGCGGCGCTCGTGCAGGAAGGCGTCCGCCTCGTCGGCCGAGCGGCCGTTTCCCGTGGGGAAGTGCAGCAGGAGGAAATTGGCGGCGCTCGGCGTGACGCGGAGCCCGAGTCTGGTAAGCGCCTCGGCCATGCGACCGCGCCAGACCTCGTTGTGGTCCGCCGCGCGCCTGATCCACGCCTGATCCTCAAGCG
>NZ_DASRGO010000093.1:0-3869 GCF_035650995.1 Methyloceanibacter sp. | reverse complement strand
GATCGCGCCCCGCGTCCACAACTCGGGCCATTGGTCGCTCGATGCCTGCGCCACGAGCCAGTTCGAGAATCATATCCGCGCCATCGCCGGTTGGCCGCTGGGCGAGACCGCCCGCCACAGCGACGCGGTGATGACCAATCTGATCGGCGCCGACGTGGAGAAGTGGCTGAGTCTTGCCGCCGAGCCTTCGACCTGCCTGCACCTCTACGGCAAGGCGGAGGCGCGGTCAGGCCGCAAGATGGGCCATGTCACGCGGCTCTATCCCAAGACCTGAAGGCGCCGGCTAACCGGGCAAGCCGAGGAACAAGACCATGAAATGGATGCTGCTGGTGCTGATCTACGGGACCATCCCAGTCAAGACCGGGCTTCTCTTCGACACCATCGAGGACTGCCTCAAGGCCGAGGAAGGGATGCGCGACAGCTACCTCCGCACCTACAATGCCTGGGAGGCCTGGGCCAAGGCCAACCCCACCGAGGCCCACTACCCCGACATCCAGAAATTCATGTGGCGGCGCGATGGGATGGAAACCACCGGCACCTGCATCCCCCACGCCGAGCATGCGCCTTCGGATTGACGCAGGCGCCGGAGCGTCTGGACAACCAACGCGCGTTCTGTTAGAGCAAATCCGGATGCGGGACCTTGACCGGTTCTGGCCAGGGTCTTATTTGGCCCCCGCTCCAATCCAGAACATCAACGGCCAATCGGAGATTGAGACGCGTGCAAGTCGTCGTTCGCGATAACAATGTCGATCAAGCGCTTCGGGCGCTGAAGAAGAAAATGCAGCGCGAAGGCATCTTCCGCGAGATGAAGCTCCGCAACTACTACGAAAAGCCGTCCGAGAAGCGGGCGCGCGAGAAGGCCGAGGCCATCCGCCGGGCGCGCAAGCTTGCGCGCAAGAAGGCGCAGCGCGAAGGCGGCGGCGGCAATTCGGCCGCGAAGCCCCGCGGACCCCGCCGCTAACTGCAATTAAGACATTCAAATCTGTCCTGTCATTGCCCGGTTTGACCGGGCAATCCAGTATTCAGGCGCCGACGCCCGCTTTGCGGCAATGACAGCATGATCGGGGCGATGCCTTACCGCAGCTCGCCGCCCGCGGCGGCCGCGATCTCGACCTGCCGGCCGGCCTTCGCCACCTTGGCCGGACGCAACGCCTCGAGGAAGCCGTGAACCTTGTCGAAGGCGCCGCGGTCGTAGAGATCGTTGTGCCCGGCTTGGGGAACGACCACGAGGCTCTTAGGCTCGTTGGCGGCGTGATAGACGCGCCGCGCCTGGTCGAGCGGGATGATCTCGTCGCGCCCGCCATGAACGATAAAAAGCGGGACATTGACATCGCCGATGCGCTCGATGGTGCGGTACTGATCGACCATGATGATGCCGAGCGGAAAGCCCTTCCACAGAAGCTTGCCGACGTCGACCGCCGAGGTGAACGGCGCCTCGAGCACGAGCGCCTGCACCTCGCGCTGCAGCGAAAGCCGCGTCGCGACCGCCGTCCCGAGCGACTCGCCGTAAGCCACGATATCGCCTGGTGCCACCCCTTGCGCGCGCAGGCAATCGTAGGCGCTGACGGCGTCTGAGGCGTTGCGCGCCTCGCTCGGGCGACCCTCCGAGCCGCCATAGCGGCGGTAATTCAGCATGAACACGCCGTAGCCGGAGGACGCGATGGTCCTGATCTTGCCGGCGCGATTGGCGACGTTGCCGCTGTTGCCGGTGAAATAAAGCAGGGTCGGCTTCGTCCCCTTAGCCGGAAGGTACCAGGCAATCAGCTTGGTGCCGTCGGCCGCCTTGAATACGATCTCCTCGACGCCCGAGAGTCCCGCGTCCTTCGGCGCGACCCGAGTGCGGTCCGGGATATAGATGAAATAACGGTGCAGCAGCCGGGCAACAATGCCGATCAGCGCGAAGATGCCGAGGAGCGAGAGCAAGAGATTGAGCATGGTTCGGTGAGTACCTTTCGACTTATTGTGTTAACACCGGCTTGTGTTAATACCGGCCGATTATGCGATCCGAGTATTCGCCTTATGATGAACGCAACTTGAACGGCGCGTTCAGAAGAGAGCGGCGCGCCAGGGTCAAGCGCGGTCAAAACGAGACACACGCCGGCCGCATGACCACGCCGACCGATTGCTGCTTGAAGCGCTCCTTGTAGGCGCTGACGATGGCCTCGATCCTGTCTTTCAACTCTTCCTCCCGGGAAACCACGATCGTCACGTCCTGCTCGGCTCCTTGACCAAGGTCTCGAGCATGGTCCGTTGCGGGTGGCTGCAGGCGATTCCTTGCGCCAGAACGGGCATGGTCGTGATCAGGGCCAAGGCCCCTGCCCCCAACAGCCGAAGACAGAGCATTTTTCAGCGAAAGCTCAACCCGACTGAAGTCTATCGGCTGTTTCCTGCGCCTAGCAACGAGGATTGCGCGGCTAAAGCGTCTGCCGCAACCCCGGGAATGCCTCACGTTATAGTGGGAAATTCAGCGGGAGTTTGACGATTCTACGTTGGTTCTGAGGCGGTTAACCTTGCCGCACCCCCGGGCCGCCCCCATGATTCTCGCATCGTCGTCTGCGCTTCGCGGAACGTTAGACTGATGCGAACCGGGGTTTTCATGCTCAAGGAGATGACGACATGGCAGTCCAGTTCAACCACACCATTCTTTACGCTCATGACAGCGAGGCGTCAGCGACCTTCCTCGCCGAGATGCTTGGCCTTCCCCGTCCGGCGCGCTGGGGACCGTTCATGGTGGTCAAGACCGATAACGGAACCAATCTCGACTACATGGACACCGACGAAGAGATTGCAATCCAGCACTATGCCTTCCTGGTCGACGAGCCGGATTTCGATTCGATCTTCGAACGAATTCGCGCAAGGAAGCTTCCCTACTGGGCCGATCCAGCGCAAACGCAGCAGGGCCAGATCAACCACCGCGATGGCGGGCGTGGTCTCTATTTCGAGGATCCGAACGGGCATCTGCTCGAGATCATTACCCGTCCCTATGGCAGCGGCGGCTGGAAGCCTTGATGCGGATATCGAAGCGCCAACGCTAAAGCGACTTGGCGATTTCCTCGGTCATCTTTTTTGCGTCGCCGAGCACCATCATGGTGTTGTCCCGGTAGAATAGCGGGTTGTCGATGCCGGCATAGCCTGACGCGAGCGAGCGCTTATTGAACAGCACCGTGCCCGCCTTCCACACTTGCAGAACCGGCATGCCGTAGATCGGCGAGGACGGGTCGTCCTCGGCCGCCGGATTGGTCACGTCGTTCGCGCCGATGACATACACCACGTCGGCCTGCGGAAATTCGCTATTGATGTCCTCGAGTTCGAATACCTCGTCGTAAGGGACGTTGGCCTCCGCGAGCAGCACGTTCATATGACCCGGCATGCGGCCCGCGACCGGGTGGATCGCGTATTTCACCTCGACGCCTGCCTTCTTCAGCCCCTCGGCCATCTCGCGCAGCGCGTGCTGCGCCTGCGCCACCGCCATGCCGTAGCCCGGCACGATGATCACCTTGCCCGCGTTCTTCATCAGGAAGGCGGCATCCTCCGCCGAGCCGAGCTTGACCGGTTTCTGCTCGGCGCCGCCGGCGGGTCCCGCCACCTCCCCGCCGAACCCTCCGAGGATCACGCTGATAAAGGACCGGTTCATGCCCTTGCACATGATGTAGGAGAGGATCGCGCCCGAGGAGCCGACGAGAGCGCCGGTGACGATGAGCGCGGTGTTGCCGAGAGTGAAGCCGATGCCGGCCGCCGCCCACCCCGAATAGGAGTTGAGCATCGAGATCACGACCGGCATGTCGGCGCCGCCGATCGGAATGATGATGAGCACGCCGAGCACGAGCGAGAGGAGCGCGATCGCCCAGAAATAGACGTCGCTCTGCTGC
>NZ_DASRGO010000092.1:0-6416 GCF_035650995.1 Methyloceanibacter sp. | reverse complement strand
TTCTCGCAGCTCCTCTCGGAGGTGGAGAGCGGCAACGTCCAGGACGTGACCATCGCCGGCAACCAGATCACCGGGCACTTCACCGACGGGCGTAACTTCCAGACCTATGCCCCGAACGATCCGAACCTGGTCGACAAGCTCAATCAGAAGGGCGTGAAGATCACCGCCAAGCCGTCCGAGGACGACGTGCCGTCGCTGCTCGGCGTGCTGGTGTCGTGGTTCCCCATGCTGCTCCTCATCGCCGTGTGGATCTTCTTCATGCGGCAGATGCAGTCGGGCGGCGGGCGCGCCATGGGCTTCGGCAAGTCGAAGGCGAAGCTTCTCACCGAGCGGCATGGCCGCGTGACCTTCGACGATGTGGCGGGCGTCGACGAGGCCAAGGAAGACCTGCAAGAGATCGTCGAGTTCCTGCGGGATCCGCAGAAGTTTCAGAAGCTCGGCGGGCGCATCCCGCGCGGCGCTCTGCTGGTCGGGCCTCCCGGCACCGGCAAGACGCTGCTCGCGCGCGCCATTGCCGGCGAAGCGAACGTTCCCTTCTTCACCATCTCGGGCTCGGACTTCGTCGAGATGTTCGTGGGCGTCGGCGCGTCCCGCGTGCGCGACATGTTCGACCAGGCCAAGAAGAACGCGCCCTGCATCATCTTCATCGATGAGATCGACGCCGTCGGCCGCCATCGCGGCGCGGGGCTGGGCGGCGGCAACGACGAGCGCGAGCAGACGCTGAACCAGCTGCTCGTCGAGATGGACGGTTTCGAGGCGAACGAGGGCATCATCCTGATCGCCGCGACCAACCGGCCCGACGTGCTCGATCCGGCGCTGCTCAGGCCAGGACGCTTCGACCGCCAGGTCGTGGTGCCGCGTCCCGACATCATCGGCCGTGAGAAGATCCTCAAGGTGCATGTGCGGAAAGTGCCGCTCGCGCCCGACGTGGATCTCCGCGTCATTGCCCGCGGCACGCCCGGCTTCTCCGGCGCGGACCTCGCCAACCTCGTCAACGAGGCGGCTCTACTTGCCGCGCGGAGATCGAAGCGCCTCGTCACCCAGCTCGAGTTCGAGGACGCCAAGGACAAGGTGCTGATGGGCGCCGAGCGCCGCTCCATGGTGATGACCGACGAGGAGAAGACGCTGACCGCCTATCACGAGGGCGGGCACGCGCTCGTCGCGCTGCACATGCCGGCGTCGGACCCGGTGCACAAAGCAACCATCATCCCGCGCGGCCGCGCGCTCGGTATGGTCATGCGGCTGCCCGAGCGCGACATGCTGTCCTACACCCGCGCCAAGCTCAAGGCCGACATCACCGTGGCCATGGGCGGTCGCGTGGCCGAGGAAGTCGTGTTCGGCTACGACAAGGTGACCTCCGGCGCCTCGTCGGACATCAAGATGGCGACGATGCTCGCCCGCGCCATGGTCACGCAATACGGCATGAGCGACAAGCTCGGCCCGCTTGCCTACGGCGACAACGAGGAAGAAGTGTTCCTCGGCCACACCATCGCGCGGCAGCAGAACCTCTCCGACGAGACGCAGACCGTCGTCGACGAGGAGATTCATCGCCTGGTCGATGAGGCCTACGAGAGTGCGCGCAAGATCATCACCACCCATCTCGACGATCTGCATACGGTCGCGCGTGGGCTGCTCGAATACGAGACGCTGTCGGGCGACGAGATCAAGGACTTGCTCAAGGGCAAGCCGCCGGTGCGCGAATTTACCGCCGAGCCTGTGGCGCGGCCGGGGCCGGCCTCGGCGGTTCCCGCCGCCGGCCGCGGCAAGAAGGCGCCGCCCGAGCCCGACACCGGAGGCATGGAGCCAAAGCCCGCGACTTAGGCTGATGCTCTATTCCCCTCAAATAGATTGCTTGCTAGGCTGTTGGGCCTAGGTAAGGTGATTCATGGCCAAGGGTAGCGGAACCAAGTCGAGGGTGGCCTCGACCGGCTCGGTAGTTCGATCCACGACGACCGGTCGCTTCCTGTCGCGCCCGAAGGACGTTGCTGAATTCGAAGAGGCCGCGCGCGCTTACACAAAGAAGAATACGAGGAGCAAGAAAGCGGCGCTGAAAGCTCTTCGCGAAATGGGGATGGTGACACGAAGCGGGCGCTTGACCAAGCGCTACGCCTGATGTGCATCGGTTAGCCACCAGCTTTATCCTTGGCTATCATGGCTGCGACGCCAAAGTCGCCAAGCGTTTGATCGAAGGCGAGCCCTTCAGAAAAAGTGAGAACGACTACGATTGGTTGGGTCCCGGTATCTATTTCTGGGAGGCTAATCCAAAACGAGCACTTTCGTTCGCACGGGAGGTCCGCGGGCGTGATCCTGCGAAGGTCCGAACTCCGGCTGTGGTCGGTGCGGTAATTGAGCTTGGTCTTTGTCTTGATCTGGCATCTGAGGCCGGGATCAAGCAGGCAAAGGCCGCTCATGCGGCCCTGTTAGAACTTTACAGAAAGGCGGGCACACCCTTCCCAAGCAACCAAGGTGGGCCAGACGAACTTCTGCGCAAGCTCGATTGCGCGGTGATCTCCCAGCTGCACAAGATCCGTGAGCAAGCTGGCCAAGAACCGATCGATACCGTTCGTGGCATCTTCATCGAGGGAAAGCCGATCTATCCGAACGCCGGGTTCCGAGCGAAAACCCACTGCCAAGTCTGCGTTTGTAATCCACTCCGGATCAAGGGCGTGTTCAGAGTCTCCAAGAGCGAGCTAACCTGAGCAATGGCAGAAGCGAAGGTCTATCTCAGGCCGCTCGGGTTTCTCTATGGAGCGGCTGCCGAGGCGGCGGTCGCAAGCGGCTCGGCGTTGCCGCTTGCCGGCGGGCCGGCCGCTTTCACCCTTGCCGAACTGATCGAGGGCGTGCCGGGAAGGTCGGTACGCCGGACCGTTACGGTGGCGCAGCTTCGGCAGGAATGCACGCGCGACGCCTTTCTTGCTGCGCTCGTCGAACGCGTCACCGCCAAGCGGCCTCCGTTCGCGGGGCTCGACCTCGACAGGCCTCTGCTTATGGGCATCGTCAACGTCACGCCCGACAGCTTCTCGGACGGCGGGCTCTACGACACCACCGAAGAAGCGATTGAGCATGCCGCCGATCTAGCGCAAGCAGGCGCCGCGATCGTCGACATCGGCGGAGAGTCGACGCGGCCCGGCTCCGACGGCGTCGGCGAGCAGGACGAGCTGGCGCGAGTGATGCCCGTGCTCGAAGGGCTCAAAGGCTTCCGCGCCACGCTCTCGATCGACACGCGAAAAGCCTCGGTTGCGTGCGCCGGGGCCAAGGCGGGCGCCAAGATCTTCAATGACGTGTCGGCGCTGACCTTCGACCCTGATAGCCTCAGCGTCGCGGCCGAGACCGGGATGAGCCTCGTGCTCATGCATGCGCAAGGCGAGCCCAAGACCATGCAGGACAACCCAACCTATGCCGACGTGGTGCTCGAGGTCTACGACTATCTCGAGCGCCGCATCGAGGCGCTTGAGGCGGCGGGCATCCCGCGCGCGCGGATCGCGGCCGATCCGGGTCTCGGCTTCGGCAAGACGCTCGCCCATAACCTCGCGCTGATCGCCCATACCAGCCTGTTCCACGGGCTCGGCGTGCCGCTCCTGATCGGAGCCTCGCGCAAACGCTTCATCAAAGGGATCTCGGGCGGGGAGGCGCCGGTATCCCGCGAGCCGGGGTCGCAGGCGGTGGCTATTGCCGCTGCGGCGCAGGGTGCCCAGCTCTTCCGCGTGCACGATGTCGCGCGTGCCCGCCAGGCCCTCGACGTGTTCCGTGCCAGCATGCTAGGTACTGAAAATTAACGGCATTTCATAAAGTCGCAGTTACTCCTCAGGGTGTAATCTTCGCTTACATTTTTTGAACTCCAGGCGGCTGGAGCAGGAGCATAATTTGGTGCGGCGCGATAAGCAGCAAAACGGGCAAGCGGCGCCTGAACGGGGACTCGACCGGGGGACTACGGCCATGGCTCGCAAATATTTCGGCACGGATGGCATCCGTGGCAGCGCGAACTCCTTCCCGATGACATCCGAGGTCGCGCTCAAGGTTGGCATGGCGGCCGGCAAGCTCTTTACCAACGGGTCCTACCGCCACCGCGTGGTGATCGGCAAGGACACGCGGCTGTCCGGCTACATGATCGAGTCTGCGCTGGTGTCAGGCTTCACCGCCGTCGGCATGGACGTGTTCCAGCTCGGGCCGATGCCGACGCCCGCCGTCGCCATGCTGACGCGCTCACTTAGGGCCGATCTCGGCGTGATGATCTCGGCCTCGCACAATCCCTTCGTCGACAACGGCATCAAGCTGTTCGGTCCCGACGGCTATAAGCTGTCCGACGAGAAGGAAGAAGAGATCGAGGAGCTGATGGGCGGCGACATGGCGGAGCTGCTCGCCGCGCCCGAGAAGATCGGCCGGGCAACCCGCATCGACAGCGCGCGCGAGCGCTATATCGAGTTCGCCAAGCGAACGCTGCCCAAGAACATCCGCTTCGACGGCATCAGGGCGGTGATCGATTGCGCCAACGGTGCCGCCTACAAGGTCGCGCCCGAGGCACTGTGGGAGCTCGGGGCCGAAGTGATCAAGATCGGCGTCGATCCGAACGGCCTCAACATCAACAAGGATTGCGGCTCGACCGCGCCCGAGGACTTGATCCGCAAGGTCAACGAGGTGCGCGCCGATATTGGCATCGCGCTCGACGGCGACGCCGACCGCGTGGTGATCGTCGACGAAAAGGGCCGCATGATCGACGGGGACCAGCTCATGGCGGTCATCGCCGAGTCGTGGCTTCGCCGCGGGCGGCTCGCCGGCGGCGGCATCGTCGCCACGGTGATGTCAAATCTCGGGCTCGAGCGGTACCTCGAGGGGCTTGGGCTCGGCTTGGCGCGCACGCCGGTCGGCGACCGCTACGTGGTCGAGCACATGCGCCAGCACGGCTACAATGTTGGCGGCGAGCAGTCGGGCCACATCGTGCTGTCGGACTTTTCGACCACGGGCGATGGGCTCGTCACCGCGCTCCAGCTGCTCGCCGTAGTGGCGCAAAGCGGCAAGCCGGTGAGCGAGATCTGCAATCGTTTCGAGCCCCTGCCGCAGGTCTTGAAGAACGTGCGCTACAAGAACGGCGGAGCGCCGCTCGACAATGTCGGCGTGCAGAGGGCGATCACCGCGGGCAAGACCAAGCTCGGCAAGTCGGGGCGCCTCGTGATCCGGCCCTCGGGCACCGAGCCCGTGATTCGCGTCATGGCCGAAGGAGACGACGAGCGGCTGATCAAGACCGTGGTTTCCGACATCGTCCACGCGCTCACTGACGCGGCCGCGTGACGACATTGGCCTCTGTCTAAGCTCTGCGAATTCAATCGCTTGAGCCACCTGTGCCGTTCGCGCCACAGGCCATCCCGAACCGCAACAGCGGTTAGGAGGCCGTTAACTATTCCCCTCCCATAGTCCCGAAATGAAACAGCCCATCTCGTGCAGAGGGCTGCAGTCAAGAGGGGACAGAGATGGGACAGACTCGCTCAATCATCATCGGACTTGCCCTGCTCCTGGGCCAAATAGGAGGAGCCGCCGCAGCAGATCTCGGCCTTCCGCCGCCCCCGCCGCCTCCGCCATGCGTCGGATGCGACAGCCCGTGGTACTTGAAGGGCTTTGTCGGCGCCGCCAATCCGCATGTCGACGACATTTCCAGCGAGCTTTTCCAGACCAACGACTTCCAGGTCTTCCACAACGATATCAAGAGCACGCCGCTGTTCGGCGTCGGCATCGGCTACCAACTCAACAAGTGGTTTCGCTTCGATGTGACCGGCGAATATCGCGGGGATGCGAGCTTCTTCGCCCAGGACCGCTATCCCGGCAGCGACGGCTTCAACCGCGTTGACCTTGATGTGCCCGGCGCTTTCAATCCCGGCACCAACGAATACACCGCCGACATCCAGAGCTGGGTCGGCTTGTTCAACGGCTATATCGATCTCGGCACCTGGCACTGCATCACGCCCTATGTCGGCGGCGGCGTCGGCTTCGCCTCGATCTCGGTCAACGGGCTGAAGGACGTCAACGTCCCCAACAACAGCGTGTTCTACGCCGCCAACAACACCCAGACGAACTTCGCCTGGGGCGTCTATGGCGGCTTGGCCTACGACGTGACGCCCTCGCTCACGCTCGATCTGTCCTATCGCTACACCGATCTCGGCGACGCGAGCAGCGGCCGGGTGACCGCCTTCGACAATTCGAGCTCGTACAAGAGCCTCAACATCAACAACATTACCTCCAACGACGTGATGCTCGGCGTGCGCTGGAAATTCGGCTGCTGCGGCGCTCAGCCCGCTCCCATGCCGGTCGCCTTCAAATAAGCCCAACCCACCACCCAAGACTGCGAGCCTTGCCGCCCGTCCGCAAAAGACGGGCGGCTTCTTTTGCGCCGTGGGTTGTCCTTGACCCGCCGCCAGCCAAGTCTT
>NZ_DASRGO010000091.1:0-56643 GCF_035650995.1 Methyloceanibacter sp. | reverse complement strand
CCTTGGCCGCGGCTTCGGTGAAGTCGCGGGTGTATTTCTTGAGCGCATCGTAAGCCTGCTCGGCGCCGGCGGAATCGGCGGTGCGGCCCTTGCGCAATTCGTTGATCGCGGCGTTGAGCCCCTGCGGCGTGAGCCCGGCATCGGCGAGGATGCGCTGCGTCTCGCCTTCCTTGGTCATGCCGAGAGCCTGGAGCGCCCGCTCGACGGTGACGAAGCTGTCGCCCGCCTTCCCCGCCATCTGCTCGGCCTGATCGAGCACGCGCGCGAGCGAAGGCGACATATGCGGCTGGGTGGCGCCGGAGCCCGACACCTTGGGGAGCTTGGCGAGCGCGGCATTGGTGCGCTCGAGCGCCTGCTTGGGATTGCCCCCCGCGCGCGCCATCAGCCCGCTCGCCATGCCGTCCGGATCGTCGAGCAGCACTTTGAGCAGGTGCTCGGGCGTGATCTGCGGGTTGCCGTCGCGGAGCGCGAGCGTCTGCGCGGCCTGGATGAAGCCCTTGAGGCGGTCGGAAAGCTTTTCGAAATCCATGAGTTGCGGTCCCTCTCAGCGAGGCGTAGCGGAAGGATGGGGGTGGGGCGGCGAGCCGCCGGCCGCCAGGGCGCCCGGCAAGCTCATAACGCAGGCTTGTTAACGGACATATAGCGCCGCCAAGAGACCGGAAAAAGGGGCTGAACTCGGAGCGCACGCAAACTCACGCATGGCCCTATCGGTCCCGTGGCGTTACCGAAGCTTGAGTTGCGGGGGCCGCGCGGCTCGCCGATAATCAGGCCAAGGAGCGGTGTCGTTCGACGGATGGTCCAAGAGGCCATGGCAGAGCCGATCGCGTTCAGGTACCGCGCCTTCATCTCCTATAGCCACGCCGACACGGCTCACGCCAAGTGGCTGCATCGCGCGCTCGAAACCTTCCGCATCGACAAGGACCTCGCCGGGCGCGAGACGGCGGCAGGTCCCGTGCCCGCCTCGCTCCGCCCCGTCTTCCGCGACCGCGACGAGTTCACTGCCGGCCACAGCCTGACCGAGCAGACGCGCGCCGCGCTCGACGCCTCGGCCGCGCTCATCGTCATCTGCTCGGAGGCCGCGGGCAAGAGCCCTTACGTCAACGAGGAGGTGCGCCTGTTCAAGTCGCGCCACCCGGGACGGCCCGTCATCCCGCTCATCGTCTCCGGCAAGCCGGATGATCCAGGCCTCGAATGCTTCGCGCCCGCGCTGAAGTTCAAGCTCGACGCCAAGGGCCGGGTCGGCAAGCGGAAAGTGGAGCTGCTCGCGGCCGATATGCGCGAGACGGGCGACGGCAAGCCGCTCGCTCTCGCCAAGGTGGTCGCGGGACTGATCGGTGTCACGCCCGACGACATCTTCCGCCGCGCCGAGCGCGAGCGGCGGCGAAAGGGGCGCGTGCGCAACGCGATCATCGCCACGCTCGCCGTGCTGGCAATCGCCGCGAGCGGAAGCGCCGTCTATGCCTGGCGCGAGCTCAAGACCAACGAGGCCTTCCTCACCGCGACGCTCGAGACCGCGACCGAGATCGTCGATGCGGCGGTGGCGCAGGCCGAGACCTTCGGCGTGCCGCGCACCGCGACGCTCGCGCTTCTCACCAAGGCCGAAGCCCTGTTCGCCAACATGGCGGCGCTCGGCCGCCCGACCCCCGAGCTCGACTATCAGAAGGCTTGGATGCTGATCCAGTTCGCGCGCAACTATGCCGCGCTCGGCGACACCGGCAAATGGAAGGCGCGCGCGCTCGAGGCGCAAGCCATCTGCTCCGCGCTGGTGAGCGGCTACCCGGACGAGGTGCGCTATCGGCGCGGTTTGCTCACCGCCGACAACGAGGTGGGCGACGTGCTCATGGCGCAAGGCAATCTCGCCGAGGCGCTGAAATCCTATCGCGACGGATATGCCATCGCCGAGCGCCTCGCCGCCGCCGATCCCGGCAACGTGCACGTGCAGCGCGACCTGTCGGTGGCCAACGAGCGGATCGGCGACGTGCTGAAGGCGCAAGGCGATCTCGACGCGGCGCTCGCGCAATACCGCGCGAGTCTTGCCCGCATGACGCCCTTCCGCGACGCCGATCCGGGGGATGCGAGCCTCCAGCACTTCGTTTCGATCACGCTCAACAAGATCGGCGACGTGCTGGTGCTGAAAGGAAGCCTCGCCGAGGCGCTCGGCTCCTATCGCGAGAGCCTCGCCATCATGCAGCGCCTGGCCAAGGACGACGCGAGCAACGCCTCACGGCAGCGCGACCTCGCCGTGTCCTACAGCAAGATCGGCGACGTGCTGCTGGCTCAGGGCGACTTTTCCGAGGCGCTCGCCTCCTATCGCGAGGACCTCGCCATCACCGCGCGCCTCGCCGCCGCCGACCCGAGCAATGCCGAGTGGCAGCGCGATCTCTCCGTCTCGCACAACAAGGTGGGCGATGCGCTGAAAGCGCAAGGCAAGCTCGACGAGGCGCTCGCCTCCTACCGCGACGGGCTCGTCATCCGCTCCCACCTCGCCACGACCGATCCCGGCAACGCCTCATGGCAGTACGATCTCGGCATCAGCCACGAGCGGATCGGCGACGTGCTGAAGGAGAAGGGCGAGCTTGCGGGCGCGCTCGCCGCCTATGAGGCGAAGCGCGACATCGATCAGCGCCTGGTCAGGGCCGATCCCGACAACGCCGCATGGCAGCGCGATTTGTCGGTCGCCTACGACAAGATCGGCGACGTGCTGGTGGCGCAAGGCGACCCCGCCGGCGCGCTCGCCGCCTATCAGGCCGACCTCGCCATCGCGAGCCGGCTCGCCGTCAAGGACCCCAACAATGCCGAGTGGCAGCACGACCTCTCGGTGACCTACGACCGGGTGGGCGACGTCTTTCTCGCGCAAGGCAAGCTCGACGAGGCGCTCGACGCCTACCGCCAGAGCCTCGCCATTCGCCGGCGGCTTATGTCGCTCGATGCGACCAACCTTTCCTGGGCGCACGATCTTGCCGTGAGCTACGGCATGGTCGGCGTGGTGCTCGGCAAGCAGGGAAAGACCGAGGAGGCGCTCGCCGCGTTGAACGCGGGCCGCGAGATCATCGCGCGGCTGAAGGAGCGCTTTCCCGATAACGCCTCGCTCGCCCAGGACCTCGCCTGGTTCGATGCCGAGATCGCGAAGCTCGCGCCTCCGGCCGCACCGGCCCAAGCCGCGCAGTGACGGCGTGTCGGGTCCTGCCTCCCCGCAAGGGGGAGGGATGCCATAACCAGCCGTGTCCTACGAATAGGCCCTAGCTCACCTGGTCGGGAGCCGTCTCGTCGCTCGACTGCGCCTCGGGCTGATCGGCGCCGTTGGCCTCGCGCTCGCGCGTGCCCTCGCTGCCGTTGCCGCCGTGGCGACCGTGCTCGCGGCGTCCGCCGCCGTGGTGCTCGCGATTGCCCTCATGGCGCTCGCGATCCTGGGAGCCGCGCATCTCCACGCCGCCGGCCCTGATGTCGCCGCCGGTCTCGGGATCGAACTCGTCGCCGTCCTCTCCGGGGCCATCGGGATTCCAGCGCGGCTGCCTGAAGCCGCCGTTCGGGCCTTCGCCCGGATGCTGGCCGCCCTGCTGCTGCCCGCCGAATTGCGCCTGCGCCGCCATGATGATGCGGTTGTAGTGCTCGGCGTGCTGGAGATAGCTCTCCGCCGTCACCATGTCGCCGGAGGCGAGCGCGTCGCGCGCCAGCGACATATACTTCTCGGCGATATGCGCCGCGGTGCCCCTGATCTTCACGTCGGGGCCGTTCGATTCGTAGTTCCGCGCTAAGGGATTCTGGGGCTTGCGGCCACGGCCGCGGCCCCTGCGATTCTGCTGTCCTTGCCTCATGGGCTTCTATTCACCTGCTTTGCGGGCTGTTGCCGCGACCTGTCTCCCTGCTACTCACGATCCGCATTCAACCCCGACGGGGCTTAGCCGTCCGGCAAGCCGGATTGGGCTCATGCAGATCCACTCGGCGGTTTTTTGCTGCCTTGTTTTTGAAACGATCTCCGGCGCCAAGCGTCCGTAGAATCACCGAGCAAGCGCCTGCCAACCTCAATCTTGATGAGCGGTCGAGCGTCTCATGAACGTCCCGAGAGGCAGGGAGCCTTTCAATCGAGCTTCACGAGAAATCCGATTCTGTTGCCGTTGCAACCGGCCGGGCTTCCGCAACGCCGCTGGCCGAAATCTTCATTTGCTGGGCATGAACCTAACCCGAACATCAGGAATTTCCAAGCCCTTTTTTGTCCACCCGCGGGCGGTCCACACCTCAGTCACATCTCTGCAACAATAACGCGCGGCCGCCCCGCGAGGTCCCGGCGGTGGTTAATTTTCTCGGCGAGAAAGCCGCCCTGGCAAAGGAGGCTCGTCACGGCGTCGGCCTGCGTGGCGCCGATCTCGAGGAGAATGTGCCCACCGGGCGCCAGGACCTTGGCCGCGCCGCTCGCGATGCGCCGGTAGGCGTCAAGCCCGTCCCCGCCCCCATCGAGAGCGATGTGCGGATCGTAGCGGGCGACCTCCGCAGCAAGCCCGCCAATCTCGCCGCGCGCAATGTAAGGCGGGTTGGACAGGACGAGGTCGAATTCGCCGGACACGGCGTCGAGCCAGTCCGAGACGGTGAAGCTTGCGCGATCGGCGACGCCGAGGCGCTCGGCATTGGCGTGGGCGACGCGAAGCGCGTCCCGGCTGAGATCGGTGCCGAGCCCGCGCGCGTTGGGCAACTCGGCGAGAAGCGTAAGCAGGATGCACCCGCTGCCCGTGCCGAGGTCGATGAGACGAAGGGACGCCCCCCGCCCTCGCCGCGTCTCGATCAGATCGAGCGCGGCCTCGACCACCGTCTCGGTATCGGGCCTCGGGTCGAGCACGCTTCCCTCGATGAGAAAGTGCCGCCCGTAGAACTCGCGGACCCCGGTGATGCGCGAGACCGGCTCGCGAGCGGCCCGCCGCTCGATATGGGCTTGCAGACGGTCGAAGGCCCGCGGCGGCAAAACTTCGCCCGCGCGGGCGACGAAGTCCTCATGCGCCAAGCCCGCCGCGTGACACAAAAGAAGCCGCGCGTCGAGCTCGGGCGCCTCGATCCCCGCCTCCCGCAATTGATCGGCTGCCGAGACAAAAGCTTCCCGTAGAGTTTGAGGCGCCGGCCGCTTGTTCTCCCCTCCCCCTGGGGAGGGGGTTGAATGGCGCACCGCCCCCCCTCCATTCGCGCTGAAGCGCGAACGTGCTCCCCCACAAGGGGTGAGCGGGGAGCTCGAAGCATTGCTCGAGACAAAACGCCGGCCCCGGTCAGACATGGGCCTCTTCCTGCATGGCGGCGAGCTGGCTCGTCTGATAATCGGTGATCAGCGCATCGATGATCTCGTCGAGCGCGGGCCCCCCTTCGAGCACGTAAGGGAGCTGATGCGTGGTGAAGCCGATCCGGTGGTCGGTCACGCGACCTTGCGGGAAATTGTAGGTGCGGATGCGCTCGGAGCGGTCGCCGGTGCCGATCTGGCTGCGGCGATTCTGCGCCCGCTCCGCGTCGAGCTTGGACCGCTCGAGTTCGTAAAGCCGCGCGCGCAGCACCTTCATCGCTTTCGCCTTGTTCTTGTGCTGCGATTTTTCGTCCTGCTGGCTGACCACGAGCCCTGTCGGCAGATGCGTGATCCTGACCGCGCTGTCGGTGGTGTTGACCGACTGCCCGCCTGGCCCGCTCGCGCGGAACACGTCGATGCGCAGGTCCTTGTCGTCGATCTTGATGTCGACCTCCTCGGCCTCCGGCAGCACGGCGACCGTGGCCGCCGAGGTATGGATGCGCCCTTGCGCCTCGGTCGCCGGCACGCGCTGCACGCGATGCACGCCCGACTCGAACTTGAGCCGCGCGAACACGCCCTTGCCGGTGATGTTGGCGATGATCTCCTTGTAGCCGCCGGTCGCCGACTCGCTCGCCGAGAGGATGGCGACCTTCCAGCCCATGCGGTCGGCATAGCGCTGATACATCCGGAAGAGATCGCCCGCGAACAGCGCTGCCTCCTCGCCGCCGGTGCCGGCGCGCACTTCGAGAATCGCGCTCTTCTCGTCGGCGGCGTCTTTGGGCAGGAGCTGAACTTTGAGCTGGTGTTCGAGCGCCTCGATCCTCGGGTCGATCTCGCCGAGCTCAGCTTTGGCAAGCTCGGCCATCTCGGCGTCGGACGCCGGATCGTCGACCAAGGCTTGAAGATCCTCGCGCTCGTTCTGGGCGCGTTTGAGTTCGTTGATGGTGGCAACGATCGGATCGAGCTCGGCGAACTCGCGTGAGAGCCGGACATAGCTCTCCTGGTCGGCGCCGGCGGCAAGCGCGCTCTGCACCGTCTGCCAGCGTGCGACGAGTCTATCGAGTCTCTCGGCGGGAATCGTGGTCATGGTGGAGGTGAAGCAGGAAACCGGGCGGCAGGGAAGGGCTCAAGCCTGAGGCGCCGCTAGGACGGGCCTTGCAGCTTGTCGGCCTTGTGGCTCCGCGGATCGTCGGGATCGGCAGTCGCTGGCGTCGAGGACTGCAATCCCGCCTGGCCCTTGAGATGAGCGAGCACGAAATAGCCGCCTCCCGCCATGATCGCCAGGAGCAGAAGCACGAGGCCCCACTTGAGAAGTCCGCGCTTCCGGCTTGGCTTTTCCTCCTCGGGCTGGGCGGGCTGAGGCGCCGGCTGTGAGCGCCGCTGTGTGTCGGTCTGGGTCGATGGCTGCTGCCAGGCGGCCTGAAGCTCGGCCTGCGATACGGGCTTTGGATGCGGCTGCGGCCTCTGAGGCGGCGGCTGGGTCTGGGCTTGGGCCGGGCGAGGCTGAGGACGCTGAGGTTGCGGTTGCGCCTGACGCTGCCCTTGCGGCTGCTGCTGCGAAGCCGGCGGGCGCTGCTGAGCGGCGCTTGCCGTCCATGGGGCTTGCGGCTTTTGCGGCTGAGGCTGCGCGGGCCCGTTGGGACGAGGCGGCTGCTGGGCGGGCCGTCCTTGCGCCGGCAGCTTGGCGTTCGGCCAGTTCGTCTGCAACGGCGAACGCTGACCGGCCGCGAACGGGGTCTGTTGCGCGGGCTGAGGGGGTTGAGCTTGCGGCCATTGCGGCTGCTTCTGCTGTTGCGGCGCCTGCGGCTCTGCGGGCTTCGCCTTGGCAAAGGGATTGTCGGGCCAGTCCGGCGTTTCCATGGAGGACGTGCCGGACTCGAATGGCTTCTGCTCGAAGTTGTTCACGTCGTATTTGGGCTCGAACTTGGTCTGCTCGAACCCGCCTCCACCGAGTCCGTTCGATCCGGCGCCGAAATCGAAGGGTTCGGACGGCGCCATGGTCGGGACTTCGGGGATCGGCTTCGGTTTAAGCTCGACGATCCCCGCCTCGAGCTGCGCATAGATGCGGCGGAGCAACGGTCGGACGTCGAGATTGAGCATCGCGCCGTAGCCGTTGACCACCCGGCAGGTCTCGGCCCAGGGCGGCAGCGCATAGAGCGCGCCCTGCTCGAGCGCCTGCACCACCTCGACCCGCGTCGAGAGCCGCGCGGCAAGATCGGACTCGGACAGGCTGCTCGCCGAGCGCAAGTCCCGGAACAGCTCAGCCACCTCGGTGTCGTACCCGGCCGGCATCTCGTTAATCCCGTGAATGAGCAGGCGTTGCCGCGCGGCGGAGTCGGGCGAAGCGCTCACCGGCACGTGACCCGGCAAGGTCGGCAGCGCAAGGCCGGTCGCATGTCCTGCTCTTCTCCGTCAACACAATCCCAACGGCTTCGGGTTTGCAAGTAAAGCCGAGACTAGCATATCGGCGCTCATATTTAAGGGCTCTCATCGTCTCAGATCTGCACGCCTTTTTCGGCGGCAAACCGCTTGAGATCCTCGCGCAAGGACGTGGTCTTGGTTTCGAGCCATTCGTTCAATCTTTCGCGCAAGGCCCCGGCATCAAGGGACAAAATCATGGCTTTCACCGGGCCGATCGAGGCCGGCGCCATGGAAATCGACCGAAAACCGAGGGCGACGAGCGTCATGGCCTCGATCGGGCGCCCCGCCATCTCGCCGCACAGCGTGAGCGGCACGCCGTGCTTCTCGGCCGCCTCGACGATGACCCGAAGCGCCTTGAGCGCGGCCGGGTTGAGTGAATCGAACCGCTCGGCGACCCGCATGTTCCCGCGGTCGGCGGCAAATAGGAACTGCATGAGGTCGTTCGATCCCACCGAGGCGAAATCGGCGAGCGGCAGCAGCCGGTCGAGCTGCCAGAGCAGCGCCGGCACCTCGATCATCGCCCCGATCATCAGCCGCTTCGGCTCGGGCCGGCCGTGCCGCTTCAGGATGGTCACTTCGCGGTCGATGAGCGCGCGCGCCGCCTGAAGTTCGGACACGTCGGAAATCATCGGCAGCATGATGCGCAGCTCCCGCCCTTGCGCGGCCCGGAGCAGCGCCCTGATCTGAGTGCGGAACAATGCCGGCCGGTCGAGCGCCATGCGGATGGCCCGCCAGCCGATGGCCGGGTTCTCCTCCTCGCCGGCACGGAAGAAGGGCAGTACCTTGTCGCCGCCGACGTCGAGCGAACGGAACACCACGGGCCGGTCCCCGGCGGCGTCGAGGATCGCCTTGTAGAGCCGCGTCTGCTGCTCGAGCCGCGGGAAGGTCGCCGAGATCATGAATTGAAGCTCGGTGCGGAACAGGCCGATGCCGTCGGCGCCCGACTGATCGAGATGCGGCAGGTCGAACAGGAGTCCGGCGTTGATGTGGAGCGCGACGCGCTCGCCGTCGAGCGTGAGCGCGGGGATGGTCCTGAGCGCGGCATATTGCGCCTGGCGCCGCGCCCTGAAGCGCACCTTGTCGGCATAGGCCGAGACCACCTCTTGCGTGGGCCGGATGTGCAGCTCGCCGCCATCGGCATCGACGATGGCGGCGTCCCCGGGCTCGACCGATTCGAGCACGCCCTTCACCTGGCTGATGGCGGCGATGCCGAGCGCGCGTGCTACGATCGCGACATGGCTCGCCCGTCCGCCCTCCTCGAGCACGAGGCCGCGCAAGCGCTGCCGGTCGTAGTCGAGCAGTTCGGCCGGACCCATGGTGCGGGCAACGAGAATGGTGTCCTGCGGCAGGTTGCTCGCTGCTGCGGTCACCGCGCCGCCCGACAGGAGCCTGAGCAGGCGGTTCGACAGATCGTCGATGTCGTGCAGGCGCTCGCGCGCGTGCGGATCGATCTGGCGCAGCATGCGCGCGCGCGTATCGTTGCGCACGCGCTGCACGGCCGCCTCGGCGGTGAGACCGGTAAGCAGCGCCTCGTCGAGCCGCCGCCGCCAGCCGTGATCGTGAGCGAACATGCGGAACGCCTCCAGCACCTCGCGATGCTCGCCGGCACGCGCGAGATCGCCGCGCTCGAGCATGTTGTCGATAGATCCGGTGAGATCCTCGATCGCTTGCGACAGACGCCGGCGCTCGAGCTCGACGTCTTCGGCGATGAGGCGGGTGACGACGATGCGCGGCTCGTGCAGCACCACGTGGCCGAGCGCCACGCCTTCGGAGATCGAGAGACCGGTGAAGCTCGCTCCAAGCTCGCGGCGGGGCTCGGCGCTGACTTCGTCGGTGACGCCGAAACCGCCCGAGGCGATCATCTCGGCGAGGACCATGGCCGTGGTCTGGAGCGCCTCGATCTCTTCGTCGCTGTAGTGGCGCTGGGTTCGGTTCTGCACCGTGAGCACGCCGATGGTATGGCCGCCGCGCAGGATCGGCACGCCGCAGAACGAGTGGTAGATCTCCTCGCCCGTCTCCGGCCGGTAGGAGAAGGCCGGGTGATGCTGAGCATCGGGGAACTGCATCGGTTCGGCCTGCTCGGCGATCAAGCCGACCAGGCCCTCGCCCGGCTTCAGATGGGTGTTGTGCACCGCCTCGGGGTTCAAGCCCTCGGTAGCGAACAGCTCGAGCGAGCCGTCGCGGCGGCAGAGATAGAGCGAGCACACCTCGGCCACCATGTTCGAGGCGATCAGCACCACCACCTTGTCGAGCCGGGCCTGCGCGCTCTCGCGTTGCGCCATCACCTCGCGCAGACGTCGGAGCAATTGCCTCGGGGCGCCAACAGATGAAGTAGGCATAGCCATAAGTCCTCGCCCGCCGGCAAAAGCGGCCAGATGGGCGTCGAAAGGGCCGTCAGGTTTGCCGCACGTCGCTAGCGGCTGTCCAATCCGAATAGGGAGTGTAGCGTCCGCACCGCAAGTTCGGCGTAGGCCGCATCGATCAATACGCTGATCTTGATCTCGGAGGTCGAGATCGCCTCGATATTGATGCCTTTTTCGGCCAGTGCGCTGAACATCTGCGCTGCCACGCCGGCGTGGCTCCGCATCCCGACGCCTATCGCCGACACCTTGGCGATGTCGGTCGAACCGCGCAAGTCGAAATAACCGATCTTGTCCTTGGCTTTGCGCAGGACTTCGAGGGTGCGGTCGAGGTCGGCCGCCTGCACCGTGAAGGTCAAGTCGGTATATTTGCCGTCCTCGGAAACGTTCTGCACGATCATGTCGACATTGATATTGGCGGCGGCGAGCGGCCCGAAGACCTGCGCCGCCACGCCCGGCTTGTCGGCGATCTTGAGCAGCGTCACCTTGGCCTCGTCCCTGGCGTAGGCAATTCCACTGACGACGTTTTGCTCCACGATCTCATCCTCATGGCAAACGAGTGTTCCAAGCGAAAGCGCGTCATCCGTGCTCCGGCCGCGGAGGTCCGGCGGATCGAAGCTCGAGCGCACGAGCACGCGGACGC
The DNA here is from genome assembly GCF_035650995.1 of Methyloceanibacter sp. GTDB lineage: Bacteria > Pseudomonadota > Alphaproteobacteria > Rhizobiales > Methyloligellaceae > Methyloceanibacter. The sequence goes on along the minus strand of NZ_DASRGO010000091.1, from coordinate 45,962 downwards.
CCCTCTGCATGGCAAGCTCGACCGACCGGGTCTGTAGCACTTTGGCCCCTTGTGAGGCCATTTCCAGCATCTCCTCGTAGGAGATGCGGTCAAGCCGGTGCGCCTTGGGCACGATGCGCGGGTCGGTGGTGTAGACCCCGTCGACGTCGGTATAGATATCGCACCGGTCGGCCGAAAGCGCCGCGGCGAGCGCCACCGCGCTCGTATCCGAGCCGCCGCGGCCGAGCGTCGAGATGCGGTTGCCGGGCGCAATGCCCTGGAAACCCGCCACCACGGCGACCTCCCCGCCCTTCATGCGCTCCTTGAGCTCGGCGACGTCGAGGCCGGTGATGCGCGCCTTGCGGTGGGCCGAATCGGTATGGAGCGGGATCTGCCAGCCCTGCCAGGACCGCGCCTTCAAGCCCAGCGATTGCAGCACGAGCGCAAGCAGGCCAGAGGTCACCTGCTCGCCCGATGAAACGACGGCGTCATATTCGCGCTCGTCATAATGGGCCGACTGGCCTTCGGGGTCTTGGCCGTTATTCTTGCGCTCCTTGTAGCCCCAGGCCTGCTCGACAAGGGCCACGAGCTGATTGGTGTGCCCGGCCATCGCCGACACCACCACGGCAACGGCGTGGCCGGCGTCGACCTCGCGCTTCACATGCGCCGCGACGTTCCTGATGCGGTCGATGTCGGCAACCGACGTCCCGCCGAATTTGAGCACCAGCAGGGCCATGCGGCCCCCTCCACCAACAGAAGGGCCGGCCCTCTGACAGGGCCGGCCGGAAAAGCGCGTCTTTCATACTGATTGAGGCGTCCGCCCGCAATGGTTTCGCCCCTTGCCTTGACAGGGGCTCGGCTGCGGCGGCCAATGCGGCCATGGCAGAAGCCCAAAATTCAGCCACGCTCGACCGCGCGGAAGTCGAGAGATTCGCCAAGGATGCGGCGCGCTGGTGGGACGCGAACGGCCCCTTCAAGCCGCTCCACCGCATCACCCGCGAGCGCCTGACTTATATTCGCGACCAACTCTGCCAGCGCTTCGGGCGCGACAAGCGGGAGGCGCAATGTCTCAAAGGGCTATCAATCCTCGACATCGGCTGCGGCGGCGGGCTTGTCGCGGAGCCCTTGGCGCGGCTCGGGGCAGCGGTTACCGGCATCGATCCCGGGCCCGAGAACATCGCGGCCGCCAAGGCCCATGCCTCGGGCATGGGGATCAGCGGGATCGACTATCGCGTGGCGACCGCCGAGGAGATCGCCGCGACCGGCGCCGCCTATGACGCCGTGCTGCTGCTCGAGGTGGTCGAGCACGTGCCGGATGTTCCGGCCTTCATCAAGGCCGTCACCCCGCTCGTGAAGCCGGGCGGGATCATGCTGCTTTCGACCCTGAACCGCACCTATAAGGCCTATGCCTTCATGATCATCGCGGCCGAGCTCATCCTGCGTTGGGTGCCGGCCGGGACCCACCAATGGCAGCGTTTCGTGACGCCCGAGGAGCTTCGCGCGGCCCTTCGCGCCGGCGGCCTCACGCCGATCGACACCACCGGCCTCGTCTATAACCCGCTGTCAGACGAGTTCAGCCTGTCGCGCGACACCGACGTGAACTACTTTGCCGCCGCAGTCAGGTCGTAACGCAATTCGCTAGATAAGGCCCGTCAGTAGCCGTAGCCGCGCTGGTAGTAGCGGGGCGGCGCGACGTAATAGCCCTGGTTCTGCTGGAACCAGCGGAACAGGCCACGGCGGCGCGGCCGGGGCTGCTGGTCGGGCTGAACCTGCGCCTCCTGGTTCGGGTAGAACCACGGCGGCGGAACAGGCCGGCCATAACCGTATGGATACTGCGGATACTGGTATTGCGGCCGGGCCGAGGCGATGCCGCCCTGGTAGTCGCCGCCGGGGGTCTCGCCGTTCAGAACGACCTGGGTGTTCTTGAGGCCGTTCTCCTTGACGAGATCGTAGAGGATCGCCGCGTTCTCGGGCGCGAGCCGTACGCAGCCGTGCGAGGCAGGCTTGCCGAGATTCTTCACTTCGGTGGTGCCGTGAATGGCGTGCCCGTCCTTCATGAAAAAGACGGCATGCGGCATGGGGGCGTTGTCCCACTCCTTGCTGTACCAGATCTTGTTCATGGACGTGGCGGTGTAGGTGCCAGACGGCGTCGCAAATCCCGGCCTGCCGGTCGAAACCTTCCAATTGTAGGTTTCGACACCGTCGATGAAGACGGTCATCTCCTGGGTCGATTTGTCGATATTGACGACGATCTGCTTGGGATTGTCGGACAGCGGCTCCGCGCCTTCCTCAGCCGGCTGACTCGCCTTCTTGTCCTCGGCAGACTTGGTTCCGGCCTGCGCCCCATTGGCGCCGGGCTGCGCCGCGCTCTGGCCGTTCCCGGACTGAGCAGCGCCCTGGCCGGACTGAGCAGCGCCCGGGCCGGACTGAGCAGCGCCTTGGCCCGCCCCGGACTGGGCTGTGCCCTGACTCGAGCCGGACGGGGCCGCACCCTGGCTTGGACCTGGCTGCGCGGTATCGGTGTCCAACTTCAGCTTCTGAGCCGAAGGAGCGCCGCTTTGGGTGCTAGGCGTACCGGCGGTCGCCGCGGGCTGGCTCTTGGTCTCCGCGCCTGCTGGTCCCGCGAGCGCAAGGACGACAAACGGGACGGCGAGAAGGCCGAAGGGGAGGTTCACATGTCGGAGGAGAGTTGAGGAAGCCATGCTTTGACCCTGGTTGCGCAGAAACCAACGCCCGGCAGATGACAATATTAGGGATCGTTCGGGACTTTACCAGGGCGACTGACGAATAAGTTTTTTACCCGAAGCCTCCCAATAAGAGGTTACTGCGCGCAAGGGCGCCCCCTTCAGGCTACGAAGTTGCCGGATTTCGCCAAGTCAATTGTGGTCCTCGGGCAGGAGCGGCAGCGGCACGGCGGGAATCCCCTCCTCAAGAAGCGCCTCCGCCTCTTCGCGCGTGGCCTCTCCGTAGATGCTCCTCGGCTCGGTCTCGCCGTAATGCATCTTGCGCGCCTCCTCGGGGAAGGCCGGCCCGACATGCTCGGCGTTTTCCTTGAGATGCGCGCGCAAGTTCTTGAGGAACGCATAGGTCTGCCGGCGCGTCGCGGCCGGCTCCTCCGCTCCGGTCCGCCGGCGCTTCACCGCGGGCGCCATCGGCGCCTTCTTGACGTCGACGCTGCCGCAACTCGGGCAGGTGACGGCATGCGCCTCGACTTGAATGTCGTAGTCGCTGCTCGAGGAGAACCAAGCCTCGAAGTCGTGACCCCTGCCGCAAGTGAGAGCGTAGCGGATCATGATGCTTCTTTGACTTCACTCGGCTGCGCTGATGCGACCTCGACCTCGAAGCTCCGCCCGTGCTTGAGCGCGGGGATGCGGGCACGCGCCTCCTGCGACGCGGCAAGGTCGATATCGGCGAACACGACGCCCGGCTCCTCGCCGCCTTCCGCCAGCACCTCGCCCCAGGGTGACACGACGATGCTGTGGCCATAGGTGGCGCGGCCGTTCTCGTGCAGCCCGCCTTGCGTCGCGGCGAGCACGAAGGCGCCGGTCTCGATCGCCCGCGCCCGCACCAGCACGCGCCAATGCGCCTCCCCCGTCTGCCTGGTGAAGGCCGAGGGAACGGCGATCAGTTCCGCGCCTGCGGCAGCGAGCGCGCGATAAAGTGCCGGGAAGCGGAGATCGTAGCAGATGCTGAAGCCGAGCCGGCCGAAGGGCAGATCGGCGACTACGGCCTTGCTGCCGGGACGGAAATATTGCGACTCACGGTAGCTCTCACCGCCCGGGAGATCGACGTCGAACATATGCAGCTTGTCGTAGCGCGCGACGATCGTCCCTTCTGGACCGATCAGGTAGGAGCGATTGGCGACGCGCTCCTGATCGAGCTTGATGGCAAGCGAGCCGATATGGAGGACGATGCCGAGTTCGCCCGCGAGCGCGCGGAAGTGAGCGAGCGGGGCGCTCCTCTCCTCGGTCTCGGCCGCCGCGAGCACGAGTTCCGGCTTGAGCTCCATGAGCCCGGTGTTCTCCGGCGTCTGCACGTAGATGGCGCCGCCCTCGGCGGCGCGCCTGATCAGGCTCTCGGCCTTAGCGAGATTCTCGACGACCCGTCGCCCCGAGCGAAGCTGCACGAGTCCCGCACGAAACTTTGTGACTCCGATCATCTCTCATCGGCGCCGGCGAAAGCCTCCGATCCGCTCGCACCCGCCGCATAGGTCTTGAGCGCGTCGGCGAGCCAATCGTTGAGCTTGCCCTCGCGCTCGAGCGCGGCAAGCTCGTCGTAGCCGCCGACATGGCGCCCGTGGATGAAGATCTGCGGCACCGTGCGGAGACCGCCGGCGCGCTCGACCATCTCGTGGCGCCTGGCCGGATCGAGGCCGACGTCGATCTCCACGTAGTCGAGACCCTTGGCTCTGAGCAAATTCTTCGCCGCCCGGCAATACCCGCAAAATTGTGAGCTGTAGATGAGGACTTTCGGCATGAAACGTGGTCTCGAAAAAACTCCTTCGACTGATAACTGGGCATAAGGCGCGCCCTACGCAAGGGTATTTGCCGCAGGCTCGACTACCCTGGCAAGCGCGAGAATATCCACGCGCGCGGCCCCTGCCCGCCGCAACGCCCGCGCGCAGGCCTCGGCCGTGGCCCCCGTGGTGATCACATCGTCGATCACGACGATCTTCTTGTCCCTGACCGCGTTCCTGCGGTCCTTAGCCACCTTGAAGGCGCCCGCCACGTTGCGGCGCCGCTGGTCGGGCGAAAGCCCGACCTGGCTTACTGTGCGCCGCACGCGCTGAAGCGCCGAGCAATCGACGGGCACGGCTGCGAGCCGCCCGACTGCGTGGGCGAGCATGGCCGACTGGTTGAAGCGCCGCGACCACAGCCGCCATGTGTAAAGCGGCACCGGCTCGATGAGATTAGCGTCTGCCAGCAGTTCCCTCCCCGCATTGGCAAGCCAACGGCCGAACAGGGGCACGCCCTCGTGCCGATCGTGATATTTGAAGCTCTGGATCATCTCGCGCATGGTCGAGGAATAGCGCGCCACGGCTCGCGCCCGGTCGTAGACTGGAGGCTTGGCGATCGCGGCGGCCGAAAGCTGCCTCCCCTCGCCCGCGTCGTAAGGGAGCGGCACGCCGAGCCGGTCGCACAGAGGTTGAGTGATGAAATCGATTTTGGCGAAGCAGACGCCGCAGATGAGCCCGCGCTCGCCGACTCGTGTGCGGCAGACGATGCAGACCGGCGGCAAGAAGAGGTCGGCAAGCGGCCCTAACAGCGAGCCGAGCGATGGGCGACCAGAGGAGGTTGGTGCAAGCTCTCGCACTCCGGCGGCCATGTCCCCTTCCCTCATTAACTTGTATCGACGACCACCGCGGTCATCTTATCAAAAGACGCCCGACGGCGTCGTCATGGAGAAAGCCGTCTCTTGCACCCCGCTCCCCCCTTGTGGGGGACGCTCGCGCATGTTCGCGCGAGCGGAGGGGGGTATGCCGCGAGTCTTCGTTTCGGACCCCCCGCCCTATCCCTCCCCCACAAGCGGGAAGAGAAGAGCAAGCGGCGTCCGCCTGCGAGAGCGCCCATGAACAAGCCGCATCTCCTGTTCGACCGCAAGCTCCTGCGCGCCCGGCGCGATCGCTTCGCACCCGAAATCGGCGCGCACGAATCCCTGCTCGCCCATGTCGCGCGCGAGATTACCGAGCGCATCTCGCTCATGCTGCGCTCCTTTCCGTGCGCGCTCGACCTTGGCGCCTATCGCGGCCTGCTCGGACGGAAAGTGGCCGAGCTGCCCTCGGTCGGCGCCATGATCTATGCCGAGAGCGCCTTCGAGCTTGCGGCGCTTTGTCCGCGCCCGGCGCTCGTCTGCGACGAGGACGTGCTGCCGCTCAAGGAGGCAAGCCTCAACCTGATCGTCTCGGGTCTTGCGCTGCACCGCGTGAATGATCTCCCCGGCGCACTGATCCAGATCAGGCGCGCGCTCTGCCCAGACGGGCTCTTCATGGCGGGCGTTCTCGGCGCGCGCTCCTTGAGCGAGCTTCGCCAGTCGCTGATCGAGGCGGAGGCCGAAATGGAAGGCGGCGCAAGTCCGCGCGTCTCGCCGTTCGGCGACGTACGGGATTACGGTGCCCTCTTGCAGCGGGCGGGCTTTGCTCTGCCCGTCGCCGACGCCGAGGTGCTGACGCTGCCCTATCCGTCTCCGCGCGAGCTGATGCGTGAGATTCGCGTGCTCGGCGGCGGCAACGTGCTCGCCGAGCGGAGCAAGACTCCGCTCTCGCGCAGCACGCTGGGCCGCGCCGAGTCAATCTATCGCGAACGCCATGCGACGAAAGAGGGCGGCGTGAGCGCCACGTTCGAGATCGTTTATCTTTCGGGATGGGCGCCCGACCCGAGCCAGCAGAAACCGCTTAAGCCCGGCAGCGCCGCAGCGCGACTCGCGGACGCTCTGCACACGAGGGAACATTCCGCGGGGGATAAGGCCGCCTTCCCATCCTCGCCCAAGCGCAAAGACCGCTAGAACGAGCTCACCGCGTTCTGCACTTGCACGTAGAGGGCGGAGACTGCGTCGCCGAGCTGGCTCACCGCAAGGATGATGGCGGCGGCGATGAACGTCAGGAGCGCATATTCGATCGCGTTCGAGGCTGTACGGTCGCAGGCAAAGCGCTGCGCATTTTCGCCGATGCGGCGAAGAAACGCCTGCGTCGCGGTCCGGGTCGTGGTCTTTTCCAAAGTCATAGCCATTGGCGCAATGCCGTCTTGAGCGGCTCGTCCGCCGGCGGCATCTCCACGCCGGCAAGCTCTTCGGGCCTCACCCAGCGCAGCTCCTGGCCCTCGAGCGCGACCAGCGTCCCGCGCCAGCGCGAGCAGCGATAGAGCGGCATGAGCAGGTGGAAATCGGGATAAGCGTGGCTTGCGAACGTCAACGGCTCGAGATCAGCCTTGGCGATCTCGATACCCAACTCTTCCTTGAGTTCCCGAATCAAGGCTTCCTCGGGCTCCTCTCCCTGCTCGACCTTGCCCCCGGGAAACTCCCAAAGCCCTGCGAGAGGCCGCCCCGGCGGGCGCTTCGCAATCAGAAGCTCCCGTGCTTCGTTCAGCAGCACGCAGGCCGCGACGATCACCATCGAGCCCTTCCGACGCTCGCCCACACTCGCACTCCGCGATTAACAAATGTTGGTCGGGATACCCGTCAGGACCGGTAGTCAGCGTTAATGGCGATATACTCTTTGGTCAGATCGCAGGTCCAAACCGTGGCCGCGCCGCTGCCGACGCCGACATCGACGGTGATGGCGATCTCGCTGCCTTTCATATAGGCCGCCCCTTGCGCCTCGCTGTAGCCGGGAGCGACCTCGCCGTCCTTGGCGACGAGAATCTCGCCGAGCCGGATGGCGAGCAGGTCGCGCTCGGCCCGCTCTCCCGCCTTGCCGACCGCGGCAACGATCCGTCCCCAGTTCGGGTCCTCGCCGGCGATCGCGGTCTTCACCAGCGGCGAATTGGCGATCGACTTGGCTATGGTCCGCGCCGCCTCTTTGCTCTCCGCTCCGGTGACCCTGACAGTGACGAACTTGGTGAGTCCCTCCCCGTCCTTGACCACCTGAAGCGCAAGATCGTGCATCACCTGCGCGACGGCGATGCGAAATGCGGCGAGCCGCGGGTCCTCGCCATAGGCGATGTGCGGCGCGCCGCGGGCAATCGCGCGCCCCGTGGCGAACACGAGCAGCGTGTCGCTAGTCGAAGTGTCGCCGTCGATGGTGATGGCGTTAAAGCTTTCGTCGAGCGCAGGGTGCAGACAATCGCGCAGCGCCCCAGGCTCGATCGCCGCGTCGGTGAACAGGAAGGCGAGCATCGTCGCCATGTCCGGCGCAATCATGCCGGCGCCCTTGGCGATGCCGTTGATGGTGACCTCGACGCCGTCGATCTCGGCCTTGCGCGTAGCCAGCTTGGGGAAGGTGTCGGTGGTCATGATGGCGCGCGCGGCCGCCTCGTAGGCGTCGGGTTTGGCCTGGTCGGCGAGGTCGCCGAGTTTGGCCGCGATCTTGCTCGCATCGAGCGGCTCGCCGATCACTCCCGTCGAGGCGACATAGACGTCGGCTTCGAGGCAGTTCGCAGCGGCCGCGGCGGCTTCGGCGGTGAGCTTCACCGCCTCGCGGCCGCGCCTGCCGGTGAAGGCGTTGGCGTTGCCGGAGTTGACCACGAGCGCCCGCGCCATGCCGTGCGCGAGCCGCTCGCGGCACCAATCGACCGGAGCCGATGCGGTCTTCGACGTGGTGAGCGCGCCGGCCACGCTGGTTCCAGGATCGAACAGCGCGAACAGGAGATCGACGCGGCCGGGATAGCGAATGCCGGCCGCGGCCGTCGCCATCCGCACGCCCTCGATCGGCGGCAGATGCGGCAAATGTTTCGGTGCAAACGGCGAGATCTTGCCCAAAGCGCCCCTCTACGCTCTCGAGCTCTCAGCTATTGCTGGCCGCCGCCATCCCCCGGCTGCTCCTCGCCGGCGCCGGGCAGCGCGCTTTGGGCGGCGTCGTTGTCCATCGCCTTCTTGAGTGCGGGATCGACCACCTCGATCTTGGCCGTGTCGCGCAATCCCGTGACCACTTCTTGCGCCTTTTGCTGCACGAGTTGGGCGACGATGGCGTCCTTGACCTGGTCGAAGGTGGGTAGCGGCTGGTCGCGCTTTTCCTCCACCTTGATGATGTGCCAGCCGAATTGCGTCTGCACCGGATCGGAGATTTGGCCGACGTCGAGCGCGAAGGCCGCGTCCTCGAACGGCTTCAGCATCTGCCCGCGAGTGAAGAAGCCGAGATCGCCGCCTTCGGCGCCGGTATCCTTCGACACCTCCTTGGCGACCGTTGCGAAGTCCTCGCCGTTCTTGAGGCGCTCCTTCACCTTCTTCGCTTCTTCCTCCGTCGCCACGAGGATATGCCGCGCATGGATCTCCTGCTGCGGCTTCATGGTGGCGATCTTCTCGTCGTAGATCTTCTTGGCGTTGTCGTCCGACACGGCGCCGACAATGCTCACGTCGAAGAAGGCGTCGCGCAGCGCGCGGCGGTCGTGATACTTGACCCTGGCGGGGAAGGTCGCCTGCTTGTCGAGGCCGTCTTTCTGGCCGGCTTCCGCCATCAGCTCGTTCTCGATGACGTATTGCAGGAGCACCTTCCTGCGGTCCTCGGGCGAATAGTTGGCGAGGCGCGGTCCCACCTCTGAAGCGGCGAAATCGAGATCCGACTGCTTGATATCCACACCATTGACACGCGCGACCACGGCGTCGTCGGCCCTTGCCGACACAGGCACGAGACCGATCAAGGCTGCGGCGAGCAGCAAGGCTGACCACGTTTTCACGAGATGATTCCTCTATCTGGCTCGCCGGTCCTGCCCCAAAGTCTTTTAAGTCCGCGAGCGGGTTGGGTTCACTTCCCCGGGCGGCGTTTTAGACCCGGCCCCCGGGATTGCCAAGTGGAGTAACGCCCGACCGCCGAGCGGCGATGCAGGCGATTGACGGAGAGCATATACTTCGATAATTCTGGAACTATGGAAGTATCTCAGGCCATCGAAGCCTTGGCCGCTCTCGCCCAAGAGAGCCGCCTCAGCGTCTTCCGCCTGCTCGTCCGTCAGGGTCCGGCAGGCATGGCGGCGGGCGACATCGCCCGCGCGGTTGCGGTGCCTCCCAACACACTCTCCACCCACCTTGCAATCCTCTCCCGGGCGGGGCTGGTCGCCTCCCGCAAAGCGGGCCGCTCCGTCATCTACGCCATGGACGTCGCAGGCACACGCGCGCTGCTCTCCTTCCTGGTCGAGGATTGCTGCCGCGCCGAACGGAGCGTTTGCGACCAATTGATCGAAACCGCGCTCGCCGGCTGTTGCCCCTCGGAAGCCGCGAGTGAGTGCTGCACGTAAGGAGATGTCGCAATGAAGGTCGTCAGCGAAAGAGAGCCGCTCAACGTGCTCTTCCTGTGCACAGGAAATTCGGCGCGCTCGGTCATGGCCGAATGCATCTTGAACCGGCTGGGCATGGGCAAATTCCGCGCCTTCAGCGCCGGGAGCCACCCGACCGGCAAGGTCAATCCTCTGGCGATCACGCTCCTGCGCAAGTCGAATTACGACGTTTCGCATCTTCGCTCGAAATCGTGGGACGAGTTCGCCGCACCCGATGCGCCGAAGCTCGACTTCGTGTTCACCGTCTGCGACGACGCCGCCGACGAGATCTGCCCGATCTGGCCTGGCCAGCCGATGACCGCGCATTGGGGCCTGCCCGACCCGGCCAAGGCGCAAGGATCAGATGCCGAACGCATGCTCGCCTTTGCCGACACCATGCGCATGCTCAATCAGCGCATCGGCATCTTCGTGAGCCTGCCGTTCGACAAGCTGAGCAAGCTCGCCTTGCAGAAGGAGCTCGACGCCATCGGCAAGACCAAGGCCTCGGCCAAGCAGCCGGCTTAGCGAGTTTCATAGGCGTCCCAGACTAAGGCGGGGGCGCCGCTTCATACATGCTTGGCGCAAACCAGCGCCTTGCGCGCACCTCCTCAAGCACGGACGGATCGACGTAGGGCAGGATGGTCTTCGCGAACGCCTTCTCGACCTGCCGATATTCGTCTTTGCAATGCGGTGCGCGCGCCTTCAGGAACTGCTCGGCAAGGTCCTTGAAGCGGTCGGGGTCGTCCCCGTAGGCCAGGCATAGATAGGTCACGAACCGCTCCATCGAGGTCGAGTGCACGTCGGCATAGTCGTTGAGGTACAGCATGGTCCGGGCGTCGGTGAGCCAGAACCAGCTCGATCCCTTGGTGATGGTTTCGGCAAGGTCTTCGTCGAACTGCAGAGCAATGAACTCGGCGATCTGATCGGCGGCATCCTCGTCGCGCCCGAATACCGGCACCTTGAGCAGATCGATGAGGGCGTGACCGGTTTCATGGAGCAGCATGCCGACCATCGCGCCCATCAACACCTGGGCCGGCTCGAATCCTTCCTCGGTCATGCCGGCGGCCCCGGTCTTCTCCAGACGGTCCACGTACTCGTAGCAAAAGTGGATGGCGTGCTCCTCCGGCGAGTAATAGGCCAGCCAGTCGGCATAAGCGTAGCACTCGGCGCCCCAGATTCTGAGCGTTGTCGGCAATCGTACGGGTGCAAGGAATTGCGCGAATTCCTCCAGCACGCGGCTCTTCTTCATGCGCTCGTAAACGCCTTGCAGGCTCTCGGACCGCGGCTCGATATAGTCCACTATGACCCGGTTCGGCCGAAACTCCTCCGCCGAAGCCGGGCCGGTGAGAAGGACCGAAACGGCAAGCGCGAGCGCGGCCCCGAGCGCGGGCACGACGGGCGTTCTTCCTTTCTGGCGAGTCGTCCCTCGCATCTGGCGCCCGCGGTTGCCGATCATTTCGGTCACTTGCGCTTGATGTCGGGAAGCCACGGCATCGCCCGCACCTTCTGCAACAACAGCTGATCGACATGGGGGAGGATCGTGGCGTCGAAGGCCTGCTGCACCCGCACGAAGTCCTCCGTGCACTTCTCGACGCGGGTGCCCGGAATATCCAGGTTTCTGACGAGAAAGCCGAAGCTCTTCGGGTCGCTCGCATAGGCCATGCACAGGATGCCGTAGAACTGGTGCGCTTCGGGATCGCGCACGTAGTAGAAGTCGGTCCCCACGCCGCTCGACGTGGTCTGCGCCAGATACCACGCGGAGCCCATCAAGGCCTTCCACGCCACCTGATCGCCGAATTGCGTCATGAGATAGCCTGCAAGCCGGTTCGCGGCCTCCTCGGCGTTCCCCCACACCGGCACGTCGAGGATGTCGAAGATCGCAAGCGCCGCCTTCTGCAGCGTGATCATGACGATGGGAGCGACGATCAGATCATCCTTGCGCAAGCGGCCCCGGTTTTCTCCGGTGGTCGCGCCGGGCCCGAGTAGGATCTCGTTTTCCACCGGCAGGACCTCTGCGATCCGCCTTACCTCCTCGTAGCAAATGATCACTGGTCCGCCCGGCTGGTAGTCTTTGCTGTCGCTGCCGCATTGCTTAGCCTGCAGGGAGAGCCGGCGCGGTAGCCTGAGCGGCGAAAGAAACGTCCTGAGCTGCTCCAGAACCTCGCGATTTCTGATCTCGAGATAGGCCGGCCTCAGTTCCTCGCTCTCCGGCTCGACATATGAAATGGCGATCTGGTCGGTCTCATCGGCTTGGCAAGCCGCGGGCCTGAGGAGGACCGCGAGGCAGATGGCCAGAAGCCCCGATGAGACAGCCCTCGAATACCGAGTCATGCGCTCCCCACGGTCGATGGCGGGGCCGAAAGCTTGCCGCACTTCGCCAGGGCTGAATTTATTGCATCTTCCGGCCGTGCACGGCAGGGATATCTCGCGACAGTGAATCGAAGTGCGGAACGTCGCGCGGCCGCCAGCGGTCGCGTTGACAAGGATGGACGCCCCTCTTATGTCTCAACCGACTTCGCTTCCCGGCATTTTTTTGACGTTTTCCCTAGGGTTGATGGGGACGGCTTGGGAGCTTCCCCACAATCTCGAGAGGTCCTGATCGATGCTGTCTCTGGGCGCCATTGCGAGCAAGGTCTTCGGTTCGGCCAACGACCGGAAACTGAAGAAGTATTGGCCGACCGTAGCCAAGATCAATGCGCTCGAGCCCGAGACCGCTAAGCTCACCGACGAGGAGCTGCGCGGCCGCACCGAGACCTTCCGCAAGCGCCTGGCCGACGGCGCCGAACTCGACGACCTCCTCCCCGAAGCCTTTGCCACGGTTCGCGAGGCGGCCAAGCGCACGCTCGGTCAGCGTCATTTCGACGTGCAGCTCATCGGCGGCATGGTGCTGCATGAAGGCAAGATCGCCGAGATGAAGACGGGTGAAGGCAAGACCCTCGTCGCCACCCTTCCCGTCTATCTCAACGCGCTCGCCGGCAAGGGCGTCCACGTCGTCACCGTCAACGACTATCTCGCCAAGCGCGACGCCGCCTGGATGGGCGCGATCTATAAATTCCTGGGGCTCAGCGTCGGCTGCATCCTGCATGAGCTGAACGACCAGCAGCGGCGCGAGGCCTATGGCTGCGACGTCACCTACGGCACCAACAACGAGTACGGCTTCGATTATCTCCGCGACAATATGAAGTACGCGGCCTCCGAGATGGTGCAGCGGGGGCACCCATTCGCCATCGTCGACGAGGTCGACTCGATTCTGATCGACGAGGCGCGCACGCCGCTCATCATCTCGGGTCCGCTCGACGACCGCTCCGAACTCTACAACACCATCGATACCTTCATCCCCAAGCTCGAGAAGGGCGACTACGAGCTCGACGAGAAGACGCGCATCGTCACCCTGACCGAGCAGGGCAACGAGAAGATCGAACGCCTGCTCGCCGCCGCCGGCATGCTCAAGGGCGACTCGCTTTACGACATCGAGAACGTGACCGTCGTCCATCACGTGCAGCAGGCGCTGCGCGCCCACACCCTGTTCCAGCGCGACCGCGACTACATCGTCAAGAACGGCGAGGTGATCATCATCGACGAGTTCACCGGCCGCATGATGCAGGGACGCCGCTATTCAGAGGGCCTGCATCAGGCGCTCGAGGCCAAGGAGCATGTGGCGGTCCAGCCCGAGAACCAGACGCTCGCCACCATCACCTTCCAGAATTACTTCCGCCTCTACCAGAAGCTCGCCGGCATGACCGGCACGGCCGCCACCGAGGCCGACGAGTTCATGGACATTTACGGCCTCGACGTGATCGAGGTGCCGACCAACATGGACATGATCCGCGAGGACGAGGACGACGAGGTCTATCGGACCGCGCAGGAGAAATACCGGGCGATCATTGCCCTGATCAAGGATGCGCAAAAGCGCGGCCAGCCGATGCTGGTCGGCACCGTGTCGATCGAGAAATCCGAGATCCTTTCCGAGCTGCTCAAGAAGGAGAAGGTGCCGCACCAGGTGCTGAATGCGCGCTACCACGAGCAGGAGGCCCACATCATCGCCCAGGCCGGCGTGCCGGGTGCGGTGACCATCGCCACCAACATGGCCGGCCGCGGCACCGACATCCAGCTCGGCGGCAATCCCGACATGCTGCTCGAGGACTGGCTCGCGGCCGAGAAGGAGAACGGCAACGAGCCGGCCGCCGAGGCGATCGCCGCCAAGCGCAGGGAAATCATGGCCGACGTCGCCGAGAAGAAGAGGAAGGCGCTCGATGCCGGCGGGCTCTACGTCGTCGGTACCGAGCGGCACGAGAGCCGGCGCATCGACAATCAGCTCAGAGGCCGCTCTGGGCGCCAGGGCGACCCCGGCCGGTCGCGCTTCTTCCTCTCGCTCGAGGACGACCTCATGCGCATTTTCGGCTCGCAGCGCATGGACGGCATGTTGCAGGCGCTCGGCTTGAAGGAGGACGAGGCCATCGTCCATCCCTGGATCAACAAGGCGCTCGAGAAGGCGCAAGCCAAGGTCGAGGCGCGCAACTTCGACATCCGCAAGAACCTGCTCAAATACGACAACGTGATGAACGATCAGCGCAAGGCGATCTTCGAGCAGCGCCGCGAGCTCTTGAGCGACGCGGATCTGTCCGAGACCATCACCGAGATGCGCCATCAGGTGATCGACGATCTCGTCGCCGCCTCGATCCCGGAGAAGTCCTATGTCGAGCAGTGGGACATCGCGACCTTGAAGCAGGCGATGCACGACATCTTCGCGCTCGACCTTCCGCTCGAGGACTGGGCCGCCGAGGAAGGCATCGGCGAGGTCGAGATCCACGAGCGGCTGGTCAAGGCCGCCGACGAGCGCTTCGCCAAGAAGGCCGCCGATTTCGGCCCGCAGGTCATGCGCCAGATCGAGCGCGCCATCCTGCTGCAGACGCTCGACGGGCTCTGGCGCGAGCACCTCGTCACCCTCGAGCATCTCCGCCAGGTGATCGGGCTTCGCGGCTACGGCCAGCGCGATCCGCTCAACGAGTACAAGAACGAGAGCTTCACCCTGTTCGAGCACATGCTGGCGCGCTTGCGCGAGGCGGTCACCGGACAGCTCATGCATGTCGAACTCGCCACCCCCGAGGTGGCGCCGCCGCTCGAGCCGACCGAGCTTCCGCCGATGGAGGCGCATCACGTCGATGCCACGACAGGCGAGGACGAGTTCGCCCTCGAAACCGCCAATGCCGGCGGCAACGGCCGGGGCGCAGCCAAGCCGCAGCGCGCGCGCAAGACTGCGGGCGCGAGTTCAGCTGCGGTCAACCCGGCCGACCCATCGACCTGGGGCAAGGTCCAGCGGAACGCGCTCTGCCCATGCGGCTCGGGCAAGAAATACAAGCACTGCCACGGCGCCTTCGGGAGCTAGCTTCCGAAGTGGTGCGGGTCCTGTTGCCGAGACGGCCGCGTCGCTTACCCCTTACCGTGAGCCGCTAGTGCCCGGAGGAGTCGTCGGCCTCGCTTGAATCGTCGGGCGAAGAGTCATCGGGCGCCGCTTCGTGGCTGTCCTTGAGATCCTGCATCCCTTGCTGGATCGCCTGCATCGCATCGGAGTCTTCTTGCGTCGCACCCCCGGTATTCGGGTCCGAGCCGATCGTCACCGAGTCGGTGTCGCTCGTGTTGTAGCCGGCATCGTCATCGCCGGCATAGGCGCCGGTAAGCGAAATGGCAAGAAGCGCCGTGGCGACGGCCGCGACGACGAGACAAGATCGATTGCGCATATTTCCCCCCAATTGAACTGGCGGCACCGCTTAGGGCGAATCGAAGCTGGCCGCTCCGGCAGTGTAATCCACTCGAGGCGGGACAGCCTGCGACCTCTCGCAGCAGAAGGCCACTTCCGGCGGCGCTATGACCCGCATTGAATGGAGGGAACCCGTTCACGTCGTCCCCTTGGGCTGGGGCCTTACCGCGACATTTGTCGTCTTGTTCGTCTTGTTTACAACCGGCTCGCTCCAAAGAGTTGACTTGGGCGGGAACCGCACCCGGCATCCGGCAATTTCTTTGCCGCGCCAAGGCCCACTGGAGATCCCGAGTTCTTGCTGCCGTCCAAACCCTTGCGCCCGCCCGAGCGCCTGCGATGACGCTCGACCAAGGGCTCGCCTTCACCATCGTGGTCGCCATGATGGCTCTCTTCGCGTGGGGGCGATGGCGCTACGATCTTGTCGCCGTGCTTGCCTTGCTGGTCTCGGTCGCCGTCGGGATCGTCAAGCCTAGCGAGGCCTTCAAAGGCTTCAGCGACGATATTGTCATCATCGTCGGAAGCGCGCTTGTGGTGAGCGCGGCGGTAGCGCGTTCGGGAGTCGTCGAGCGCGTGGTGCGCTGGTTCGGGCCCTACCTCACCACCATCAACCGCCAGATCACGGCCCTCGTCGGGTCGGTGACGCTGCTCTCGGCCTTCGTCAAGAATATCGGCGCGCTCGCCATGCTGATGCCGATCGCCTTCCAGCTCGCGCGCCGCACCAACACGTCGCCCTCGTCATTGCTGATGCCGATGTCGTTTGGCGCTCTGCTCGGCGGCATCGTCACGCTGGTCGGCACCTCGCCCAACATCATCGTCAGCCGCGTGCGCGAGCAGCTCCTCGGCCATCCCTACAACATGTTCGACTTCACTCCGGTCGGCGCCGGCATCGCCGTCGTCGGCTTCATCGTCCTGTGCTTCGGCTGGCGGCTCTTGCCACATCGGAAGGGCGCGGTCTCCATGGATGCGGCCTTCAATCTCGAAGGCTACACCACGGAAGTGACGGTGCCCGAAAACTCCCCGGCCGCCGGGTTGACGGTGAAGGCGCTGGAGGACCTCGGCGAAGGCGAGGTCGAAGTCATAACTCTGCTCAGAGGCACGACGCGGCGCTACGAGCCCGCCGGCAACATCGTGATCAAGGCCCGCGACATTCTCATCCTGCAGGGCGAGCCTGCTGCGTTGGAGAGGATCGTCGCGCTCGAGAAGTTGCAGTTGACCCGTGAAGGCAAGACCCACGAGATCGACACGCCGAGCGACGAGATCGGGATAACGGAGGCGGTCATTACCCCTGACTCCGAGCTCGTCGGTAGCTCAGCCGGACAGCTCAAGCTGTTCCACCGATACGCCGTCAATTTGCTCGCGGTCAGCCGCACGGGGCGGCGCATCGCCAGCCGTTTGCGCGCGGTGAGATTTAGGGCCGGCGACGTGATCGTGCTCAGGGGCAATCTCGCCGCGATGCCGGAAACGCTCGGTGCGCTGCACTTGCTCCCGCTCGCCGAGCGCGATCTCCGCATCGGCCGGCGTGCGAGTCTCTTTCCGCTTGCCGTCCTCGCCGCCGCCGTAGTGCTCGTGGCGTTCGACATCGTACCGGTCGCGGTCGCCTTTTTCGGTGCCGCCGTCATCCTGCTCCTCGCCGGCTCGCTGACCTTGCGCGACGCCTATGACGCGATCGAATGGCCGATCCTGATCATGCTCGGCGCGCTGATCCCCGTGAGCGATGCGCTTCGCACCACCGGGGGCACCGACCTGATCGCTGCCGGCCTGTCCCATGCCTCGGCCAACTTGCCGGCGACGGGCGCGCTCGCTTTGCTGCTTGCCGCGGCCATGGCGGTGACACCGTTCCTCAACAATGCTGCCACTGTGCTGGTCATGGCGCCGATCGCCGCGGGCTTTGCCAAGAATTTGGGCTATAGCCCTGACCCATTCCTCATGGCGGTTGCCATCGGCGCGGCATGCGACTTCCTCACGCCAATCGGGCATCAATGCAACACGCTGGTGATGGGGCCTGGCGGCTATCGCTTTGGCGACTATTGGCGCCTCGGGCTGCCGCTATCCTTGAGCGTGCTGATCGTCGGCGTGCCGCTGATCGCCTTCTTCTGGCCGATCTAGAGCTTAAGGGTTGGCGGCGACCTCCGGCGGGCAGCGCTCCTCGATCGCGCTCCCAACCGAGGCGGAGCTTCCCGGCGCAAAGACGTAGCGGCCGTTGCACACGCTCACGACCGGCGGAATCCGCGTCCGCTCGAACAGGTCGTGGCCCTTCTTCAGATCGGCCCAGAACCCCGCCCATTGATCTCCGCGCCGAGACGCAAGATTGGCGTCGGTCATACGGAAAGGAAACACGTGCACCGGCACCCTGCCCTCGCCGCCTTCGAGTGCCGCGGTGACAAGGCGCCAAAGCTCGTCGACGACCGGGTCGGTCATGGCGAAGCAGCCGACCGACGAGCAGCCGCCATGCACCATGATGAGGGAGCCCTCGCGCCCCTTGGCCTTATCGTAGGCGTTGGGATAGCCGAGATTGAAGGCGCGGTGCCAGCGGCTGTTCGGATTGAGCTGCTCGGCCGAGACCGTATAGAAGCCCTCCGGAGCCTGGCGGTCGCCCTCCTTGAGCTTCGGCCCGAGCCGTCCCGACCACAGACAGATCGGATAGGTGGCGAAGCGCACGAAGCGCCCGTCCTTCTCCACCCAAAGCTCGAGTTGGGATTCAAGCTTGAACAGCCTGAGCATCACGGGGTCGCCGAGCTTAACGCCTTGTGCGGCGAGCCTGTCGTCGAGGTGGGCGAGATCGGGCGTGCCCGGCAGAGGCTGGCCCGCGCGCCAGCGTGCCTGGTGCTCCGCGCGCATGGCGTTGATGCGCACGCGATCGAGCGTCTGCCGCCCTTCCGGCGCGAGCGCGAAAAGGACGGCGCCCATGAGGAATGCGAGGATAATTAGGCTCAAGAACTGCCGCATGTCGGTCGTCTGAAACCTGAAGCCGGAAAGCGGACGTCAGAATGGGCCCTCCTGGTTTCGAATGTCTGATTTCCGGTTTCTGACTTCAGAATGTCACTTACCCTTCGCCGCGCTCTTCGTTGCGCTCTTCGTTGCGCTCTTGGCCGGCGGCGCTACCGTTGGTGTCGCCGGACCGAGCGTGAAGGCGCGATAGACAGGCTTTTGCGGGCCAAGGGTCAAGCCCATGACCATGGCCAGCGGCTTGGCGAGGGGCGTTTCGTTGGGCTTCTTCGAGGCGACCTGCTCGGCCGGGGCGGGCGATACCGGCAGCTTCTGCCAAGCCGGACAGGGGCCGGCCGGATCGGGCCGCGCGCCACGATCGACGAAGGCGGCATTGATCAAATAGTGCTTGTCGCACACCGCGATGCGCGGCGGCAGGTGGGTGACCTCGAAATAGTCGTAGCCTTCCTTCAGGTTCTTCCAGAAGTCGTACCACTCGTCCTTCTGGTGCGCGGCCATGTTGGCGGCCGTCATGCGGAAGGGATAGGCCTGGATCTGGAACGCCTGCTGTCCGCCCTCGAGCGCCTCGCGCGCGAGGATGTAGATCTCCTCGATCACGCCGTCGGTCATGGCATAGCAGCCGGCAGAGGTGCAGTCGCCGTGCACCATGATGTCCTGCCCGGTGCGGCCGAGCGCGCGATCGTAGGCGTTGGGGAACCCGACATTGAACGACAGGTGATATTTGCTCCGCGGGTTCATCTGGTCTTCCGACACGAGATAGAACCCCTCCGGCGCTTGACGGTCGCCCTGGCTGATCTTGGGCCCGAGCCCGCCCGAGTAGGAGCAGATCGGATAGCTCTTGAAGAAGTGGAACCGGCCGTCGTCCTTGGCCTTCCACACTTCGAGCTCCGATTCGGCCTTGAAGATGCGGATGAGGATCGGCGAATCCTCGGTCATGCCCTTTTCGGCAAGCAGCGCGCGGGTCTGGGGCGAAAGCGGCTTCATGTAGGAGGGCGCAAACTGGCCGCAGCCGCCGAGCGCGGCAACCAGAAACGCCGCGGCCGCCGCAAGAACGGCCGTGCCCACCCTTGATCGAAGCATACGCGAGTGCCCCTTGCGCATCTCGGCCAAGATCGAGTCTGCGAGGTTAAGGCGAAGTTAGCGCATCTCCTGCGCGCTTTTCCTTCGGTTTCCCCCTCTTTTCGGCCGCCCATTATAGGCCGCCCCGGTTCCTGTTTGGACGGAAAAAATGTCGCTTTTTGGGGCGAATTTTGGGCGTCAGCTTGCCCGGCCCATGGCCAGGAACTTCTCCCGGCGGCGCTTCCTGATCTCCTCGGGCGGCATGTCGTCAAATTCGGCGATCGCGGCCAAGATCGTTTCCCCCGTGGCGCGGATCACCTCGCGTCCGTCGCGATGCGCCCCGCCGGTCGGCTCGGGGATGATTCCATCGATAATTCCGAGCCTTAGGAGATCCTGGGCAGTGATCTTCATATTGGTTGCGGCATCGACCGCGCGGCTCGAGTCGCGCCACAGGATCGAGGCCGCGGCCTCTGGCGAGGCGACCGTATAGATCGCGTGCTCGAGCATATAGATGCGGTTCGCCGTGGCGATGGCGACCGCCCCGCCTGAGCCCCCTTCCCCGATGATCACCGAGATGATCGGCACCCCGAGGCCGAGGCAACAGTCGGTCGAGCGGGCGATGGCCTCGGCCTGGCCCCGCTCTTCGGCCCCGATGCCGGGATAGGCGCCGGCCGTATCGACGAGGCTTACCACTGGAAGCGAGAAGCGATCGGCCATCTCCATCAGCCGAACCGCCTTGCGATAGCCCTCCGGCCGCGCCATGCCGAAATTGTGCTTGATGCGGCCTTCGGTGTCCGAGCCCTTCTCGTGCCCGATGAGCATCACCGAACGCCCCGACAGCCTGCCGATGCCGCCGATGATCGCCTGGTCCTCGGCGAAGGCGCGGTCGCCGGCGAGCGGAGTGAAGTCCTGCACCAGCCCCTCGACGTAGTGGCGGAAATGCGGGCGCTCGGGGTGGCGGGCGACTTGCGTCTTCTGCCAAGGCGTGAGCTCGGCGTAGGTCTCCTCGAGCGCCTCCTTCGCCTTGATCTCGAGCTTGGCAAGCTCCTCCTCGATCGGAACGGAGTGCTGCTCGGCGGCAAGCGCTTTCAGCTCGGCGACCTTGCTTTCAAGTTCGGCAATCGGCTTTTCGAAATCGAGATAGGTCCGCATCCGGTCTGGCAAGCCTCTTGAGGACGTTATCGTCCCGGCCAATGACGGCAAAACACATAAGGCAATGGGAATTGACCTGTAAGTGGCCCTTGGCGCGGCACGCTGTCAACCCGCGAGCCGGGCTTAAAGCTTCAAAAAGCTTAGCCCCGCTTGGTTAAGCGCGCCTGGGCGAGGGGATGATGCTGCTCGACAAGCCGCCTGAGGCGCTCTTCGATCACGTGGGTGTAGATCTGCGTCGTCGAGATGTCGGCATGACCCAAGAGTTGTTGCACGGTGCGCAAGTCGGCGCCGCGCTCGAGCAAGTGGCTGGCGAAGGCGTGGCGCAACACGTGCGGCGAGACGCGCGACGGCTCGATCCCCGCCGCGATCGCCAGCGCCTTTAGCTCCTGACCGAAGCGCTGGCGCGTCAGATGCTCGCCCCCGGACGACGGAAAGAGCCAAGCCGATACGCCCTTGCCATCGGCTTCGTCCTCGCGCACCGCGGCGAGATGGGCCGCGAGCGCTTCCCGCGCCGCATCGTTGAGCGGAACGAGCCGCTCCCGCCCCCCTTTGCCCTTGATGGTAAGGACCCGGTCGTCGGCCGCCAGCACCCCGCGCGGCAGCGATAGGAGCTCCGACACCCGCATGCCTGTGGCGTAAAGCGTCTCGAGCAGCGCGTAGAGCCTGAGCGCCCGCCGCCGCGCCGCGCCGTCGGCGGCGCGTGCCGCCGCAACCTCCGCCGTCTTGAGCAGCGTCTCCACCTCCTCGAGCGAGAGGATCTTGGGCAGCGGCCGGCCGAGCTTCGGGCTGTCGATGGCCGAACTCGGATCGTCGCTGCGCATCCCCTCGGCGAGCAGGAAGCGGAAGAACTGACGGATGGCCGAAAGCTTTCGCGCGCGCGAGGTCGGAGCGAGACCCTTCTTGGCGAGCGCGGCGAGGAAGGCGCGCAAATGCTCGGCGGAGGCGTTTCCGGCCGTCTTGCCCTTGGCGGCGAGGAAGGCAAGAAACTCGGATAGGTCGCGCGCGTAGGCATCGACGGTATGGGACGCCGCGCCACGCTCGGCGGTCAGCATGTCGAGGAAGAGCCGGAGATCGGAACCGTCTCCGCCGCGGGATCGCCCTTTCGCCGCGCCCAAAGGCTTACGCCTTTTGCATTAAGCTCGGGCCCTCGCGACGCTCATTGGGCACGGTTCGGGCCCTGGCTTGCACTGTCGACCGGCGCCGAGGCAGGCGATGCGCCGGGGATTGGCGAGGGGGTGGCACCCGGCGAGCCGGTGGTGTCGGGCGCCCGGGTCGAGGCCGTATCTTCCTGGAGCCGCGCCTTGACGTTGCGCAAGGCCTTGGAGATTTCCTTGGGCTCGGGCTGGAAGTACTCGGCGAGCACGTAGAGGCTTCCGGCAACAACACCGACGATCAGGCTGAGAATCACCAGGAATCGGAATAGTGTCGGCATCGCGGGCGCTCGTGCTCCTAACCGTTTATTGGTCGTGAACAGGGCCCTATTATGACCCAAAACCGCTCGGCACTTTAACCTTCTTTCCCTATCATGGACGATTCGACAGGGCGCGGCCAGCATGGGAAATTGCGCCGGACCTATGAGTCGCGGGGGGCACGCAAGCGGAAGCGGGCCGCATCGACCCTTGCGACAAACGAATGGATGAGCCTCAGACTGGCCGAACATAAGACAGAAGACGGTGATCAGCGGTTGGCGGCTATTCGCGAGGCGCTGGGGCCGAGAAGCGTCGTGCTGATCGGGCTGATGGGCGCCGGCAAGACCGCGGTTGGCCGGAGGCTCGCGAACCGCCTCGACCTGCCTTTCGTCGACGCCGACACCGAAATCGAGGAGGCCGCAGGCCAGTCGATCAGCGAGATCTTCGCCGAACACGGGGAGGCTTATTTCCGCCAGGGCGAGCGCAAGGTTATCGCGCGGCTGCTCGAGGCCGGCCCGCAAGTGCTTGCCACCGGCGGCGGGGCCTATATGAATGCCGATACCCGCGCCAACATCAGGAAGCATGGGCTTTCGGTCTGGCTCAAGGCCGAGCTGCGCGTGCTGATGAAACGCGTGGGGCGGCGCGACAACCGGCCCCTGCTTGCGGGCTCCGACCCCGAAACGGTGATGAAGAAGCTCATGGCCGAGCGCTACCCGGTCTACGGCGAGGCCGACGTGACGGTCGAGAGCCGCGACGTGCCGCACGACGTGATCGTGGCCGCGGTGATCGACGCCCTTGCCGCCAAGCTCGGCTGCTGGGAGAAGGGCGCCAAGGCCTCTTGCGGCAAGAAGGTGTGACGATGCGCGACGGCGCGGACACGCTCGCTTACGGCGAGTGCGAAACAGTCATCAAGGTGGCGCTCGGCGACCGGAGCTACCCGATCGTGCTCGGCGAGCGACTCCTGTCTTCGGCCGGCCAATGGATTGCGCAAGCGGTGCCCGGCGCGCGCTGCGCGGTGGTGAGCGACCGCAACGTCGCTGCTCTCTATATGGCGCCGCTCAAGGCAAGCCTCGACCGGCACGGGCTGTTCCTCGGCGAGGCGGTGGTGAGCCCGGGCGAAGCGAGCAAAAGCTTTGCCGTGCTCGCGCCGCTATGCGAGAGCCTTCTTGAGCTCGGCGTCGAGCGCGGCGACTGCATCGTTGCCCTCGGCGGCGGCGTCGTGGGCGACCTCGCGGGCTTCGCCGCGAGCATCCTGAGACGCGGCGTGCGCGTGGCGCAGATGCCGACCACCCTGCTTGCCCAGGTCGATTCGGCGATCGGCGGCAAGACCGGTATCGATACGAGGCAGGGTAAGAACCTGATCGGCACCTTCCATCAGCCGAGCCTCGTGCTGGCAGACGTCTCCGTGCTCTCCACACTCAGCCCTCGCGAGTTCCGCGCGGGCTACGCCGAGGTGGTGAAATACGGGCTGCTCGGCGACGCCCCCTTCTTCGCCTGGCTCGAGGCCAATTGGCCGAAGGTCTTTGCCGCGGCGGGCGCCGAACGCCGCCACGCCGTCGAGACGAGCGCCCGCGCCAAAGCTAAGATCGTCGCGGCCGACGAGAGGGAGGAGAAGGGTACGCGCGCCCTCCTCAATCTCGGCCATACTTTCGGCCATGCGCTCGAAGCCTTCGCCGGCTATTCCGACCGGCTGCTGCACGGCGAAGCGATTGCGATCGGCATGCGGCTCGCCTTTACCTTCTCGGCCGAGTTCGGGCTTTGCTCCGCGGCCGACGCGGCGCGCGTCGAGAAGCACCTCTCGGCCGTGGGGCTGCCGACCAAGATCGCCGCAATCCCGGGCGGCACCCCCGCCCCGGAGGCCTTGCTTGCGCTCATGGCGCAAGACAAGAAGGTGAAGGGCGGCAAGCTCGCCTTCGTCCTCGTTCACGGCATTGGCCAAGCCTTCGTCGAACGCGACGTGACCTTGCCGCGCCTCACTGAATTCTTGGCCCGGGAGTGTGCCGCGGGATGACGATCGGCTTGGGAATTACGCTCGGCGCGATCCTGGGTCTCCTGTTTGCCTCGGCCTTCTTCTCGGGATCGGAGACGGCGCTCACCGGTGCCTCGCCCGCCAAGATGCACGCGCTCGAGCAGGATGGGAACCGGCACGCCCGCGTGGTGAACTATCTGCTCTCGGTGCGCGAGCGGTTCATCGGCGCCATCCTGCTCGGCAATACGCTCGCCAACGTCGCCGCTTCCGCGCTCACCACCAGCCTGTTCCTTACCCTGTTCGGCGAAGAGGGCGTGGTCTACGCGACGGTGGTGATGACGGTCATCGTGGTGCTGTTCGTCGAGGTGCTGCCCAAGACCTACGCCATCCTCAACGCCGATCGCATGGCGCTCGCGCTTGCGCCGGCGGTCAATATCGTCGTGGCCGTGCTGGCGCCCGTTACCTACGCCATGCAATGGATTGTCCGCCATACTCTGCGCCTGCTCGGCACCTCGATCAGCGACGAGGCCGACGTTCTTTCGGCGCACGAGGAGCTGAGGGGAACGATCGAGCTCATCCATAAGGAAGGCGGCGTGGTGAAGCTGGACCGCGACATGCTGGGCGGCGTGCTCGATCTCCGCGAGCTGACCGTGTCCGACATCATGGTGCATCGGACCAAGATGGACGCGATCAACGCCGACCTTCCCAACGAGGCGATCGTCGATGCGGCGCTGAAGAGTTCACACACGCGGCTGCCTCTGTGGCGCGGGGAGCGCGAGGAGATTGTCGGCGTCCTCCATGCCAAGACGCTGCTCAAGGCGCTGCGCAATTCGAAGGGCGATTTGAGCAAGATCGATATTCTCGCCCTTGCCGCGCCGCCCTGGTTCGTGCCCGACACCACGACGCTGAAGGATCAGCTCAGCGCGTTCCTCAAGCGCAAGGCGCACTTCGCCGTCGTCGTCGACGAGTACGGCGAGGTCATGGGCCTCGTCACGCTCGAGGACATCATTGAGGAGATCGTGGGCGACATCACCGACGAGACCGACGTCGCCGCCTCCCTCGCCAAGCCGCAAGCCGACGGCTCGCTCATCGTCGACGGCATGGTGGCGATCCGCGACGTGAACCGCCTGATGGATTGGGACATCCCGGACGAGGAGGCGACGACCGTTGCCGGCCTCGTCATCCACGAGGCGCAGACCATTCCCGACGCGGGCCAGGCGTTCACCTTCCATGGCTTCCGCTTCGAGGTCTTGCGCCGCCAGCGGAACCGCATCACCACGCTCCGCGTCACGCCCCTCGCCAAGAAGCGCGCGACGAAGAAGAAGAAGGCGAGCCAGGCCTCCTAGGCGGCGCTGGATGAGGCGCGGGCGCGCTCTTCAGGCGTGAGCGCGCTCACCGCGAGCGCGTGGATCCTGCCGGCAAGCTCCTCGGCAAGCACCTGATTGACCATGCGGTGGCGCTCGATGCGGGACTTGCCCTCGAAAGCTCCCGACACCACTTTGACGGTGAAATGGCTCTCGCCGGTTCCGGGCGAGCCGGCATGGCCGGCGTGGCGGTGAGAGTCGTTGACGACCTCGAGCGCTTCCGGCGCGAACGCTTGGCTGAGCTTCCGTCTGATTTCGTCTTCGACGCGCATCGCTTCGGGTCCGCCGGGTCGTTTTTCGAGCGGTCTCGTCACGAGACCCTTAACCGATCACTCTATCCTAGTTCGCCGGCCGAGGGCCATTCTTGTTGTGACTGCATCTGCTTCGCATAATGCCGATTCCATGAAGCTCGACTCCAAATTCTTCGACCGCCTCCGCGTCAAGCCTGACGAGAACCGTCTGCTGCGCAACGCCTGTCCGAAATGCGAGCGCGCAGGCTGCGAGGAACCCGGCCTCTACCCTGCGCCCAAGGGCCGCGGCTTCGAGGGCCAGTACCACCGCTTCTGCCTCGACCACGTGCGCGAGTACAACAAGTCCTACAACTACTTCTCGGGCCTTTCCGACGAGGACGTCATCAAGCACCAGAAGGACGACACGATCGGCCACCGCCCGACCTGGTTCATCGGCGTCAACGCCTGGTCGCGCGGCCGGAAGACGGGGCGGGGCCGCCGCAACGGCTTTGCCCATCGATTCACCACCGACGATCCCTTCGCGCTGTTCCCCGACCGGGAGGACAAGGCCAAGCCCGGAAGCCCCCCGGCCCGGCCGCTCCAGCGCGCCGAGCGGAAGTGCCTACGCCAGCTCAATCTCGAGGACACCGCCACCAAGGCCGATATCAGGGCGCGCTTCAAGGAGTTGGTTAAGCGGCTCCACCCCGACCACAACCGGGGCGACCGCAGCTCAGAGGACAAGTTGCGCGAAGTGATCCAAGCCTATAACTATCTGAAGCAGGCGGGGCTTGCGTGACAGTCGCTGGGCAGCCCCAAATCCCTGGAAATCCGAGGTTCGCGGCTCGCCCGAACCTCCTTGCAGCGCGACGAACAGGCTTTCACACCCCATGACCTTGCAAACTGCTGAGCGCGGCGCCGGCCTGCCGGACATGACCGTCTCCGTGCGCCAAGTGTTCGGCATCGACACCGACCTCGAAGTTCCGGCCTATTCGCGGCCCGACGAGCACGTCCCCGACGTCGACCCGGACTATCTCTTCAACCGCGACGTGACCCTCGCCATCCTCGCCGGCTTCAAGCACAACCGGCGCGTCATGATCCAGGGCTATCACGGCACCGGCAAATCGACCCATGTCGAGCAGGTCGCCGCGCGCCTCAACTGGCCGTGCATGCGCATCAACCTCGACAGCCACGTGAGCCGCATCGACCTTGTCGGCAAGGACGCCATCGTAATCCGCGACGGAATGCAGGTGACCGAGTTCCGCGAGGGCATCCTCCCCTACGCGCTCCAGACCAATACCGCGCTGTGCTTCGACGAATACGACGCCGGGCGCCCCGACGTGATGTTCGTGATCCAGCGCGTGCTCGAGGTCTCGGGCAAGCTCACCCTGCTCGACCAGTCCAAGGTGATCAGGCCGCACCCCGCCTTCCGCCTGTTCGCCACCACCAACACCATCGGGCTCGGCGACACGAGCGGCCTCTATCACGGCACCCAGCAGATCAACCAGGGCCAGATGGACCGCTGGTCGATCGTGGTGACGCTCAACTACCTGCCGCACGACGATGAGGTGAACATCGTGCTCGCCAAGGCCAAGGCGTGGAACACCGAGGCCGGGCGGAAAGTCGTGTCGAACATGGTGCGCGTCGCCGAGCTGACGCGGAACGCCTTCATGAACGGCGACCTGTCCACCGTCATGAGCCCGCGCACGGTCATCACCTGGGCGGAGAACGCCGAGATCTTCGGCGATATCGGCACGGCCTTTGCGCTGTCCTTCCTCAACAAATGCGACGAACTCGAGCGCGGCCTGATCGCCGAGTTCTACCAGCGCTGCTTCGGCGAGGACCTGCCGCAATCGACCGCCAACGTGGCCTTGAGCTGAGATGACGATGACGCGGCGAAAAGAGGCGCCGCTCGACCCGTTCAAGCGCGCCGTGAGCCAAACCACCCGTGCAATCGCCGCCGACAACGCGGTCGAGGTGGTGTTCTCGACCGAGCCGCCGGGGCTGTCCGGCAAGACCGCGCGCCTGCCCGAGCCTTCGCGCATTCCCTCAAAGGCGGAGATTGCCGTGATCCGCGGCCATGCCGACGCCGCGGCGCTTGCCATCGCCTGCCACGACGCCGTCCTGCACGAGGCTCTGGCACCAGGCGGCGGAGAGGCCCGCGCCGTATTCGAGGCGATCGAGCAGGCGCGCGTCGAGGCGATCGGCGCCCAGCGCATGCAAGGCGTCGCCGCCAATCTCGCCGCACGCATGGAGCAGCGCTACGAGCGGAGCCGGTTCGCCGAGGTGACCGATCGCGCCGATGCGCCCCTTCCCGATGCGCTCGGCCTTCTCGTGCGCGAGAAGCTGACCGGCCAGGCCCCCCCGGCCAAGGCCCGCGCCGTCGTGAACCTATGGCGCCAGTGGATCGAGGGCCGGGCCAGGACCGTCCTCGACCGCATGCCCGACACCCTCCTCGACCAGGAGGCGTTCGGGCGGTTGACGCGCGAGCTATTGGCCGCGCTCAATCTCGCCGACCAGCTCGACCAGCGCGAGGACGAGGATTCCGAGCAGGAGAGCGAGAACGATCCGAATTCGTCGCAAGCCGACGACGAGAGCGCCGACGGCGAGCAGCGTTCCGAGCTTGCGGCCGAGGCCCGCGCCGATCAGGAAAGCCTGGCCGAGCAGACGCTCGAGGACAACGAGGATGGAGCGAGCGAGCGTCTCGACCGAGAGACCGACGCCGCGGACTTGCCGCGCCGCTCGGAGCCCTGGCGCCCGAACCTGTCGGTGCTCGATGATCCGGAGGCGTTCGGCTACAAGGTCTTCACCCGCGCCTATGACGAGATCGTCAACGCCGAGGAGCTCTGCGACGCGGACGAGCTCGATCGGTTGCGCGCCTTCCTCGACAAGCAGCTCGTCGCGCTGCATGGCGCCGTCTCGCGCCTTGCTAACCGGCTCCAGCGCCGGCTGCTCGCGCAGCAGAACCGCGGCTGGGACTTCGATCTCGACGAGGGTCTGATCGATGCCGCGCGGCTCGCCCGCGTCGTGGTCGATCCGATGCATCCCCTGAGCTTCAAGCAGGAGCGCGAGACCTCCTTCCGCGACACGGTGGTGACGCTTCTGCTCGACAATTCGGGCTCGATGCGCGGCCGCCCGATCATGGTCGCCGCCTGCTGCGCCGATATTCTCGCCCGCACCCTCGAGCGCTGTGGCGTCAAGGTCGAAATCTTGGGCTTCACCACCCGCGCCTGGAAGGGCGGCCACAGCCGCGAGGCGTGGCTGAACGCGCTGAAGCCGGCCCTGCCCGGCCGCCTCAACGACCTGCGGCATATCGTCTACAAATCGGCCGACGCACCCTGGCGGCGGTCGCGCCGCAATCTCGGGCTGATGATGCGCGAGGGCCTGCTCAAGGAGAATATCGACGGCGAGGCGCTCGCCTGGGCCCATGGCCGGCTGCTGGCGCGTCCCGAGCAGCGCCGCATCCTGATGATGATTTCGGACGGCGCGCCGGTCGACGATTCCACGCTTTCCGTCAATTCCGGGTCATATTTGGAGCGGCATCTTCGCCAGGTGATCAACGAGATCGAGACGAGATCGCCGGTCGAACTGCTCGCCATCGGCATCGGCCACGATGTCACCCGCTATTACCGCCGCGCCGTCACGGTGACCGACGCCGAGGAGCTTGCCGGCGTCATGACCGAGAAGCTCGCCGAGCTGTTCGACGAGGACCTTGCCTGGCGGCAGCTCCACCGCACCGTGCCCGCGGCCGCGCGCGCCAAGCACCGCAAGCTGCACTAGCGTGACAATCACGGGGGAAGCGGATTGTTGAGGCTCTGGCTGCCCCCGACCCTCCTCGCCATCTCTCGCGGAGCGACGCGCATCCTTGCCGCCGCATCGCTTGCCGTCGTTGCGACGCTCATCGTGGTGCCGGCGCTTGCCGACAAGCCAGAGACCGCTCTCGACAAGACTATCTCGACCACGGTCAGCGCCATCCCCATCGATTTCGACCGCGAGCACCCCGAGCGCAAGGAGTTCGGCAAGCTCATCTTCAGGGGCGGGCTCAACCTTTTCGCCAAGTCGATCTATTTCGGCGGCTACTCGGCGCTCGCTCTCGACCCGACCGGCACCAAGCTGCTCGCCATCTCCGACGCCGGCAGCTGGATGAAGGCCGACCTCGACTATAATGGCCGCGAACTGAAAGGCCTCGGCAACGTGACGCTCGGGCCCCTCCTCGGCCAGAACGGGAAGCCGCTCCTTGCCGATCAGGAGCGCGATTCGGAAGGCATGGCGCTTGCCTCGGGCACGCCGGAAGCGGGCACGGCCTTCATCTCCTTCGAGCGCAAGCACAGGATAGCGCGCTATCCCTTCACCGCCGACCAGTTCGGTCCGCCCTCAGGAACAATTCCCTTGCCGCCCGGAGCCAAGCGCATGGAGGCCAACCGCGGCATCGAGGCGCTCGCCATGATCACGGCGGGGCGTCTTAAGGGAACGCTCGTCGCCTTCCCCGAGCGCCTCCCCGACAAGAACGGTAACTTGACCGGCTGGCTCATCGGCGGCCCCTCGCCAGGGACCATCGCGCTCAAGCCGATCGAGGGCTTCGACATTACCGACGCCGCGGCGCTGCCCGACGGCGGGATCGTCATCCTCGAACGGCGCTTCCGCTATAGCGAAGGCATCAAGATGCGCATCCGCCGCGTCTCCCCCGCCGAGCTGAAACCGGGCGCGGTCATCACCGGCGAGGTTCTGCTCGAGGCGACCGACAGCCTCAACATCGACAACATGGAGGCGATCGCCGTGCATCGCCGTGCTTCGGGCGAGACCGTGCTGACGCTCATGTCCGACGACAATTTCAGCCCGCTGCAGCGGACGCTGATCATGCAATTCACGCTGCCCGACGCGACCGCGGCCGCCGCCAGCGCGCCGGCCGCCAACGAGGATCGCACCCCCGAGCACCGAGCCGCCGCCACAACCTCTCCGAGCGAAGCCGTTCATGGCAAGCTGGAACGCTGCGGTGGGGGCACAGGGATTTGCGAACCATCCCACACCGACTTCGGCGCTGGCGAGGTCGGACCTGCCCGCGAAGGGAAGTATGGGGAAACAGCCGGAGCTAGTGGGAGGCCGAAGCCTCGGCGTCGTGGCGCTTCTCGATCTGGCGCTTGAGACGGCGCGCCTTGAGCGAGAGCTCGTCATCATCGGCCTTGAGCAGGTAGGCGTCGAGCCCGCCGCGATGCTCGACCGAGCGGAGCGCATTGGCGCTGACGGTGAACCTGACGCGCTTCTTGAGCGCCTCGCTCTCGAGCGTGACGCTGCACAGGTTGGGGAGGAAGCGGCGCTTGGTCCTCCGCTTGGCATGGCTCACATTGTTGCCGGTGAGCACGGCTTTGCCGGACAGCTCGCAACGACGGGCCATGGTCCTGATCCTTCCTGCTTCGTAGAAAACGGAAAACCGGGGCGGGTGGAGACTAGCATCCTCCAGACCGTGCCACCGGTGGGCAGCATATAGAAGGAAGCACCCGGCCCGGTCAAGGCGCCGCCACAAACTTCGCCCAAGGTTAGAATTGACGAATGGGGCGAATAACCCGAAATTCTCTGGAACAACCTAGCAGCTGAAGCGGTTTCTGCTAGGGGTGGGAGCCCATGCAGCAAGCCCGACACTGCGTTAGCCTTCTGGCTGTCGCCGCCCTGACTCTGTGGCTCGGGGGTCATTTCCCATCCCGCCCCGCTCTTGCCGAAAACCCCCTCGCCGCGGCGAGCCGTATCACCGCCGTTTATCGCGTCGATCTCGCCGGCTTCAATCTCGGCAATTTCAACCTCACCACTGTGTTCCGCGGCGACGACTACGAGATGCGCGGCGAGGCCCGCTTCTCCGTTCTCCAGGGCATCCTCTATCAGTGGTACGGCACCACTGCGAGCGCCGGCCGCGTGACGAGCGCAGGGCCCGAGCCCGCGATGTACGCGCTCAGCTTTTCCGAGGGCGGCAAGCGGACCGAGCAGCTGCGCATGACCTTCGGCGCGGGCGCGGTCACCGACGTGCAGATCGTCCCCTACAAGCTGCCCAATCCCCGCGACATCCCGGTGACCAAGGCGCAGCTCGAAGGCGTGGTCGATCCGATGAGCGGCGCGTTCTTGACCGCGCATTCGGAGAACCCGAACGGCGATCTCAAAGTGTGCAACCAGACGCTTCCCGTGTTCGACGGCAGGCAGCGCTTCGATCTCGTGCTCACGCCGAAGCGCGCCGTCAACGTGCAGCGCTCGGCGACGAGCGCCTATACCGGACCGGCGGTGATCTGCCGCGTCAAGTTCATCCCCATCGCCGGCTATCAGCCTGACAATCCCGGCATCAAGCTCATGACCGAGACGGACGAGATCGAGGTCTGGCTGATCCCGGTCAGGGGCACGTTCATGTACGTGCCCTACCGGATCGTGCTTCCGACGCCGGTGGGCTACGGCACGGCGGTGGTGACCTCGATCGCGGTTGACGGCGCGCGACGCGCCGATGCCGCGCCTTGAGACAACAAGCCCCGGGGCGAGGCGCGCCCTACAGGGTTAACGTGACTAGACCAAAACCCAATATGTTGTGGGGAACGGATGCCGAAAATTAACGCTCCCCTGATTCGCTCATGTTCCGTTCCTGCTCTTTCTTCGCTTTTGTAAGGAAGCGGCAGGCGGCATAAACAACATCTAGTCATCGCCGGCGCGATGGCGTTCCTCATCGGGATGCGCTCAGCGAAGCACGACTTTCCCATTTCCGACTGCGGAACGAAATCCGAATGAGCCGAGTCAGCGATTCGGACAGGATTCGTTCCGGCCCCGTTCCGAAACGCGAACCAGCGAAGTTCAAGGACAAACAAGATGAGCCGGCCGTTATCCACTCATTCCACAGGCTTCCAGCGCGGACGCGGCGTCACCGCGGTGCTCGGGCCGACCAACACCGGCAAAACCCACCTCGCCATCGAGCGCATGCTGGCGCACGAGGTCGGCATCATCGGTCTTCCGCTCAGACTGCTGGCCCGCGAAGTCTACGACAAGATTGTGGCCCGCGTCGGCGCAACCCAGGTCGCGCTCATCACCGGAGAAGAGAAGATCAAGCCGCCGCGGCCCCGCTTCTATGTCTGCACCGTCGAGGCGATGCCGCTCGACCTCGAAGCCGAATTCGTCGCCATCGACGAGATCCAGCTCGCCGCCGACGGCGAGCGCGGTCATGTCTTTACCGACCGGCTGTTCCATGCGCGCGGCCTCAACGAAACCCTGCTCCTCGGCGCCGCGACCATGCGCGACACGATCCGTGAGCTGCTGCCCGGCGCCAATCTCGTCTCGCGCCCGCGGCTCTCCTCCCTCACCTATGCCGGCGACAAGAAGATCACCCGGCTCCCCAGGCGCAGCGCCATCGTCGCTTTCTCGGCCAACGACGTCTATGCCATCGCCGAGCTGGTGCGCCGGCAGAGGGGCGGCGCCGCTGTCGTGCTCGGGGCGCTGTCCCCGCGCACGCGCAACGCCCAGGTCGCGCTTTATCAGAACGGCGACGTCGATTTTCTCGTCGCCACCGACGCGATTGGCATGGGGCTCAACCTCGACCTCGATCACGTCGCCTTCGCCGGCATCCGTAAATTCGACGGGCAGAACCACCGCAATCTCAGCGCCGCCGAGCTCGGGCAGATCGCCGGCCGCGCCGGCCGTCACATGAACGACGGCACGTTCGGGGTGACGGGACAGGTCGCGCCGTTCGAATCGGACCTGGTGGACCGGCTGGAAAACCATTCCTTCGACGCGGTCGGCGTGCTGCAATGGCGCAACCGCAACCTCGACTTCGGTTCGCTCGACCGCCTCAAGGACAGCCTGCGCGAGACGCCGGACCACCCGCGCCTCTCCCGCTCGCGCATGGTCGACGATGTGATCGCGCTCGAGAACGTGAGCCGGGACGACTGGGTGCGCGGCGCGGCTGTCGCGCCCGCGTCGGTGGCGCTTCTGTGGGAGATGTGCCAGATCCCCGACTACCGCAAAATCTCCGCGGCGAGCCACGCCGAGCTTGTCGCGACGCTCTATCGCTTCGTGATGAGCGACCAGGGCCGCATCCCGGCCGACTGGTTCGCCAACCAGGTGGCGCAGGCCGATCGCACCGACGGCGATCTCGACACGCTGTCGAACCGCCTCGCCCAGATCCGCACCTGGACTTTCGTGTCGCACCGGACCCAATGGCTCGACGACCCCGAACATTGGCAGGAGCGCACGCGCGCCATTGAGGATACCCTGTCCGACGCGCTACACGAGCGTCTGACGCAGCGTTTCGTCGATCGCCGCACCAGCGTGTTGATGCGGCGCTTGCGCGACAAGGAGGAGATCGTGGCGGAGATCGGCGCCGACGGGCATATCCTGGTCGAGAACCACTATGTGGGCCGTCTCGACGGTTTCCGCTTCACGCCCGATGCGGCGAGCGACGGCATTCACGGCAAGGCCGCGCGCCACGCCGCGGTGAAAGTGCTGGCCGGAGAGCTCGCCTCGCGCGCGGCTGCGCTCGCCGCGGCTCCCGACGAGGCGATTACGCTCAAACCCAACGGACGCATGGTCTGGGCGGGCTCGGAAGTCGCCGGCCTCGAGCGCGGCGAGACCGCGCTCAAGCCGCGGCTCAGTCTCTATGCCGATGAGCATCTCGCTGGCTCCGACCGCGAGCTCGTGCTGAAGCGGCTGGAGGCGCGGCTCGACGCCGAGCTCAGGGCGAAGCTCGCTCCGCTGATGGCGCTCAGCGAGGCCACCGACTTGACCGGTCTTGCCCGCGGGCTTGCCTTTCGGTTGTCGGAGAATCTCGGCGTGCTCCGCCGCGAGACGGCCTCCGATGAGATCAAGGCGCTCGATCAGCCGGCCCGCGCCGAGCTTCGCAAATACGGCGTGCGCTTCGGCGCTTTTAACGTCTACATCCCGGCCCTGCTCAAGCCGGCCGCGGCCGACCTGCTGCTTCTGCTGTGGGTGCTCCACTCCGGCCGCGAGCACGGCTTCGATACCGACACCCTTCCGCCCCGGCCGCAACAGGGCCTCACCTCGGTTCCGGTGGGCAGGGATCTGCCCGAAGCCTATTGGCGCATCGCCGGCTTTCATGTCGCCGGAGCCCGCGCCGTCCGCATCGACATGCTCGAGCGCCTGTCAGACCTCATCCGCGCTCGCGTCGCTTGGCGCAAGGTCGAGGGCGGCGAGGCCGAGCCTTCGGGAGCGACCGGCGACGGCGGCTTCCGCGTGGTGCCCGACCTGATGTCGATGGTGGGCTGCTCGGGCGAGGAGTTCGCCTCGATCCTGAAGGCGCTCGGCTTCAGGCGCGAACGGCGCAAGCTTCCGGTGGAGGCTCTTCCATCCGAGGCGTCGGCAACCGATGGCGCGGCTTCGCCAAGCGAAGCTTCGCCGCCCGCGCCCGAGGCCTTCGAGGAGATCTGGCGTCCCGGCAAGCGGAACGAAGTGCGTCACGCCAAGCGCAGTGGCAAACAGCCGCGGCGCGAACACCGCGCGCACGGCGGCAAGCGCGAGCACGACCGCGCGCGCAAGCCGATCGAGCAAAAGCGCGAGCGGTCCAAGCAGCCGAACGAGCATTCGCCGTTCGCCGCCTTGAAGGAGCTGAGACAGACGCTCGCGGTGCGCCAGCAGGAGCGCAGCAGCCGTCCGCCGCGCTCATGATCGGCCAGCGCCTCGACAAATGGCTATGGTGCGCGCGGGTGGTGAAGACGCGCGCCGCTGCGGTTAGGCTCATCGTCGAGGGCAAGGTCCGCATCAACGGCGTGCGCGCGCTCAAAGCGAGCCGCCCCGTCCACCACGGCGACGTGATCACCGCCATGGCGCTCGGGCGGCTCTCGGTGTTGCGTGTGGTCGGAACCGCCGAGCGACGGGGGCCGGCGAGCGCGGCGCTCGCGCTCTATGACGACCTCACCCCGAAAGCGCTGCCAGGTGCGGAGCCCGGCGACGGAGCGCCCGTGCAAGAGCGCGGCCCACGCCCGACCAAACGCGACCGCAGGCGGCTCGACGCCTTGCACGCCAAACCCTCCGAGTCCTGACTGCCCGCTCTTGCCGATCAGGCCACGTTGGTCTTTGTGCGCCTGAGCTCCCCTGCCTCGGGCCTGATGACGCCCTCGCGCAACAGCTCGGTCGTGCGCTCGGCCGTCACCGGGCGGCTGAAATAGTAGCCTTGCGCGTGCTCGCAACCCGCACCAATCAGAAAGCGCATCTGCGCCTCGGTTTCGACTCCCTCGGCGATGACTTCGAGTCCGAGTTCGTGAGCGAGCCGGATGGCGGCGCGCACCACGGCGGCGTTGCGATAATCGACCGTCACGCGAAATACGAATTCCTGCGCGAGCTTCAGCCGGTTGACGGGATAGGTGGTCAGATATTTGAGCGACGAGTAGCCGGTGCCGAAATCGTCGATGGCGATCTTGGTGCCGAGCTGGCGGAGGTTCTCCAGCGTAGTCTTGTGCCGCTGCGTGGCCTCCATCAACACCGACTCGGTCAATTCGAGCTCGAGCCTGCCGGGGTCGATGCCGAAGCGCGTCAAAGCGCCGGCCACTTCGCGCTCGAGCTCGGCGCTGCCCTTGAGCTGGACCCCTGACACATTGACCGCAAGCACCTGCGGCGCGATTCCCTCGACATGCCACAGCTTGAGCTGCCGGCACGCTTCCTCGAACACCCAACTTCCGATCGCAAGAGCGGCTCCGGTCCGCTCGGCGATCGGAATGAAGGCCGCCGGCGTCAATAGGCCACGCGTCTTGTGATTCCATCTGATCAGCGCTTCGAGGCCCATGATGCGGCCGGTCGCGAGCGCCACTTGCGGCTGATAGTAGAGCTCGAGTTCGCGATGTTCCAGGGCGGCACGAAGCTCGTCGGCGACGCGCACGCGCTCGTGCACTTTGCGGTCGAGGTCGCGGCTGTGGAAGCGGTAGCAGTTGCGCCCCTCGTCCTTGGCGCCATAGAGCGCGAGGTCGGCCTGCACCAGCATGTCCTCGGGTCCTGAGAGATCGGATGAATACACCGAGATGCCGATGCTCGAAGTGATGCGGAGCCGGTGATGATCTATGGTGAAGGGCTCGCCGAGGCTCTTGCGGATCCTCGCGGCAAGCTCGCCGACGACGTGCGGATCGCGTACATCGCATACGAGGATGGCGAACTCGTCGCCGCCGAAGCGCGCCACGAAATGCCCGGACCCGACCAGGGTCTTGAGCCTCTCAACCACCTGCTTGAGCAGGAGGTCGCCCATGGCGTGGCCGAGCGTGTCGTTCACGTCTTTGAAGTCGTCGATGTCGAGATAAAGCACGGCGAACGGCGGCGCGCCGCGCGCGCTCGCGTTGAATGCCGCGGTGAGCCGCTTCATGAAGGCGCGACGGTTGGCAAGATCGGTGAGCAGGTCCGTTTGTGCAAGCGTGAGAATCCTGCTGTTGGCGGATTCCAATCTGAGCGCATGGCGGAGCGAGGCCCACATATAAGCCACCACGGCGCTGAAAACGAACAGGACGGCGAAAAACGCAAGCCAAGCCCGGTAATAGCTGATGAGCCCCTCTTGCTCCGGGACCACGACCAGTTTCCAGTTGGCGTTTCCAGCCTTTACCGGCCCCGACCAATAGTTCAGCCCTGCGAGCTCGGCGAGCGATTTGGCAGCGACGGGCTGATCGGCGCCGACCGCCGCACGCCAATAAATCGGCATCGCATGGGCGCCGTCATCACTGCGATAGACGTAGATTGACACGGATTGCGGCAACGCTGCCTTGGCCAGAATCGAATCGATCACCGCCTTCGTTTGAAACGAAGCTACGAGGACGCCGCGAATATTGTCGTGGCGCTGCTCTTGGGTATCTAGCGGCACACCAACGCGGTAGACCGGGGCGATGTAGATGAAGCCCAACCGGCTTCCGGCGATGGGGTTGCGAAGCATAACGTCTTGCGCCGTTGCGACCACATCGTTGTCGCGCGCGTACTGGATCGCTCGGCTCCTCACCGGCTCCGAATTGAGATCCATGCCGAATGTCGCCGTGGCCTTAGACGCGAAGGTCGAATAGAGCACGGGAAAATACTCGTCTCGCTCCGGCGAAAGCGGCGGCGTGCCGCTCGCTCTCCAGCTTTTAATGGCATAGTCGGCAAGACCCGCCTCGATCTGCTCGCGCTCGAAAGCCGCGCGTTCTGCGCGGGTGACGTAAGGACACCAGATCACCCGCATCTTTTCGGTCTGGCCGGCAAGAATTTGGTCGGTGAACACCGCAAACTCGTTGGCGTCGATGTCGATGGACGCTTCGTACAGAGCGCGCACGGCGAGGAGCTTGCGGAGATAGTCGTCGAGGCCATTCTGGAGGGTTTGGGCATAGTCGCCGGCGATGTTGTAGAACTTCGCCTTGGCCAGCCGTTCCTCCCAGGCCGAGACGGCCAGCCACGCCACGATGGCCGAAACGAGGCCAAATGAAGCGGCGGCGACAATCGGCCATGATCGGCCGATCGACTGCCACCTCCTCCTCACGTCGGGCAGGTCGGGCATTCCCGGGACGAGGCTCCCTAAGCTCCTGCTTATGCTTGGCTTATTGGCGCGCAGGTGCACCAGCGTTGCCACAAATTGATTGATGCAAAATTATTAAGTCCGCGGCCTAGCAACCAGAAGTAGTGCCTGAGTCTCTCGTTGTTGCGACGACAGTTGGGACTGACTCCCCGCCTTGTGCTGACTTCGGGATTGCTATAGGTGAGGGCTCTTCCTCGGGCGACTCTCGTGGCCCCGCGAGGGCCAAGGAATCCGGCCACTCCGGCTGAGAAGTGGATATTTGTGGGAGCAATGACCTACGTCGTCACTGAAGTTTGCATCAAGTGCAAGTACACCGATTGCGTGGAAGTCTGCCCCGTGGACTGCTTCTACGAAGGTGAGAACATGCTCGTCATTCATCCCGACGAGTGTATCGACTGCGGCGTCTGCGAGCCGGAGTGCCCGGTCGACGCCATCAAGCCGGATACGGAACCCAATTTAGAGAAGTGGCTTGAGTTGAACCGCCAATATTCCGAGACTTGGCCGAATATTACGACAAAAAAACCGGCACCCGCCGATGCGGATGCTTTCGTTTCCGAGCCCGACAAGTTTAACAAGTACTTCTCGACGAAGCCGGGAGAAGGCGACTAGACCCTCTCGAGGGGGTCGAACCGTTAACCCTAGGGCGAAAATGTCGCATGTTGCGGCGCAAAAAGGGCCGTGTTGCGGCACGGAACGGCTTCCCGATTCACTAAGATTATGTTATCTTACTGACGAAATGGCGCAAACTGCCGGCGCGCGAAGCATCAAAAGAGGCGTCCCTGCTCGGGCGCGCTTTTTTTTCTCAACTGAGGGAGGGTGGCGCGATCAGACCCCTGATCGGACACCTAAATTTGTGCCCGTCGCTCGCCGTGTTGGCGTCATTCCGGTCGAACAGGACCGGTAAGTTAGACAAGGGAAAGATTTCGGAACTTCGGCATAAGCGCTCGCCAAAGAATTGCAAACAGTGAGATGAGAGTATGACTGAGAAGAAGAAGCCCCAGCAAAGACACGGTTTTCGCACCAACGAGTATATCGTCTATCCCGCTCACGGTGTTGGCCGGATCGTGAGCATCGAAGAGCAAGAAATTGCCGGTGCCACGCTTGAGCTCTTCGTCATCAATTTCGAGAAGGACAAGATGACGCTCAGGGTGCCGACTTCGAAGCTTGCCGCCGTCGGCATGCGCAAGCTGTCCGAGGAAAAGATCGTCAAGAAGGCGCTCGGCACGCTCAAGGGCAAGGCGCGTGTGAAGCGCACCATGTGGTCCCGCCGCGCGCAGGAATACGAGGCGAAGATCAACTCCGGCGATCTCGTCTCCATCGCCGAGGTGGTTCGCGACCTCTACCGCTCCGAGGCCCAGCCCGAGCAGTCCTACTCCGAGCGCCAGCTCTACGAGGCGGCACTCGACCGCATGGCCCGTGAAATCGCCGCCGTCGAGAAGCTCGACGAGGCGAGCGCGGTAGCCAAGATCGACGAGGTTCTGGCCAAGACGGCGCGCCACGCCAAGCTCGCCGCCGAGAGCGAGGCGCGCACCCGCGCGGCCTAAACCCGCTTTATCGCAAGAGCCTGATCCTCGGGCGCCGCGCGCCAGGGTCAGGCTCTTTGCTTTTCCTCGCCGTCGATCTCGGCCGGCTCGCAGCCGAACTGTCCCATCAGCACCTTGAGCTCCAACGCCTCGGTCTCGGCCTTGGCGGCGCGGCAAATCTCGAGCGACTCCTTCAGCCTGGCGCAAGCTTCGCTCTCCTCGCCCCGCTTATGCGCGAGCACCGCGAGATTGCGCATCTGCATTGCGATCGCGCGCGGGTCTCCCGAGTCCTTTGCCGCATCGAGCGCGAGCAGGAATTCCTGCTCGGCGTCGGCGAAGCGCTCGGCATCGAGCGAGACGGCGCCGAGATTGCCGGCCGCGCGCGCCACGCCCGCGGCGTCGCCCCCGGCCATGAACAGGTCGAGCGCCTTGCGGTAGCACCGCTCGGCGCCCGCATCGTCGTTGAGCGCCCTCTGCGCATTACCGAGATTGTAGACGGCGTTGGCGGCAAGCGTGTGAAGCTCGAGCTCCTCGTAAAGGTCGAGCGACTTCTGAAAGCTGGACGCGGCCTCGGCGAAGCGCCCCTTCTCGAACAGGATCGTCCCGAGATTGAGGCTGCCGCGCGCCATGCCATCCTTGTGCTTGAGGCGCGTCTCGATCGCAAGCGCCTGGCGGATGGTCTCCTCGGCCCGATCGAGATCGTGCGTCTCGCGGTAGAGCAGCGCGAGATTGGCGGCGGCCACCGCCGCGATCGCGATTTCGCCCTGCTGCTCGGCGATCGAGAAGCTCTTCTGCAGCATCGCTTCGGCGTCGGCAAAGCGTCCAAGGCCCTGCAGCAGGAGGCCGAGATCGGCGTGAAGCTGAGCAAGCCCGAGCTGATAGTCGTTCTTGGTGCATAGCGCCTGCGCCGCGCCGTAATTGGCGAGCGCGCCGTCGAGATTGCCGGCCTTCATCTGCGCGCTGGCGAGCGCCATCAGTGCATCGACCAGAGCGCGCGGCTCGTCGACCGCCTCGAAGATGCGCTTGGCGTTCTCGAACTTCTCGATCGCCGCCTCGAGCTTCCCGCTGCGCACGTTGAGCACGCCGGCGAACATGTCGATCAGACCGATGATGTCCTCGCGGCTCCCTTGTGCGAGGCTGCGTGCCTCCCCGATCAACCCTTCGACGCTCGGGATGTCGCCGAGCCTGAACTGAACCACTGCGAGTCCGAGCAGGTTTTCGGCGTCATGCGGATCGAGTTCGAATGCCTGCTGGAACAGCGCAAGCGCTGCGCGGGCGTCGTCGGGCAGGGTGAGCGCCGCCTGATGGCGAAGGGCGGCCGAGGCCTCGCGCGCCGCCTTGCCGGCCACTCGCCGCTTCTCTTCGGCGCGCTCGGCGAAGAGGTCGATCGCAAGCGCCGTGTCGCCCGCCTTCAGCTTCTCGATCGCGCGCCGTCCCGTCCAGCCCGTGTGCTCGCGGAGCGCGACCACGGCTTCGCCGATCAGCGCCTTGATGCTGTTGCGCTCCTTCAGCGAGAGCCGGTCTCCGTCTTCCGGCGACCGCGCGACCATCTTGCCCGCGATCATCACGGCGATCTGCTCGGCGTCGATCCTGCTCTGCTCCTCGTCCTTGCGCAGGACCTTGCCGAGGAGAAACGTTCCAATCGCGCCGAGCACGATGAGCACGAGGACGGCGGCGAACAGGTTTTGCAGCGCCGTCCAATTCGAGGGTGCGGAAATCTCGGCGAGGACCTGCATGAATCCCCCGGTCACCGGGCTAAAGGATGCCGCGATGTCCACCATCGCCCATAAAGCGCCGGCCGGTCCAGGCTCTTGCTGCGAGGGGGCGCCTTACATGTCCCCTTTCGAGACATCGGCGAGAACCTCGATCTGCTCGGGATGGGTGGCCTCGATCATCGGTCCGTTGCGCCAGATGATCCAGCCGCGCACCCGGATTCTCTTGCCGGCAAGTTCTTCGAGATCGACGCCCTCCGCGATGAACGCGCCCACGTCCTTGCGCGCGACCGAGACGGTGAAGTCGCTTTTCCAGTCGCGGGCGAAGTTGAGATAGACCCGGGTCCCGCCCTCGCCCGCGCTCGCCACTCTCCCTTCGACAAGCTGATATGAATTGGTGAGCCGCCCGAGGCGCTCGACGTTTTCGGCGCTCTCGACGCGATAGAGGGACGAGGCCCAGAGCCCGAGCGCCTTCTCGCGCGCACCGGCTTCCGCGGCGAGAAGTTCCTTCACGCAAGCGCGGTTGTCGGGGAAGGAATAGACCCGCGCGAGGCCTTGCCTGATCATCTCTTGCTGGAGCCAGAGGCGCTTGTCGCCCTCCACCACGAACACGTGCGCGAGCGCGTAGCCATGCCGGTCGGTCTTCGTCCCGCCGTAGCGAAGTTCGACCTCCTTGCCTGCGGCAATCCGGGTCAGGGCCTCTTTCGCCTCCTCGACGAAGGGCCAGGGATCGTCGGCGCGGTAGCCGAGCGGCGGCATCGGCGCCTTGGCGCCGATCAGCCGCACCGTTCTGCCGTCGGTAAGCTTCAACGTCTCGCCGTCGATGATCGAGGCGACCCTGCCGGTCTCGGGTTCGGAGAGATCGCAGGCCAACACCGGAACGGGCAGAAGGATGAGCCCGAGACACCAGCCTAGCGTTGCGAGCCATGCGCCTGTGGCGCGCATACCCCTCCCCCGATCACCCCATGAGAACGAGAACGACAATATTCCCGGCGATCACGGCGCACGAGAGGAACACCTGCCAAAACAGGGGCTTGGCGCGCAGCACCCCCGCGGTGGTGGCGAGCTCCGTTAGAACGAGATAGCCGCCCATGCTTCGCTTGAACCAGCCGGTGACCTTGCCCGGCTTGTCGAGATGCTGCGGCACCCGCTTCCAGCCGGCGAAGAGGTCGCCGATCGCCCCGAGCATGGAGCGGAAATCGACCGCCATCAGCCCGGTCTGGTCCTGAAAGACGACGTCCTCTCCGGC
This sequence comes from Methyloceanibacter sp., assembly GCF_035650995.1. Taxonomy (GTDB): domain Bacteria; phylum Pseudomonadota; class Alphaproteobacteria; order Rhizobiales; family Methyloligellaceae; genus Methyloceanibacter. The sequence goes on along the minus strand of NZ_DASRGO010000091.1, from coordinate 3,226 downwards.
GACGAAGCCCGCCGCGACCCGGCCGATCGCCTTGCCCTCGAGGCTGACGCTGCGGCCGCACACAGGCGAGGCCGCGGGATCGCTCATCAGCGCCATCACTGTCGTGGCCCGCGGTGCCCCGAACGGATAGCGCACGGCAAGAGTGAGCAGAACGCCAGCCGCGATCGCCGCGGGCGCAAGCTGCCAGGCGCCCACCATGGCCGCCCCGACGCCAAGCAGGACCGGCACCGCGAAGATCATCAGCTCGAACAGAAACCGCCCGCGCAGCTTGCCGCGGCTGACGTGGGCGCGCTCGGCCGCCGCCTCGATATCGTACGACCCGAAGCCCTGTCCTTTTGCCTTGGCGATCTCGGCGAGCCTCAGGATGCGCCGTCCTGTCAAAGGATGCGTCGAGTTGATCTGGATGAGGGCGGCCCAGGGATTGTAGCAATCGAACAGCATCGCCTCTGCGGCGCTGCCGGGGCGCTCTGCCGCGCTCTGCGCGAGCAGCCCCGTGTAGCGCGCATTCTTGACGTCGACCACGCCGAGATGCCGCGTGCTCCGCAGCAAATTCTGTGTCGCCTCGGTGTCCTCGACGGCGACGATGCCGTAGGCGATCTTGATGAGAGCGCTCGCAAGCTCCTTGGGCGCGACCCATCGCGCCGAGAAAGCATCGGCGAGATATTCGCGCGTGCGGCTGAGATAGAGCAGGAGGTAGATGCCGATATAGTAGGCGACGAGCGCGGCGAGCCCGACCAGCGCCGCGTTGCCCTTCTTGTCGCTCGAGCTTTTGCTCGACCGCGCCAACACGGCGTAGATCTGGTAAAGGATCTGCACCAGCATCCCGGCCATGGTCATGAGGATGAAGTCGCGGTTGACGATATGGCCGAGCTCGTGCCCGACCACGGCGCGCTGCTCCTCCTCGCTGAGAAACTCGAAGATGCCCTGGGTCACCACGATGCGCGCGTTGGAGCGCAGCAGACCGTAGGTGAAAGCCGTCGGGTTGCGGTCGGGGATGAAGCCGATCCGCGGCGCCTTGAAGCGATACTCGTCGGCGACTTGATGGATGAGTTGATGCACGCCGGGATAGCGCTCTCTCACCGCTGCGTCGCCGAGAAACTCGAGGCTGTTGAACCAGCGGAGCGTGAGGTCGGAGAGCCACGGGCTGATGAGCCAGATCGCAAGGTTGATGATCACCGTGAGCACGATGGCCAGGCCGAAATCGACCTCGCCGAGAAAGACCATGGCGGCGAGAACGCAGCCGGCCACCATGCCGATGAGAATGCCGAAGGTGACGAGGGAAGCGAAAACGAGGCGGGCCACTGATAACCCCCATGCGGCAGGCGGGAGCCGAGCTTACCCTATGGGCGTCGCCGGAAAACCCGCGAAATGCGTCTCGCGACGCCAGCCGTGCGCCCAGATGGCGCGTCACTCGTTCGGCGGCGTTTCGCCCGGCACAAGGATCACGTGCTCCTGCTCCTCGGGATCGTTGCGCGCCACGATGGCGATGGCGGGCTCGGTGCTGCTGAGATTGACGGGCTGATGCGGCACGTCAGGCGGAATGAAGATGAAGTCGCCGGCCTCGTTGATCACGCTCTTCTTGAGCCCCTCGCCGTAGCGCGTCTCGACCCGGCCTTGAATGAGATAGATGGCCGATTCGAACCCCTTGTGCACATGAGGCTTGGCCGAGCCGCCAGGCGGAATGATCACCTTCAGCAGCGAGAGGCCTTTCGCGCCGGCCGTCTTGCCGGAGATGCCAGGGAAGACTGGCAGTTTCTGCTTCGATTCCGAAATATCGGCGCCGCGCACGGTCACCACATCTTTGCCGTCGCGCTCGCCGATGATGACCGGCTCGGCAAATGCCTGTCCCAACAGGACGCAACAAGCGGCGAGAGTGAGGAAAACGGTGGGTCGCATGGGAGTCTCCTTTCGCTGACCTTCGTCCTTCGGCGGGGTTGCCGCAGCCTGTGGCGAGGACATAATCATTGTTGGGGATGCGGACGCCGAGTGAAGCTCGACCCGATATCAGCCAGGATCGCCGCGGCGCGCCAGCCGTCTGATCGGTCGAGATAGCTGCCGGTGTAACGCCCGGCCATCCCCACGCCATCGCGGAAGCCCGGATCGGCCGCGGTCGGCCCGTCTTACTTGAGCCCAATTATTGGGCTTTTTTCCGGGGGAGTTGGCCGATTCGTTCCCGACGGACGGCGCAAAGCCTCAAGGAAGGCGGAGGGAAGACGATGATGCGGACATTGGGTTTGGCGGCGCTTTTCCTCGCTGCCGCGACCTTGCCTACATTCGCCGAAGGCCCGGTCCAGGGCGTGGTGCAGGGCACGAAAGAGGTGGGCCAGGGCGCCGTCCAGGGCACGGCTCAGGCCGGAAAGGGCGTGGTGCAAGGCACCGCCACCGTGGCGAAAGGCGCGGGCGAGGCCACGGTCGGCGTGGCGCAAGGCACCGCCACCGTCGCCAAGAAGACCGGCAAGGGCGTCTGGTGCATCGTGACGCTCGGCTACGGCTGCTGAGCGGCCATTAGGCCTCGCCCGAGGACGGACGAGGGGCGGACCCCGGCTAAAGCCTTCAGGGTCGCCAAGCGCTTGGCTTGCATCGCGCGCGCGTGGCGCTTTAGTAATGGGGCGGAAAGCGCGCACCCCTATGGTGCGGGCGAAGACCCCGTAGCTCAGTAGGATAGAGCATCAGATTCCTAATCTGAGGGTCACAGGTTCGAATCCTGTCGGGGTCACCAATCTCCTCAAGGCTTGCGGGTTATTGGAGCAACTGGCTAGGAGCAGCTAGCCAATGTCCTAGCCAATGTTTGGCTGGTTATTGGTCGCTCGAACATCATTAAGAAAAGTTCACGCTACGTTCCAACGGAATCGCATCAGTATTTGGCTCCCTGCGCCCTCTGGGCGCGCAACAAGGAGCAAAACATTATGAGTGACCGAAAAACCGTTGACCGTGGAAGGGACTCTGGAAGTGGGCGCTTCATCCCGGTGAAAGAAGCCGAGAGCAGGCCCAAGACCACCACGGTGGACCGAGTCCCGAAACCCGGATACGGGATCGACCGACGTGAGCCGAAACCAAAAGGCCGCTAGTCTTTCCCTTCTCGGGTGAACTTACAGGTGGGCCGCTCGGGAAACTGGGCGGCCCTTCTCCAAACAAGGCGCATATCTCATGCTGAACTTCTTCATCGCCGCGTCGGCGCTCGTGGCGGCCTTGTTCTGGTTCCTCTCAACAACAGTCACGCTGCCGT
>NZ_DASRGO010000090.1:0-8264 GCF_035650995.1 Methyloceanibacter sp. | reverse complement strand
TCGAGTGCCACGCCCTAAGACCTTCCATTCGCCATTTGCCAAAGCCGCGCCGGCGTCCGATGCTCGGACAGACCGCGCGCGGCGGCGGCATCATAGGTACCAAGCCCTATCCCGGCAAGGCGAGGATCGCGCCCTAAGCCTTGGAAACTGGCTCACTTGATGGCAAGACGCTGAAGCGGATGTGGTAGCGAGGCACGACGTGACAGCGATCAGGCCGCTTATCGCCGGCAACTGGAAGATGAACGGCCTTGGGCCGTCCTTGGCCGAGCTCGAGGGGCTCAAGGCGCGGCTCAAGGAGGCGCCCGTTCCATCAGCCGACTTGATGGTGTGCCCGCCGGCGACGCTCCTGTCGCGCGCCGCCCACGTGTTGGTGGCAAGCGGCATCGCGCTCGGTGCTCAAGACTGTCATCCGTCGGCGTCGGGCGCCCATACCGGCGACATCTCCGCGGAAATGTTGGCCGACGCAGGCGCGACCGCCGTCATTGTCGGCCACTCCGAGCGGCGCACCGACCACGGCGAAAGCAACGCGCTTGTCAATGCCAAGGCCCGCGCGGCGCATCGAGCGGGGCTGACCGCCATCGTCTGCTTGGGCGAGACCGAGACGGAGCGCCGCGAAGGCAGGACCCTCGAAGTGGTAGGGCGTCAGCTCAAGGCCTCGGTGCCGCAAGGCACGAATGCAGGGAATACGGTGATCGCCTATGAGCCGGTCTGGGCCATCGGGACCGGTCTCACCCCGACTCGGGCCGACATCGCCGAAGTGCACGGCTTCATCAGGAACGAACTTTCCCGCCTTCTCGGCGAAGCGGAAGCCGGGCAGGTCCGCATCCTCTACGGCGGCTCGGTGAAGCCTGGCAACGCGGGTGAGCTTCTTTCGGTCGAAAATGTGAACGGGGCGCTCGTTGGCGGGGCGAGCCTCAAGGCAGCCGACCTTTACGCCATCCTCTCGGCCTGTGGCAGAACTGCCTGACTGTCCCCCAAAACCGCCGTCCCGCGGTCGTTGCAGGGTTGGCAAACCCGCCGATTTTCGACATTCTGGAGGGGATTGATTTGGCGGGATTTTCCGCCGTGGGACCGATGATGCCGGTGCTGCGCTTCATTGTTGTGGTCCTTCTCGTCTCAAGCCCGATCGCGGTGCTCGGCATGAGGGCCATGGCCGAGCCGCTCGACAAGGCGAGCTGCGCGAGCCTCGCCAACGAGCGCAAGAAGCTGCTCACCCCGAGCATGCAGGCGGCCCTCGATCGGGGCCCCGATTGGGTCAAGGACCATCTGAACGACGAAGAACTCGACCAGGTGAGGCAATTCCTCGATATCGAGGCCAAGATTACGTTCCAGTGCCGCGGCGGCGGAGTCGACAAGAAGGTGATAGCAGCGCCCGCGCCTGCCGATCCTGCGGAGGTACCGCTTCCGGATCGCAAGCCGGCCCTCGATCCGGCTGACATGCCCAACACCGGCTCTAGCCAAACCGTTGCGGATTCGGATAAGACAGCGCCTTCGAAAGCTAAGGCGACGCGATGAGCACTGTACTTCTCTTGATTCACGTCATGGTCACTCTGGCGCTGGTCGGCGTCATCCTGCTGCAGCGCTCCGAGGGCGGCGCACTCGGTATCGGCGGAGGCGGCGGCTTCATGACGGGCCGAAGCGCCGGCAACGCGTTAACCAAGACTACCGCGATCCTCGCGACCTGCTTCTTCGCAACCAGCCTTGCGCTCTCGATTCTCGCAAGCCAGCATAGCGGCGCACCCTCGATCCTGGCCCCCTCTGGCGGCCCAGGAGGGCTTCTGCCGCTGCAAGTCCCGGGAACACCGGCCCCCGGCACGCCGGCACCGCAGAGCGCGCCCTCGGGCCCACAAGCGCCGGTCTCGAAATAGGCGCCCTTACAACTCCTGCCCAAGCTTTGCTCGGGACAAGCGCCGTTTGGGGCTTACGACTCGCCCCCCTTTCGGTGTAGGGTCGAGGCCCATGGCGCGGTACGTTTTCATCACCGGCGGCGTGGTTTCCTCACTCGGCAAGGGTCTCGCTTCGGCGGCGCTCGGCGCGCTGCTCCAGGCGCGGGGATTCGGCGTGCGTTTGCGCAAGCTCGATCCCTACCTCAACGTCGATCCCGGAACCATGAGCCCCTATCAGCACGGCGAGGTGTTCGTCACCGACGACGGCGCCGAGACCGATCTTGACCTTGGCCACTACGAGCGCTTCACGGGACGCCCGGCGAGCCAGGCTGACAACATCACCACGGGTCGCATTTATCAGCAGATCATCGCCAAGGAGCGGAAGGGCGATTATCTCGGCTCGACGGTGCAGGTGATCCCGCACGTGACCGACGCGATCAAGGCGTTCATCACCTCGGGCAATGACGGTGTCGATTTCGTGCTGTGCGAGATCGGCGGCACGGTCGGCGACATCGAGGGGCTTCCCTTCTTCGAGGCGATCCGCCAGCTCGGCAACGAGTTGCCGCGCGGCTCGACCGCCTTCATTCATCTGACGCTCGTTCCGTTCATTCCGAGCGCGGGCGAGCTCAAGACCAAGCCGACGCAACATTCGGTGAAGGAGCTTCGCTCGATCGGCATCCAGCCGGACGTGCTCTTGTGCCGCACCGACCGGCCGTTGCCGCGCGACGAGCGGCGCAAGATCGCGCTCTTCTGCAATGTGCGGCCCGAGGCCGTGATCCAGGCGCTCGACGTGCAAAGCATCTACGACGTTCCCGGCGCCTATCATGCCGAAGGGCTCGACCGCGAGGTGCTGGCGGCCTTCGGCATCACCAGCGCCCCCGAGCCCGACCTCGAGCGCTGGCGGCAGATCTCGGAGGCTATCGCCAATCCCGACGGCGAGGTCACCGTCGCTATCGTCGGCAAATACACCGGCCTCAAGGACGCCTATAAGTCGCTGAACGAGGCGCTCGTGCATGGCGGCATCGCCAACCGGGTGAAGGTCAATCTCGAATGGATCGAGTCGCAGACCTTCGAGAGCCAGGACGCCGCCGCCCATCTCGAAGATGTGCACGGCATTCTCGTGCCGGGCGGCTTCGGCGAGCGCGGCTCGGAAGGCAAGATCCAGGCGGCCAAGTTCGCCCGCACCCGAAAGGTGCCCTATTTCGGTATCTGCTTCGGCATGCAGATGGCGGTAATCGAGGTCGCACGCGACGTGGCCGGCATCGTCGAAGCAAGCTCGACCGAGTTTGGCCCGACCGAGGAGCCCGTCATCGGCTTGATGACGGAGTGGATGAAAGGCGAAGAGCTCGAGCGGCGCGAGCAGAACGGCGAACTCGGCGGCACGATGCGGCTCGGCGCTTACGAGGCGGTGCTCGCCAAGGGCAGCAAGGTCGCCGAGATCTACGGCGCGACGCGCATCTCCGAGCGCCACCGCCACCGCTACGAGGTCAACACGCGCTACCGCAACAAGCTCGAAGCGGCGGGGTTGCGCTTCTCGGGCCTCTCGCCCGACGGACTTCTGCCCGAGATCGTCGAGGTGCCGGACCATCCCTGGTTCATCGGCGTGCAGTTCCATCCCGAGCTGAAATCGCGGCCGTTTGCGCCGCATCCGCTGTTCGCCTCGTTCATCGGCGCCGCCGTCGAACAGTCCAGACTGGTATAACCTCGGGGCGATATGACCAGTCGCATCCATAAGGGCGGGTGCGCCTGCGGCAAGGTCCGCTTCGAGGCGAGGGGAGAGCCTTACCGCGTCGGCGTCTGCCACTGCCTCACCTGCCGTAAGGCGCATGGCGCACCGTTCAATCTCTATGCCGTATTTCCCGTCGAAGCGGTGACGGTGTCCGGCGCGGTGATCGAATTCGCAAGCTCCGAACGTGCGCGGCGCTATTCTTGCGCCTCCTGCGGCGCGCCGGTCTATTCCACCTGGGGCCGCGACGACGAGTTCTATCTCTATCCAGGCTCCTTCGATGAGACGGGACTGTTCGAGCCGACCTACGAACTCTGGACCATCCGGCGCGAGCCTTGGCTGCCCGAGTTCGCAAGCGTCGTGAGCCGCTACGAGCGCGACCGCCCGCAGTGGAAGCGGACAGAGCCTTGACCACAAACTCGCCAGAGGCGAGCAAGAACGCTATAAGGCGCGCGTGAACGAGCACCGACCTTCCCGGCCGAATGGGCGCGTCGACGTCGCCGGCGTCTGTTTCGCGCAAACCGCGCCGTTTGCGCTGATCGCAGGCCCCTGCGTGCTCGAGAGCCGGGCGCATGCGCTCGAGACGGCCGCTGCGCTCAAGGCGATTGCCGGCCGGCTCGGACTTGGGCTCGTGTACAAGTCTTCCTTCGACAAGGCCAACCGCACCAGCGCCGCAAGCGCACGCGGGCTTGGGCTCGAACAGGCGCTTCCGATCTTTGCCGAGATCAGAGAGGCGATCGGACTCCCCGTCATCACCGACGTGCATGAGCCTGGGCAATGCGCGGCCGTTGCCGAAGCCGTCGACGTGCTGCAAATCCCGGCCTTTCTCTGCCGCCAGACCGATCTTCTTCTCGCCGCCGCAGCTACGGGCAAGCCGGTCAATGTGAAGAAAGGTCAGTTCCTCGCGCCGTGGGACATGAAGAACGTGGTCGCGAAGATCGTCGGCGCGGGCAATCCGAACGTGCTCGTCACCGAGCGCGGCGTCTCCTTCGGCTACAACACCCTCGTCTCCGACATGCGCGCGCTCCCCATCCTGGCCGAGACCGGAGCGCCGGTCATTTTCGACGCCACCCATTCGGTGCAGCAGCCTGGAGGGCAGGGGGAGAAGAGCGGGGGAGAGCGGCGCTTCGTGCCCGTGCTCGCGCGCGCGGCGACCGCCGTCGGCGTCGCCGGCCTTTTCATCGAGACCCATCAGGACCCCGATCGCGCACCCTCCGATGGCCCGAACATGCTGCCGCTCGCCGAGCTCGAGCCGTTGCTCGCCGAATTGATGGCAGTCGACCGCCTCGCCAAGTCTAGGGCGGGGGGATAAGCCGCTCCCACTCGGCGTCGAAGCGCCACAGGTTACTCCTGGTGAGATGCGTGCCGCCCCACCAGCGGTCGATCTTGTTTTCCGCGGCATGATCCGCATTCCCTTCGAGCACCGACCTGCCGAACGCCGTCATCCTAAGCTCGCTGTGGAGATAGGAGGATAGCAGCGGGCCGTTCGCCGGACGGAACGGCGCTCCATCGAGACCCGCGACGAGCGGAACGCGGGCGAGCGCAAGCGCGTCGAGCAGGCCGAAGAAGCTCCAATCGGCCATGAACACGGCGGGCTCGGTGCGCTGCACCGCCACGAACAGGGCGGGCGGCGTGGTGATGCCGGAAGCGAGCGCCGCAAGCACCTGCCGCTCGCTGCGCGAAAGTCCGTCAGGCCCGGGCAGCTCCTCGAGCATGCGGCGAACCGCCGGCTCGAGGAAGGGCAGAGAGGAGAGATCCTCTTGCAGGAGCGCGCGCCAAGGCTCAGGCGTCTTGGCGCGATAAGCGCTCCAGGCCTTGGCGGCAAGCTCGAGCTGCGCGGGCGTGACCGCCGCTTCCAAAGCTCGGAGTGCCTCGATCTCGTCTTCGTTCTGCCGGCCGAGAAACTCAGAGGTCTGCACCAGCAAGAGCGCGCGGTGCCTGTTCTCCTCGCGGGCGAACCAGTCGAGCACCTGTAGGAGCTGGAGTTGATCGTAGAGGTCGTGCTCGAACCACAGCACGACCCGGTCGAAAGTCCCGGCCCTCGCCAGTCCGCGGTCGCGCGCCTGGAGGTTGGTGGCGATCTCTTCGTGGCTTCCCCAGCCGCGGCGGGCAAGATAATCGGCGCGGATGGCGGTCAGCTCTTCGAGCGTCTGGGTCAACGGCACCGGCCCTTCATGCAGCACGTCGCGCCAGGGGAGGATCTCGGCGCCTGTGATCGTGCGCCTGAGCGATTCGCCGGCGGCATCGCCGTTGGTGATGACGAGGTCCACGACGGCTTCAGCCGCGGCCGCGATAGGGCGAGACGCCCTGGTCGGGAATCCACACGCCCTCCGGCGGCGCGCCCCACTGCCAGAACACGTCGATCGGAATCCCGCCGCGTGGATACCAGTAGCCGCCGATCCTGAGCCAGGCGGGCTCGATCAACTCGACAATGCGCTTGGCGATGCCGACGGTCGCATCCTCATGGAAGGCGCCGGTGTTGCGGAAGCTCGCGAGATAAAGCTTGAGCGACTTCGATTCGAGCAGCCACGCCCTCGGCGCGTAATCGATGACGAAATGCGCGAAGTCCGGCTGGCCGGTGATCGGGCAGAGGCAGGTGAATTCCGGGCAAGTGAAGCGCGCGATGTAGGGCGTGTCTTGATGCGGATTGGGCACGCGCTCGAGCTCGGCCTCTTGCGGCGATTTCGGAAGCGGCGTCGCACTGCCGAGTTGCTTCAGTCCGCCGATCTTCCGCGCCATCGGGTTACTCCGCCGCAAGCCGCGGGGCGGGGCCGCGATAGATGCAGCCCTCGCGGCAGGAATCGCGCGCGACTTCGATCTCGGCGAGACCGGGAAGCCGGTTGTGCAGGCGATCCCACAGCCACATCGTGATGCGCTCGAGCGTCGGCTGCGAAAGACCCTCGACCTCATTCAGGAAACGGTGGTCGAGCGCCTCGTGCACGTCGCAAAGCGCGGCCTCGACGTCGTCGAGATGCATGACGAGGCCGGTCTTGTCGTCGGGCTCCCCGTCGAGCGTGACGCGCACGCGGAAGGAATGTCCGTGCACCCGCGAATTAGGATGTCCCGGCGGCGCCGACGGCAGGAAATGGGCGGCCTCGAAAGTGAACTCTTTGTAGATACGCATGGTCAGTCGTTTAGGGGATTTTGCGCCGCCCTTAAAGGGCGCCTTACGGCAGCCCTAACAGCTTGTGGGTCTGCATGCTCAAACGCCATTTGGGGTGCGCAAGGCAGTAGTCAATCGCCGCTGAAGCATTGGCCGCAGATTTGGCGCCCGCGTCCATCGGCTGGAGCAGAAAGTGGCGGAAATCGAGCCCCTCCAGCTCGCGCGGGTCGAGCGAGGGTTGCGGATAGACGAGCTTGAGCTCATCCCCCGAGCGCTGGACGAGGGGAGCCCCGGCCTTCGGGCTGACGCAGATCCAGTCGATCGCGCGGGGCACGGGGAGCGTGCCGTTGGTCTCGATGGCGATCTCGAAGCCCGCCTCGTGGAGCGCAGCGATCAGAGCGTCGTCGACTTGCAGCATCGGCTCGCCGCCGGTGAGCACGACGAAGGGCGGCGTGCCCGAATTGCCGCGCCAGGCGGTGCGGCAGGCTCTGGCCAGCGCCTTTGCATCGGCGAACTTGCCGCCGCCCTGACCGTCGGTGCCGACGAAGTCCGTGTCGCAGAAATTGCAGATCGCGGTGGCACGGTCCTCTTCGCGGCCCGACCAGAGGTTGCAGCCGGCGAAGCGGCAGAAGACCGCGGGTCGCCCGGCCTGCACCCCTTCGCCCTGCAGCGTGTAGTAAATTTCCTTGACCGCGTACATGTCCGGAACTTGGCGTCTCCTGTGGCGCAAAGCAAGTTGGTATCGACCATCCCAATTCTGACGAAGTGAACCGGGCATGCGCCGTTATCCCCGCGACGCGATTGGCGTCCGGAGGTGAGGGGGATGGCGCGCCGAAAAGCGCAAACCTATGGTGTCCGCGCCTCCTTTTGGGAGACACGGCGGGCGCCTCTCGGCGCGCCACATGCGCGTCTTTTCGTGCGCTACCGCGCTTCGCGCTGCTTGAGCGCATAACGCAAGCTTCCGCGCACGCCGAAGCGCATGTCATTTGCGGCGTCTTCCGGCTGCGGGCCCCGCTTCAGTTCTGTCCTTGCGCCGGGCCTTCCTTCGCCCGCCGAAGCGAGCCTCGCGAAGGCGGACGGCGCAAAAACGAACCTCTCAGCCAGCTCCTGGCAGGACCTCTTATTGGGTCCGGGGGGAGCTCCGGTGCCGCCCGAGTGCTCAATGCCGCGTGCATGAACCCGCGGGCGCCGCACCCCGTCCCGCATCTCACGACGCCTCGCGAAAGCGCCCCTCAGAGGACGAGGTGGTGTGAGTCTAACCGAGGTTTCGGGGCCGGGGATAAAGTCGGGAAGTTATGCAGCACACGAGTCCTTAGTCATGGCCGGGCCAAGCCCGGCCATGACGGAGTGGCTGGGGATGGCGGCGTCCCCGCCTCACCGCAAAGCGGTGCGGAGTGCGGCTGAGGCGGCGAGCGGGGCGAGCACGACGCTGGCGAGGCTCAATGCGCAAAGCATGAGGAGAGGCGGCCAGGGCGAGGCGGGGCCGACGATGGCCGCCGATGCCGCGGCGACGCCGAAGATCAAGACCGGCACATAAAGCGGGAGAACG
>NZ_DASRGO010000089.1:0-26139 GCF_035650995.1 Methyloceanibacter sp. | reverse complement strand
TTATCAAAGCCTGCCCAAGCCCTTCCGCCGCTATCAGTGGGGTCCCGTGTGGCGTAACGAGAAGCCGGGGCCCGGGCGCTTCCGCCAGTTCACCCAGTTCGACGCCGACACGGTCGGCGCGGCGTCCGTTGCCGCCGATGCCGAGCTCTGCATGCTCGCCGCCGACACGCTCGAAGCTCTCGGCGTCCCGCGCGGGCAATACGTAATCAAGGTCAACGATCGCAGGATTTTGGATGGTCTCCTCGATGCCACCGGCGTTTCTGGAAACATGCGGCAGCGACTGCTTGTTCTGCGTGCTGTCGACAAACTCGATCGATTGGGAGTTGAAGGAGTACACGCCCTCTTAGGCAAGGGGCGAAAGGACGAGTCGGGCGACTTCACGCCGGGGGCCGAACTCAATGACAGCCAGATCGAGCTGGTACTCGGCTTCCTAACGACCGAAGTGTTCCACAAGCTCAGTGGGTTCTTTCCATCGCCGAGCCATGCAGGACCAGCTGGCACTAAGGGCGGGATCCTTTGGAAGGAACCCAAGGCAATGACACGCGATCTGAGGTTACTTGAAAAGTTTATTGCTAGCCCAGGATTCGATGCGGGTATGAAAGAGTTAGATAGCCTTCGCCTACTTGTCGAAGCGGCGGGGTATGGTGACGATCGAATCCGCACGGACTTTTCGGTGGTGCGCGGGTTGGAATACTACACCGGCCCCGTGTTCGAGGCCGAGCTGCTCGCTCCCATCAAAGACGAACGCGGCCAGCCGATCCGCTTGGGCTCGGTGGTGAGCGGCGGGCGCTACGACGGTCTCGTCGAGCGCTTTACCGGCGAGAAGGTGCCGGCGACCGGCGTCTCGATCGGCGTCTCGCGCCTCCTGTTCGGCCTTCAGCGCCTCGGCAAGTTCAAGCAGAGCGCGGCGCAAGGGCCTGTGGTCGTGCTCGTGCTCGACCGCGACCGCATCGCCGACTATCAGAAGATCGCACAAGAGCTGCGTCAGGCGGATATCCGTGCCGAGCTTTATCTCGGCGAATCCGGCATGAAGGCGCAGATGAAATATGCCGACCGGCGCGCCTCCCCTTGCGTCGTCATCCAGGGCGGCGACGAGCGCTCACGCGGCGAAGTCACCGTCAAGGATCTGATCCTCGGCGCGACGCTGACCGAGACCAAGGACCGCGACGAATATCTCAAGAAGCAGGCCGAGGCGCAGTTCTCGGTCAAGGAGAGCGAGCTCGTCAGCGCCGTCCGCCGCGTCCTCTCCCGCCACGAGCCATAACGTTCAGCCTTTGCCATGAGCAGCGACACCGCCTCCTTACCTCCTCTCCCCTGCGGGGAGAGGGCTTTCCGCCGCGATCCTGCGCGAGCGAAGCTCGTGCGCAGGTCGCGTGGCGGGAAGGGTGAGGGGGTAAAGGCTTCGGCTCATCTGCAATTCCCCCTCACCCGCAGCGAAGCAGGCTTCGCTGCGTCCTCTCCCCGCTGGGGAGAGGAGTGGCGCGGAGCTAGGTGACGAGCCATGGCCGCTGAATCGGCGAAAGAATTCGAGGCGCTGGAAGCCCAGGCCGCGACCCTGCTCGATGTCTTCAAGCGGGCGGGCTACGAGCAGGTTGCGCCCTCGATCATCCAGCCCGCCGACGTGTTTCTCGACCAGATCGGCGAGCAGGTGAGGGGCCGCACCTACGTGTTCACCGATCTCGCCGGCGACGAGCTCTGCCTCCGCCCGGACCTCACCGTTCCCGTCTCGCGGCTCTATCTCGAGCGTCACCCCGACGCCGGGACGGAAGCGCGCTATTGCTACAACGGTCCGGCTTTCCGCTTCTTCGCCGACCGCAGCAACCGGGCGCATCCCCGCGAGTTTCGCCAGGCCGGCATCGAGTGCTTCGGCGTCAAGGACCGCGAAAGCGCCGATGTCGAGGTGGTGCTGCTGGCCGTCGAGGCCGTACGCGCCGCAGGACTGAAGGACTTCCGCCTCAAGTTCGGCGACATCGCCCTGTTCTATGCCTTCATCGATGCGCTCGCTTTGCCCGAGCGCTGGCGGCTCAAGCTGCGCCACTATTTCTGGCGGCCGTCGGTATTCCACGCGCTGCTTACGCGGCTCGCCCGCGGCGAGCGGCCCGACGCCGATAGCCCGGCGTCGATTCTTGCCCGCACGCTCGACCGCGACGATCCCGAGAGCTCGGAGGAGCGCGTCGCCCGCTATCTCAAGGAGCAGGGCCTGCCGCTCGAGGGCAACCGGACCCTTTCCGAGATCACTGCGCGCCTGCTCGACCTCGCCGGCGACCTCCGTGCCGAGCCGCTGCGAAAAGAGGTGGCGACGGTAATCGACTATTTCCTCGCCGTCGCGGCGCAGCCCAAGGAGGCCGTGAGCCGCGTCGCCATGATCGCGAAAGGCGCCGGCATTGAGATCGATGGCGCGCTCGATGCGCTCATCCGCCGCTTCGAACGGCTCGAGAAAGCATCCATCGATCTGTCGCGCGCCACCTTCGCCACCGAGTTCGGCCGCAGCCTCGAATATTACTCCGGGCTGGTGTTCCAGATCGAAGTTGGCGACGAGCGCGAGCCGAGCCAGATCGCCGGCGGCGGCCGTTATGACGGGCTGCTCGCCAATATCGGCGCGCCGCGCGAGGTGCCGGCCATCGGCTCGGCCATTCACACCGAGCGGCTGCTCGCGGCGATCGAGAGGAGGGCGTGATGGCAGGCCTCACCATCGCCGTTCCCTCCAAGGGGCGGCTCAAGGACCAGACGGCCGAGAGGCTCGAGCGCGCCGGGCTCATCCTGCTGACCGGCAACGACCGCGGCTATCGCGGCTCGCTTCGAGGCCTCGACGGCGTGGACGTAGCCTTCGTCTCCGCCGCCGAGATCGTGCATCAACTCAAGTCCGGCCGCGTGCAACTCGGCATCACCGGCGAGGATCTGATCCGCGAAACGCTCGCCGACGTCGACGGCACGGTCGAGTTCTTGGTCCCCCTCGGCTTCGGCCGCGCCGACGTGGTGGTCGCCGTTCCGGATTGCTGGATCGACGTCGAGCGCATGGCCGACCTCGAGGATGTCGCCGCCCAGTTCGCCCGCGTCCACGGGCGGCGGCTTCGCGTGGCGACCAAATATATGAATCTCACGCGGGCCTTCTTCGCGGCGCACGGCGTTGCCGGCTATCGCATCGTCGAGAGCCTCGGCGCGACCGAGGCGACGCCCGCGGCCGGCACCTCGGAGCTGATCGTCGACATCACCACGACCGGGGCGACGCTCCGCGCCAATCACCTCAAGGTGCTGAGGGACGGGCTGATCCTGAAATCGCAGGCGCATCTTTTCGCCTCGCGCCGGGCGCAGTGGGACGCCGCGGCCCTAAAGCTGCGCGATGCCATTGTGACACGCCTCAGCTCCGCCAAATAGCAGTTCGTCATGACGGGGCGTGTCCCGCCTATGCGGGCCGAAGCCTGGCGAGAGTCTTGGCTGCAACTTGCTCCGGCGGGCGAAGGCCGGCCATCCACGATTTTCTTGTGGCAAAGACGTGGATGCCCGGCACAAGGCCGGGCTTGACGAACTAGAGTGACGTCATGATTCGCGTTCTGCTCGCCGCGCTCTTTGTCTTCGGCTCGCTTCTGCCGGTCATAGCCGCGCCGTCGCGCATCATCATCCTGCGCCACGGCGAGAAGGCGAATCCGTGGAAGCTGTGCGACACGGGCGCCGAGCGCGCCGAGGCGCTGGCCGAGACCTATCTCGGCAAGAACGCCGCGAAATCGCTGTTCGCGAACGGCGAGGAGCCGGCCTTCTTCTTTGCCATCACCCTCCACACCCTCGAGCTCGCTTCGCCGTCGGTCGCAAGCTGGTCGAAGCCGATCATTCTCTATTCGGTGGTGCCCGACGAGTCCGACGACGACGAGCTTCACGTCAAGGCTTTGAACCAGCGCACCCAGGAAGCCGCCGCCAACATCATGCAGAACCCGGCGCTCGACGGCAAAACCGTGGTCATGGTGTGGGAGCACAAGCACATCGCCAACGAGAAGCTCGAAAAGAAGTTCGAAGGCGAGGCCGTGACGCTGCGCAAGCTCCTCAAGCTCGACATCCTGCCCGGCGTGCCCAACACCTGGCCCGGCGACAACTACGACTATTTCTGGATCGTGGATTTTCCGCCGAATTCAAACGTGCCGTCGAAATTCGCCATGGTGAAGCAGGAGTTCGGCGGCACCTTCGCCGATCTGCCGCAGAACGACTGGGACACGCCGGACGGCCTTTCTCCCTCGAGCGGCTGCAAGGTGAAGAGCGACGACTAAAGCGGGCTTAAGCGACGCCCGCGCCGAGCTTGCCCTCTTTTCGCGTATCCATGCGGCGCACCGCCTCGGCAAGGCGATGGCGCCCCGGCGCTTCGGGCTTGAGCTCGAAGAAGCGGGCATGGAACTGGATGAGGCTCGACCGGTGCCCGATCGAGATGATCGCCGTATCCGGCAGCCGCTCGAGCAGGAGCCGGTAGAGCTCGGCTTCCGCCGCCTCGTCGAGCGCGCTCGTCGCCTCGTCGAGAAACAGCCATTGCGGCTTCTGCAGAAGCGCGCGGGCGATCGACAGCCGCTGCTCCTCGCCGCCCGAGAGCTTGTCGGCCCAATAGGCCGTCTCGTCGAGCTGATCGCGGAACTCGGACAGCCCGACCGCGTCAAGAACCTCCTCGATCTCGCCCGGGCCGAAGGACGAGGTCTGGGCCGGGTAGGCGAGCGCGCCGCGTAGGCTGCCGAGCGGGATATAAGGGTTTTGCGGCAGAACGAGCACGCTGTTGCCCTTCGGGATGCGGATCGCGCCCGCGCCGAACGGCCACACCCCGCCGAGCGCGCGGAACAGGCTTGTCTTGCCCGAGCCCGACGGTCCGGTGACCAGCACGCGGTCGCCGGGCTCGACGCTGAAGTCCGACAGTCTGACGATTTCCTCGCCGTTCGGCAGCCCGACGGAAAGCTCCTTGACGTGAAGGCCGCTGCCGCCGTCGGCGATCAGCTCGACGCGCGGCGCAGTCTTGTCCAGCCCTTGCGCCCAGTCGATCGAGGATTCGAAACCGGCCAGCCGATCGAGCACCGCTTTCCAGTCGGCGATGCTCGAATACGCCGTGACGAAGAAGGAAAGCGCGCTCTGCACCTGGCCGAAGGCCGAAGAGATTTGCATCAAGCCGCCGAGCGTGAGCGCGCCGAAGAAATAGACCGGGCTCACCACCAGGAAGGGGAAGATGATGGCGACCTGCGAATAGCCGGCGGTGAGGAAGGTGAGCCTTTTGGTGCGCTGCATGATGCCGTACCAGTTCGACACCACGCGCGCGAAGCGGTCGCGTAAGCGCTCCTCCTCGGCCGCTTCGCCCGAGAGCAGCGTCACCTCCTCGGCGTTTTCGCGCAAGCGCACCAGCGAGAAGCGGAAATCGGCCTCGTAGCGCTGCTGGTCGAAATTGAGCTTGACCAGCGGCTTGCCGACGAGATGGGTGACGAAGGTGCCGATCACCGCATAGATCAACGCCGCCCACACGAGGTAGCCCGGAATGTTGTAGGTATGAGACCCGATCATCAGCGGGCTTGCGGCCGACAAATTCCACAGGATCACGACGAACGAGGCGAGCGTGACGATCGAGCCGAGCAGAGAGATGCCGATGTCGAGCGTCGAATTGACGAACATGCGGATGTCGTCGGAGATGCGCTGGTCGGGGTTGTCGGCCTGATCGCCCTTGAGCCGCATGCGGTAATGGGTGCCCTGGCCGAGCCAGCGCGACAGGTAGCGGTCGGTCAGCCAGCGCCGCCACCTGATCTGCAGCCATTGCTGGAGATAGAGCTGATAGACGGCGGTGACGATGAACGCCGCCGCGAGCACAGTGAACACCCCGAACTGGTAGATGAAGGTGTCCCAGTCCTTGTTCTGCAGCGCGTTGTAGAAGGTGTTGTACCACGCGTTGAACTTCACGTTCAGCCAGACTTGGAACAACTGGAGCGCGATTACGCTTGCGAGCAGGATGCGCCCGGGCCAGCGGTCGTCGCCCTTGAAATAGGGCGCTGCGATGTGGGTGAAGTTGCGTCCCGTGTTGCGGAAATTCGCCATTCTTAAGACGGCTCCAAACGTCTCATGCGAGTTCGCGGTGACCTTGCCGCGGCGCGGCAGACGATAAGGCCAAAGCCGAGTCGAGGGAAAATTACCATTCGGTAAGGCTTACGTGACCTGAGCGCCGCTGCAAATGCAAAAAAGGGGCGGCCGAAAGCCGCCCCTGTTGCTCAGGTCCTGGCCGTTTTCGGCCGAACCTAAGGCCTACATCATGTCCATGCCGCCCATGCCGCCGCCCGGCATGTGCACATGCTCGTCCTTCTTCTTCGGCGCCTCGGCGACACCCGCCTCGGTCGTGATCAGGAGGCCGGCCACCGACGCCGCATCCTGGAGCGCGGTGCGCACCACCTTGGCCGGGTCGATGATGCCCTTCTGGATCAGGTCGCCGTACTCGTTGTTCTGGGCGTCGTAGCCGTACGAGGCCGACTTCTGGTCGGTCACCTTGCCGACCACGATCGAGCCCTCGACGCCCGCGTTCTCGGCGATCTGCCGGATCGGGGCCTGGAGCGCGCGGCGCACGATGTTGATGCCCGCCTCCTGGTCGTCGTTCTCGCCCTTGGTCTTGAGCGACTTGGCGGCCCACAGGAGCGCCACGCCGCCGCCCGGGACGATGCCCTCTTCGACGGCCGCGCGGGTCGCGTTCAACGCATCGTCGACGCGGTCCTTCTTCTCCTTCACCTCGACCTCGGTTGCGCCGCCCACCTTGATCACGGCAACGCCGCCGGCGAGCTTGGCCAGCCTCTCCTGCAGCTTCTCCTTGTCGTAGTCGGAGGTGGTGTCCTCGATCTGCTGCTTGATCTGGGCGATGCGCGCCTCGATGTCGGGCTTCTTGCCGGCGCCGTTGACGATGGTGGTGTCATCCTTGGTGATGACCACCTTCTTCGCCTTGCCGAGCATCTGCACGGTGACGTTCTCGAGCTTGATGCCGAGGTCCTCCGAGATCATCTCGCCGCCGGTCAAGACGGCGATGTCTTGGAGCATGGCCTTGCGGCGGTCGCCGAAGCCGGGCGCCTTGACGGCGGCGACCTTGAGCCCGCCGCGCAGCTTGTTGACCACGAGGGTCGCGAGCGCCTCGCCCTCGACGTCCTCGGCGATCACCAGCAGCGGCCGGCCCGACTGCACCACCGCCTCGAGCAGCGGCAGCATGGCCTGGAGGCCCGACAGCTTCTTCTCGTAGATCAGGATGTACGGGTTCTCGAGTTCGGCCACCATCTTCTCGGCATTGGTGATGAAGTAGGGCGAGATGTAGCCGCGGTCGAACTGCATGCCCTCGACCACTTCGAGCTCGCTGTCGAGGCTTTTCGCCTCCTCGACGGTGATCACGCCCTCGTTGCCGACCTTCTTCATGGCCTTGGCGATCATGTCGCCGATCGCCTTCTCGCCGTTGGCCGAGATGGTCCCGACCTGGGCGATCTCTTCGGAGCCCGAGATCTGCTTCGCCTGCTTCTTGATCATCTCGACGACGTCGGTGACGGCCTTGTCGATGCCGCGCTTGAGATCCATCGGGTTCATGCCGGCGGCGACCGCCTTGAGGCCTTCGCGCACGATGGCCTGGGCGAGCAGGGTGGCGGTGGTGGTGCCGTCGCCCGCGGTGTCATTGGTCTTGGAAGCGACCTCGCGCAGCATCTGCGCGCCCATGTTCTCGAACTTGTCCTCGAGCTCGATCTCCTTGGCCACGGTCACGCCGTCCTTGGTCGAGCGCGGGGCGCCGAACGACTTCTCGAGGATCACGTTGCGGCCCTTCGGTCCGAGCGTGACCTTGACGGCGTTGGCGAGGATGTCGACGCCGCGCAGCATGCGCTCGCGGGCGTCGGCGGCAAACTTTACGTCTTTGGCTGCCATGTTCAGCTTGCTCCTTGTTGTGCTTGTCTGCTCATCCTTGAGAGCGCTCTTCGCGCGCCTTCCGCAGGATGAGCCGTTCCTCGGTCTGCCCTCGTCCTTCGGGACTGCCCAGGACGAAGAGAAAAATGCCTAGGCGAGGATTCCCATGATGTCGGACTCCTTCATGATGAGGAGCTCTTCGCCGTCGATCTTGACCTCGGTGCCCGACCATTTGCCGAACAGCACCTTGTCGCCTTCCTTGACGCCCATCGGCTGCAGCTTGCCGTCCTCGCCGCGAAGGCCCGGGCCCGCCGCGATGACCTTGCCGGTCTGAGGCTTCTCTGCCGCCGTATCGGGAATGATGATGCCGCCTTTGGTCTTCAGCTCTTCCTCGAGCCGCTTGACCACGACGCGGTCATGTAAGGGACGGAATTTCATTGGGTTTTAGCTCCAGAAGCCGTCGGGCGGACTGCCGCCGCCGCTTAACGGAAGGTGAGGGATTGAACCGCGCTGGCACTCAATTCGGGTGAGTGCTAACGGTGCCACGAGATAGCTTGGCAAACCTCGGATTGTCAAGGAAAACGGGGTTGGCGGCTCCCCCTCGAAACCCGGCTTACCCGCGTGCCTTCTCGCTGTCCATGAAGGCGATGGCCCAGGCGGGGTAACGCTCGCCTTTTGCCGCATCGGGCGGCACGGCCCGCGCCAGCGCGGCAAGATCGGCGGAGGAGAGCGTGACATCGAGCGCCCCGAGCGCCTCGGCGAGCTGATCGCGGCGCCGCGCGCCGATGAGCGAAACGATGTCGTTTCCTTGCGCCGCGACCCAGGCGATGGCGATTTGGGCGACCGAAACGCCGAGCTGTCCAGCGATGCCGCGGAGCTTCTCCACCAGCGCGAGATTGGCGTCGAGATTGGCGCCCTGGAATCGAGGCGCGGTGCCGCGGAAGCCGCGCTCGCCCTCGCGGTCCTTCGACCAATGACCGCTGATCAGCCCGCGCGACAGCACGCCGTAGGCGGTGATGCCGATGCCGAGCTCGCGGCAGGTTGGAAGGATCTCGCTCTCGATCCCGCGCGAAATGAGCGAATACTCGATCTGCAAATCGACGATCGGATGGACGGACTGGGCCCGCCGTATGGTCTCGGCGCCGACCTCGGACAGACCGATATGGCGCACATAGCCCGCCTGCACCATATCGGCAATTGCGCCCACCGTCTCTTCGATGGGAACGGCCGGGTCGAGGCGGGACGGGCGGTAGATGTCGATATAGTCGGTGCCGAGCCTCCGCAGCGAGTAAGAGAGGAAGGTCTTGAGCGCGGCAGGGCGCGCGTCATATCCGATCCAGTTATTGGCCGGATCGCGCAGAGCGCCAAACTTGACGCTGATCACGACCTTCGAGCGGTCGCGGCCCTTCAGCGCCTCGGCGATCAGCATCTCGTTGTGGCCCATGCCGTAGAAATCGCCGGTGTCGAGCAGGGTGATGCCGGCGTCGAGAGCGGCATGGATGGTGGCGATGCTCTCGCCGCGGTCGGCAGGGCCGTAGAAATCGGACATGCCCATGCAGCCCAGTCCGATCTCCGAGACGTGTGGGCCGGTTTTACCGAGCTTTCGCTGCTTCATCGCCATCCCTCCTTACGCTTCGCTATCCTCGGTCAAGCTGAGATCAATGCGGCTGGGCTGGCTTCTTCAGCATGAGCGCGAGCGCCGCAAGCCCGACAAAGATGAGCATCAACAGGAAGAACACGTCGGAGAAGGCCAGCACCACGCCCTGGATGTGGACCATCTGGTAGAGCTGTTTCAGCGCCATCGCTTGGGCGTCGCTGCCGTAGTTATGGAAGCCCCTGGCGAGTTCGTTAAGCGTCTCGACTGCCGGTGGCCGAGCGAAGGTGATGGCCTCGTGTAGCCGCGCAAGGTGCAGGTCGGTGCGGTCGTTCAGCACGGTGGTGAGCCCGGCGAGGCCGACCGCGCCGCCGAGATTGCGCGTGAGATTGAACAGCCCCGAGGCGTTCTTCAACCGCTCCGGCGGCAACGTGCCGAGCGCGATGTTGTTCACCGGGATCATCGCGATCATGATACCGACCCCGCGGAAGATCTGCGGCCACAACAGCTCCCAGAAATCCCAGTCGCTCGTGACGTAGGTCATCCACCACGCGCCGACGGCGAAGCTTAGGAAGCCGGTCGTGAGCATGAGCCGCGGATCGACCACGTTCATCAGCCGCCCGGCGATGGGCGCTGCGACGAACATGGCGATGCCGGACACGAACACCGTCTCGCCGATCATGCGCGCGTCGTACCCCCTGATCTCGGCGAGGTAGAGCGGATAGAGATAGGTGAGCCCGTAGAGGCCGATGCCGACGACGAAGGAGAACAGCGAGCCGAGCGCGAAGTTGCGGTCGGCGAAAGCCCTGAGATCGACGATCGGTGTCTTGGCCATCAGCACGCGCACGAAGAAGGCGATGGCCGACAGGCCCGACACCCAGGCGAGCAGGAGTACGCTGTCGTCGCCGAACCAGTCGTAACGGGGGCCTTCCTCGAGCACATATTCCAGCCCGCCGAGAAAACCCGCCATGAAGATGAGGCCGAACCAGTCGAAGCTCTCGAGCAGCTTGAAATCGGGCTTGTCGAAGTCGATCAGCGTGACCGCGGCAAGCGTCACGAAAATGCCCGGCACCACATTGATGAAGAACAGCCAGTGCCAGGAGAGCGTGTCGGTGAGATAGCCGCCGATGGTCGGGCCGATGGTGGGAGCCAGCGTGGCGACGAGCCCGATCAGCGGCACGACCAGCCCCATGCGGCTGCGCGGAAAGATGATGTAGGCGGTGGCGAACACGGTCGGGATCATGCCGCCGCCGATGAAGCCCTGGAGCGCGCGCCACACGATCATCTCGTTGATCGAGCTCGACATCCCGCACATCATGCTGGCGATGGTGAAGCCCGCCGCCGACACGCTGAACACGATGCGGGTGCCGAGCGCGCGCGACAGAAATCCCGACAGCGGGATCATGATCACCTCGGCGATGAGATAGGCGGTCTGCACCCAGGTGATCTCGTTCGAGCTTGCCGCGAGCCCGGCCTGGATCTCGGTGAGCGAGGCCGACACGATCTGGATGTCCAGGATGGCCATGAACATCCCGAACACCATGGTGAAGAAAGTGAACAGCCGCCTCGCGTCGATCTGATCG
Organism: Methyloceanibacter sp.; assembly: GCF_035650995.1. Taxonomy (GTDB): domain Bacteria; phylum Pseudomonadota; class Alphaproteobacteria; order Rhizobiales; family Methyloligellaceae; genus Methyloceanibacter. The sequence continues at coordinate 15,099 of NZ_DASRGO010000089.1, read as the reverse complement.
TCGGTGCGGGAGAGCGGAACGGACGGAGCCCGGCGCACCGCCTGAGTCGTGACCGCCGAACTCATCGTTGCGCGCTCTGTTGCCTCGCCGGCGTCTTGGTGTTGATGCTGACGACCACCGACATGCCCGGCCGCAGCAGCTCCTCCCCCGCGACCGTGGCGGGCACCTCGATCCGCACCGGCACGCGTTGCACGATCTTGGTGAAGTTGCCGGTCGCGTTGTCGGGCGGCAGAAGCGAGAACACCGAGCCCGAGGCCGGCGCCACGCTCACCACCTTGCCTTCGATCGAGCGGCCGGGAAGGGCATCGACCGAGATGTCCGCGGTTTGTCCGGGCTTGAGGCCCTCGAGCTGCGTTTCCTTGAAATTGGCGTCGATATAGACGCCCGCGAGGGGAACGAGCGTCGCCAGCCGCGTGCCCGGCTGGACATAGTCGCCGACCTGCACGGCGCGGTTTCCCATCACTCCGTCGAACGGCGCGCGGATCACGGTGAACGAGAGATCGCGCATCGCCTTGGCGAGGGCCGTCCGGAATTGCTTCAGCGTGTTCTCGGCCTCGTTCTGCTGGCCCTTCAGCACATCGATATTGGCCTCGGCCGCCTCGACCTGCGCTTGCGCCGCCTGGACGGCCGCGACCGCCTGGTCGCGGGCGGCTTGCGCCTGTTCGAGGGTCTGGTGGCTTGCGAATTCCTTGGCCGACAGAGCCTGCTGGCGGGTGAGTTCGAGCTCGGCGCGGGTTTGACCGGCCTGCGCCGAGGCGAGCTGGGCCTTGGCCTGAGCGACGGCGGCTTGTTGGGCCTTTATCTGCTCGCCGATCCGGTCGATGGTCGCCTGCTCGGTGGCGATGTTGTCCTTGGCGGTCTGGACGGCGAGCGCATAGTCGCCGTCGTCGATGCGGACCAACACGTCGCCCGCGCGGACATGGGCGTTGTCGTCGATCGCGACCTCCGTCACGTAGCCCGACACCTTGGCGCCGATGGTCGCGGTCTTCGCTCCGACATAGGCATCGTCGGTCGACACGATGAAGCGCCCGACGGTCCAATAGTAATGGCCGTACCAAATCCCCGCCGCGAGCGCGGCCACGACGCCGAACATCAGAACGAGGCGCCTGAGCGGCCGGCGCGCGGGCGCGGGGGCAAGCTCGGCGTCGGCAGGCTTCGGGGTCTCTGTTTCTGTGTCGGGCGTCGCGGCCGGCTCTTCGGCCGGAGGGGCCGCAGGGGGCTCGGAAGGTGCCGGGGCAGGGCGGGCGGGCGCCTCATCGACGGTCTTCAGCGCGGTTAGCCGGCGTGCCTTGGGCGACTTGGCGCCCTCCGGAAAGGAAGACGGCTCGCCCGCTGCGTCGTCAGCCAGGGCAGGGGCTTCGCCGTCTGCTAGGGCTGCGTTGCCGCGCTCCCGGAACATCGGAGCCTCCTCGGAATCCTTGAGACAAATTGACCGAACCGTTCGGTCAGCGATTGACGTACGATCTCGCCCGACTTATGTCAATACCAACCGAACCGTTCGGTCAAAATAGCGCAGAGCCTCGGCATGACCCTCCTCACAGACCCGCAAACCTCCGAACAAGAGCAAAACGCCAAGCGCCGGCAGATCCTCGAAGGGGCCCGCGCCGTGTTCTTGGAGCATGGCTTCGATGCCGCCAGCATGGGCGATATCGCTCGCGGGGCGGGGGTGTCGAAGGGCACGCTCTACGTTTATTTCGATTCGAAGGAGGAGCTGTTCCAGACCATCGTCGAGGAGGAGTGCAAGGTCCAAGCCGAGCAGGTCTTCGCCCTCGACTCCAACGATCACGACGTCGAGGCGGTGTTGACCAGGCTCGGGCGCGACTTCATCGGCTTCCTTGGCGATCCGCATCGCATCTCCTCGTTGCGCACCGTGATCGCCATCGCCGGGCGCATGCCCGAGCTCGGCAAGCGCTTCTATCTGACCGGCCCCGCCTCGGGGATCGCCCGCGTCGCGCGCTATCTCGAGGATCAGGTGAAGGCCGGTATCCTCGAAGTTCCGGACTGCGAAGTTGCCGCCGCGCAGTTCCTCGACTCGTGCAAGTCGATGACGCTGCAGCCGCTCCTTCTGAACGCCGTCGAGCGGCCGAGCGAGGAGCGCGTCGCCCATGTCGTCGCCACGGCCGTGCGCACCTTCCTCGCCGCCTACCGCCGCTGACCTCGAGCACAAGCGGGCGAAGGGCCCGCTTGCCACGGGTGCTCGCCTCGAGCCTATTGTTGGCGCCGCGTGAACGACACGATATAGGCGGGCGAACGGACGGCGAAGATCGGGTCGTTGGCAGGTCCCGCGATGCCGTCGGCAACGTTCCCGGGCAGGAAGGGGTGGGCGTTGCAAGTCTGCTCCGGCGCCATCGCCTCGATTGAGATCTTGCCGAGATCGGTTGTGGGCCGGTTATCCTCATCGTCCCACCTGAGGGTCGGGTCACTCGTCTGATCGCCGTCCTTGCCCATGATCGCTTTCAGGTCGAACACCACCGGGCCCTTGGCGATGCGCTCCTTGAATTCGGCTTCATAGAAATCGGCCCCCTTGGCCTTGGCCTCGTCCGGCGTGAGCCCGACGTCCCCCGCCTCGGGAACCAACTTGTACTTGGCGAGCGTCTGCTTGCCCTTTGCGTTGGTGAAGGTGAAGCCGTGCACGCCCCAATAGCCGACCGTGGCGTAGCTCGCCGGAATGGGATGCGACGTCAGCCAAGCGTTCTGTCGCGTCGATTCCGGATGCGCGGCGAAAAACGCCTTGATCTTCTCTTTATCGCCCGAGCCGACCGCTTGCAGGAGCCCGACGAAGTTCTCCGGCGTGTTCGCGAAGAACATGGGCGCCGAGATGGTCACGAGATCGGTCGTTTGGCCATTGCCGAGATCGAACTTGATGGCGAAGCCTCTGACGTTGTCCTGCGCGTTGTCGGGCGCATTGGGGTCGCCTCCGCCGAGCGAGAAGCGGGCGATGATCGGGACCTGCTTGGCGAAATGCGGGGCCTTGGACAAATTCGCCGCATCGGCCGAAGGGGTGAAGCTCCCGGTCGTGCAGAACCCCTTGGTATGGGCGGCGCGCATGCCCGCATGTTTGCCGAAGACGCCATTCAGCGCGTCGACCAGGTCGGTGGGGGTGGGATCGGCGGCAAGACACACTCCCGCGCCGCCGGCTACGATCAGGGCGGCGATCGCCGCGAGCGCGCCCAGCTTGCTACGAACACTCATCTCAATCCTCCAGTGCTGCCTCAAGGATGTTACCGCGCTTTCTGCGCGATGAGATGACATCCCCTTGCCGCTTCTTGGCCGGAATTGCGCAAACTGTCAGCTGACAATGCGGTGAACCGGCGAAGGACAGCATTTACCGGCGGCTTGAGCGGCCGATCGCCGTCTCGCGAAGCCGTCCCGCTTAGCCATCTCGCTTGGCCGCGCAGCGCTTCGCTGCTATCAATAAGAACGATGCGGGGGGATGCCAGATTACTGTTGCTTTACAGAGGCCTGTCGCTCATGATTCGGTCATGAGCTTGGGGTCGGCTGCGCAGCGTCATTCCGTTGGCTCCATTGAGATCGCGTCCCCTGGAGGGCTGGCCATGCTCGACGTGATCGTGTTGATCGCCATGGCCGTCACCGCCACCGCCTTTGCGGCGGGGCTGGTGGCGAACTCCGGCGTCGCGCTCATCCCCGGCATCATCGCGGGAGCCGCGCTCTACCTCGTCATGGCCGCCTCCTACCTCATGATCTCGCGTCAGACCAAGACGACGCCGGTCGCGACCCGCCTGCAGGAGCTCGAAGAGGCGCTCGAGATCATCGACAGCGACCTTCAGCGCATCGACCGCGTCGAGGACGAGGTGGCGCGGCTCGAGCTCCTCACCGACCGGGTCGAGCGCCTCGATCAGGCCTTGGGCTCCCTTGGCCCAGGGGATCTCGGCGGGACCTCTCGCGACGCCGAACTCGCCGAGGCCTTCCAGCAGGTTCATACCAGGATCGAGGCCGTGCGGGCCGATCTCGCCGGCGAGGCGAAGAACGAGCGGGAAAAGATTGCCGGCGACTTGCGCAAGCTCGAAGGGCTGATCAAGCAGCTTTCCGAGGAGCTCTCGGCGACGGCCGCCAAGGCCGAATCCGCGATCAAGACCGACGTGCTTGCCGAATCCCCCGGCTTCATCGCCGCACGGGCCGAGCCACCCGAGCCACCCGAGCCAAGAGTCGAAATCGAGACCGTCGCCGTGTACGACATCGCCGCGCCCGAGGCTGCCGGCGATAAGGAGCCGGTCAGCGCAAAGCCTGCCGAGGAGCGCCCGATCCAAGGCGACATGCTTGATCTGCTTAACGACGCGATCGAAGGCGGCCGCCTCGATCTCTACCTCCAGCCGATCGTCACGCTGCCCGAGCGCAAGCTCCGCTATTACGAGGGCTACACGCGACTGAGGACCGCGAGCGAGGAGATCGTCATGCCGCGCGACTATCTTCCTGTCGCCGAGCGCGAGCGGCTGATGCCGATCGTCGACAACGTGCTCCTGGTGAAGAGCGTGCAGCTGCTGCGGCGGCTCCGCTCGGATTCGCGCGTCAAGGGCGTGTTCTGCAACATCTCGATCCAGTCCCTGCTCGATGCCGATTTCTTCCCCGAACTCGTCGAGTTCATGGAGGAGAACAGCGGTCTGTCGGAAAATCTCGTGTTCGAGGTGAGCCAGCCTGGCCTGCTCGGGCTCACCCGCGGCGAGCTATCCTGCTTCGATACGCTGGGTTCGCTCGGCTTCGGCTTCTCGCTCGACCATGTCGGCGACCTCGACATCGATTTCGCCGGCCTGCGCGACCGCTCGTTCCGCTTCGTCAAGGTCGACGCCAAGACCTTCCTGCACGACATGAAGGAGAAGGGCGCAAGCCTCCCCGCTTCGGACATGAAGTCCTATGTCGACGGCTTCGGCCTCAAGCTGATTGTCGAGAAGGTCGAGGACGAGGCCGATGTCGGCAAGCTGATCGATTACGGCGTCGAACTTGCCGAAGGCTTCCTCTTCGGGGAGCCCAAGGCGATGAGCCCGCAATTCGTGCGCGAGATCGAGAGCGCCGACGCTGCCTAGACTGTTTCGGCCCGCTCTCCGCGCTTGCCTCCCCCTTGTGGGGGAGGGAGGGGGGTCGAAGCAATAGACTCGCTGCGACGTTCACCCCCTCCGACCGGCCGATGGTTGGTCGTGTTCCCCCGCAAGGGGAAAGCACTCAGCTCATGCCGATCTCGTCGAGCTACTCGTTCTTCGGCCAAGGCGTCGAGGGGAACATGTTCTGCAGCTCCTTGATCTCGACATCGCCGCCGCCATTGCCGGACTGGCCTTCGCCCTTGCGCTCGGCCGTGGCCGGCTGAGGCGGGTTGGTCGGCATCTGGTCGGCATTCAGATGCTCATCGACCTGCTGCTGCTCGTCGACCACCGGAATGACGGCAGGCGAGGCGCGGTCGCTGGCGAGCGGCGAAAATGCGTAAGCCTGGCCGGCAGCGGCAAGACCGCCGAGCGCGAGGGCGAGCGCGCCCAATTTGAGCAAATGATGAGACATGTTGTGATCTCCTTGGCTGAAAGGATCCCGCGCCGCTGATCGGCGGGACGCCCGGGCGGCGCGGGAACACCATGTCACACAACCTCTCTCACAAGCTTAAGACCACAATCGCCAAATCGAGGCGAATTGTTGCAAAACCGAGAGGCTGCGGCAAAGCTCTTAGTAACGCATGCTGGGCGGCCAGTTGGTCTCGGGGAACATCCTCTGCAGCTCTTGGATCTCGATGCTGCCGTGGAAGGGCATCCAAGGCCGGTATCCTGGATAGACGTAACCGTAATTGACGTTCGGCGCCGCGTCTTCGGCATAGAGCTGCCGGTATTTGCGGTGCCGATAGCCGGCGTCCTCGACCTGGAGTCCGGGGGAAGCAAGCCCTGCGCCCGAAATCGGCGCGGCTGAAGCAGGCAGGGTCGCGGCGAGAAGGCCGAAGCCGGCGGCAACACTCGCGGAAATCAAAGCCTTGCGGAAAAAGGCGGATTTACGGGGGTCAGTCATGTGTTTTATCTCCTTCGCCGACCCCCCTCGGCGCGCCCTCATGTGGGGAGCGCGCGCAACCCCGGCAAGCCCCGACGTGTTCACGCCAAGGGCGAGTAATGGGTATGCCCGGCCCTATCCTCCGCCTCGAAACCCCGATTACACTGCTGCCACCTCGTCCTCTGAGGGGCGCTTTCGCGAGGCGTCGTGAGATGCGGGACGGGGTGCGGCGCCCGCGGGTTCATGCACGCGGCATTGAGCACTCGGGCGGCACCGGAGCTCCCCCCGGACCCACTAAGAGGTCCTGCCAGGAGCTGGCTGTGAGGTTCGTTTTTGCGCCGTCCGCCCTCGCGAAGCTCGCTTCGGCGGGCGAAGGAAGGCCCGGCGCAAGGATAGAACTGAAGCGGGGCCCGCAGCCGGAAGACGCCGCAAATGACATGCGCTTCGGCGTGCGTGGAAGCTTGCGTTATGCGCTCAAGCAGCGCGAAGCGCGGGTAGCGCACGAAAATGAGCGCGTGTGGCGCGCCGAGAGGCGCCCGCCGTGTCTCCCAAAAGGAGGCGCGGACACCATAGGTTTGCGCCTTTCGGCGCGCCATCCCCCTCCCGGGGGACTCGCTCTTTGACATGACCTCGCGCGATGTCGCGGCGAGGCGTTGAATCCTGCCTGAGCGCTGCCACGGACTCCCCGCTCTCCCCTTGTGGGAGAGCACGCGCGCAATTTCGATGCGCTATCGCTTCGCGATTGCCGCGCGTGCTTGACCCTCATGGGCCGAGCCTCTAGGGAACGGCATGACCGTGACCGCGCCGGAAATCCCCGTCATCGCCTCGATCAAGGATCTCGGCTCGCGCTATTCGGCCTGGCTCGTCGACATCTGGGGCGTGATGCATAACGGACACCGCGCTTTCGCGCCTGCCGTCGCGGCGACCGAGGCTTTTCGCGGACAGGGCGGCGTCCTCGTTTTCCTCTCGAACTCGCCGCGCCCCAGTCCCGGCGTCCAGGAGCAGCTCTCCCGCCTCGGCGTGCCGCCGTCATCCTACGACGCGACCGTGACCTCTGGCGACCTGACCCGCCATGAGCTTCGCAAGCACAAGCACCCGCGCGTCTTTCATCTCGGGCCCGCGCGCGATCTGCCGATCTACGCCGGCCTCGACCTGACGCTCGTTTCTCCCGAACAGGCGGACCTGATCGTCTGTTCGGGTCTGTTCGACGACGAGACCGAGACGCCCGAGGATTACGACGACATGCTGAGGACGCTCGCCGCGCGAAAACTGCCGATGATCTGCGCCAACCCCGATCATCTCGTCGAGCGGGGCGACAAGCTCGTCTATTGCGCCGGCGCGCTTGCGAGCGTCTACGAAACGCTGGGGGGCAGTGTGGTCTATGCCGGCAAGCCGCACCGCCCGATTTACGAGCTTGCGCTCGAGACCATCGACGCCATCGCCGGCCGCGACGTGGGAAAGAGCGAAATCCTCGCCATCGGCGATGGGCTCAACACCGACATCGCCGGCGCCGCCGGGTTCGGCATCGACGCCGTGTTCGTGGCGAGCGGGCTTCACGTCCCGGCGAACAGCGGCGGGGAGGCCGGCGCCGAGGCGCTCGACCGGGCGCATCTCACCGAACTGTTCGGCAAGGCGATGCGCCGTCCGCTCGCGGCCATGCGCGCGCTCGAGTGGTAGGGTTAGTTCTCGCCGAACAGGGTGTCGATGTCGGCTTGGCTCGCCCCCGGGTGACCGGGGCCTTCGAGCTCGAGCTTTTGTTTGCGCTTGCGCGGGCCGGAGGCTCGCCTTCCCCGCTCGCCCATGCGCTTGGCGAGCACGCGGTCGAGCGACTTGGTGATCTTGGTCACCCTCTGGCCGACGAGGTCGTGGAAGCCGCAGGCCGTCATGATCGAGAGGATCGCTTCCTCGGCCTTCTTGGCCTCTTCCTGGTCGGCGAAGGCGAGCAGGCCTTCGGCCGATTCGAGAATGCGCCCGGCGGCGTCCTCCGCCGTCGCGCGGATCGCGGCAAGCTCGCGCAGCGTGTTCATGAGCACGGTGATCTCCTCCGAGACCGTGCGGCCATTGTCAGCCTTTGACGGAGCAGCGCTCTTGGCGCGGCGCTTCGCCGTCGTCCCCCCACGCCCCGCCATTTGACCCCCCTCGAATAGTGGCTATTCGCCGAAGATCGCGTCGATCTTGGCCTTAAGCGTCGCCGCGTTGAACGGCTTGACGATGTAGTTGTTCACCCCGGCCTTCTTGGCGGCGATGACGTTGTCGGTCTTCGATTCGGCCGTCACCATGATGAAGGGCGTGCGCGACAGCCGGTCGTCGGCGCGCACCTCGCGCAACAGCTCGTAGCCCGTCATCGGCTCCATGTTCCAGTCCGAAATGACGAGCCCGTAGTCCTTGTTGCGCATCATGTTGAGCGCAGCACTTCCATCGGCGGCCTCGTCCACGTTGATGAAGCCGAGCTGCTTCAGGAGGTTGCGGATGATCCTGACCATCGTCTTGTAGTCGTCGACGATGAGGACGGGCATGTTGGGATTGGCAGCCATTTGATCCTCCGATCCTCGCGGGTCCCGGCGTTCTCTCTCGGCTCTTAGCGCGGTCGCCGAAGGAACAGACTAGGCCGCGTCGCAAGGGGAAAACCGACTGGGGCGAGATTAGGGATCGGCCGTGAATGGACGGTTAAGCCTGCACGCGGGCCCTCATTTTCCGCGAGACGGCGAGGCGCAAGGCGTTATTGCAGCGCAGCAACGGCTTCGCTATTTTGCCCCCTCGCCATCAGGGAGCAGGACCAGCACATGACTCGTAATGGAAACGGCAGCGGTGGCCTCGGCCACGGATATTATTTCGAGGATCTCGCTGTCGGCATGGAAGCGAGCTACGCCAAGAAGATCACCAACGAGGACATTCTCGCCTTTGCCGAGCTATCGGGCGACGTCAACCCGATCCATTTGAGCGACGAATTCGCTGCCTCGACCATCTTCAAGAAGCGCATCGCCCATGGCTTCCTCACCGGCAGCCTGTTCTCGACCGTGCTCGGCACCAAGCTTCCCGGTCCCGGCTGCGTTTATCTTTCGCAAACCATGAAGTTCCGCGGGCCGGTCTTCGTCGGCGATGAAGTGGTGGCGACGCTCAAGATCACCGCGCTCGATCCCGACAAGGCCCGCGCCACCTTGGCGTGCGACTGCTCGGTCAACGGCAAGACCGTGCTCGAAGGCGAGGCGTTGATGATGGTCGACCGAAGGGCTCCGCGCCAATAGGGCGAGACGCGAAGGATGCGTGATGGACGTTGTCCGCTCCTGGCAGGACGTGCCGGGCTCGCTCAAGGGTGCCGCGCTCGCCATCGGCAATTTCGACGGCGTTCACCGCGGCCATCAGGCGGTCCTGCTCGAGGCAAAACGCATCGCCAACGCTGAAGGGCGCCGCTCCGGCGCCGTGGTGTTCGACCCGCATCCGCGCGCCTTCTTCGCGCCCGGCCAGCCGTTCTTTTATCTGACCCCTCTGCCGCTCAAGCTCGAGCTCTTGGCCGAGCTTGGCCTCGACCAGACCTTCGTTCTTCCCTTCACGCGGGAACTGTCGTCTCTGAGCGCCGATGACTTCGCCACCAAGGTGGTGGGAGAGGGACTCGGCGCCTCCCATGTCGTCGTCGGCTACGACTTCACTTACGGCAGGGGACGCACCGGCACGACCGAAGGGCTCAGGGCAATCGGGCGCAGCCAAGGTTTCGGCGTCGATGTGGTTGCACCCGTTGGCGAGCTAGGCGCAGCGTTCTCCTCGAGCAGCATCCGGGATCATCTGCGGAACGGTGAGATGCGGGAAGCGGCCGAGCAGCTCGGCTATTGGTGGCGGATCAGGGGCAGGGTGGAGAAGGGACACGGCCGGGGCAAGATTCTCGGCTTTCCCACGCTCAATCTGCCGCTCGCCAACGGCCAAGAGGTCGCGCACGGCATCTACGCCATGCGCGTCTACCACAAGGGCCGGCGCTATGATGCCGCAGGCTATGTCGGATCGAGCCCGACCTTCGGTCCCGGCACGCCCGCTCTCGAAGCCTATGTCCTCGATTTTGCCGGCGATCTTTACGGCGAGGACGTCGAACTCGAGTTCATCTCAAAGCTCAGAGGCGACCGTGCCTTTGCCGATGGCGAGGCGCTTGCCAAGCAGATGCGCGAGGACTGCGAAGCCGCACGCATCGTCTTGCGCAATATCGAGCAAGACGACCCGATGCGACGCTTCCCGCTGGGCCGCGCTCTCGAAGCTGCGGCACTGGATTGTCGCGAGCCCGGTTGCTAGAACGCCCGCTTGAATTGGAGAAGAGCGTCGGCCTGCGTAAGGTGGCCGCAAAGCGCCACCCGTGGCGGGATAGAAGCAAGGACCATGGCGAAACCCAAGAAGCGCGGCAAGGCTGCCGCCAGACCCGCGCTCCGGCGGAAGTCTGTAACGAAAGCAAAGCCGGCCGCGAAGCGGAAGGCGACAAGGACGGTCGCGAAGACGCCGAAGCCGGCCCCTAGGAAGGCAAGGGCGAAATCGGCAGGCCGTGCCGCGCCGAAGGTTGGCAGACGAGCCACATCCGTTAAGTCCAAGGCGCCTGCGAAGCCGAAATCCTCCTCCAGGGTGAAGCCGGTAGCGGCGAAACCTGCCACGCGTAAGCGTCCGAAAGCCGCAAAGTCGAACCGGCGGACGACTGGACCGGCTGCGCCGAAGGCCGCAGCGAGCCCGCCAGCCAAGCCGGTAGCAGCGCCTGCGGTGAAGCCGCTCAGAGTGCAGACGGGGCGCGACTGGAGCCTGACCCTGTTCCTGCCCAAGACCGATTTCCCGATGAAGGCGGGTCTGCCCGAGCGCGAGCCCGAGATCTTGAAGCGCTGGCACGAGATGAACCTCTACCGCCGGCTCCGCGAAGAGCAGCAGGGCCGCCCGAAATTCGTCCTGCATGACGGGCCGCCTTACGCCAACGGGAATGTCCATATCGGCACCGGCCTCAACAAGATTCTGAAGGACGTGGTTGTTCGCTCGCAAGCGATGCTCGGCAAGGACGCCAATTATGTGCCGGGCTGGGACTGTCATGGCCTTCCCATCGAATGGAAGGTCGAGGAAGAGAACTATCGCGCCAAGGGAAAGGCCAAGCCCAATCTCTCCGACTCGGCCGCCATGATCGCCTTCCGCGCCGAATGCCGCGCCTACGCCGAGCGTTGGCTCTCGGTTCAGCGCGAAGAGTTCAAGCGGCTCGGCGTTATCGGCGACTGGGAGCACCCCTATACCACAATGGCCTTCGCGGCCGAGGCGACCATCGCCGAGGAGCTGATGAAGTTCGCCGCCAACGGGCTGCTCTATCGCGGCTCCAAGCCCGTGATGTGGTCGGTGGTGGAGCAGACCGCTCTTGCCGAGGCCGAGGTCGAATATGAGGAGATCGAGAGCCCGGCGATCTACGTGAAATTCCCGGTGCTGTATTATTCCGGCCCGGCCATGGACATCGGGCCCAACGACGATGAGTTCCTGATCGCCGAATGGATCAAGAACGCTTCGATCGTCATCTGGACGACGACGCCGTGGACCATTCCCGGCAACCGCGCCATCGCCTTCTCCAAGGACATCGACTACGGCGTCTATGAGGTGACCGAGGCCCCAGACCAGAATTGGGCCAAGGTCGGCGATCGTTTCATTCTTGCCGACAAGCTTGCCGCGGAGGTGTTCAAGGCCGCGCGGGTGACGGGCTGGACCCGCTTTGGCCATATGCCGTGGGGCGCGCTCAAGGCGATCACCGCCGCGCATCCTCTCAGGAGCGCGGGCTTCTTCTTCGATGTCCCGCTGCTCGCCGGCGAACACGTGACCGAGGATACCGGCACGGGCTTCGTGCATACCGCGCCCGGCCACGGCACCGAGGATTTCGAGATCTGGGAGCAGAACCGCTGGGAGCTCGAGAATCGGAAGGTCGACACTACGATCCCCTTCACCGTCAACGAGGCCGGCTTCTTCACCGCCGAGGCGCGCGGCTTCGAGGGGAGGCGCGTGGTCGACGACAAGGGCAAGTTCGGCGACGCCAACGATACCGTGATCAAGGCGCTGATCGAGGCCAATGCGCTGATCGCGCGGTCCCGCCACAAGCACGATTATCCCCATTCCTGGCGTTCGAAGAAGCCGGTGATCTTCCGCGCCACCCCGCAATGGTTCATCACCATGGACAAGGGAATCGACCGCGACAAATCCGACACGCTGCGCGCCCGCGCGCTGAAGGCCATCGGCGACACGCGCTTCGTTCCGCCTCAAGGCGAGAACCGCATAAAGGGCATGATCGAGACGCGGCCCGACTGGGTGGTCTCGCGCCAGCGCGCCTGGGGCGTTCCCATCACCGTGTTCCGCAACGTGGTGCGCAACGGCGAGCATGAGGGCGCGATCATCCCCGGCCCCCATCCGGATCTGGCCAAGGAATCCGCGGCATTGCGCGAGCGGATCGTCGAGGCGTTCCGCCAAGAGGGCGCCGATGCGTGGTTCAAGGAGGGGGCCAAGGAGCGCTTCCTCGCAGGCATCGTCGCGAATCCTAGCGAGTGGGAGAAGGTCGACGACATTCTCGACGTCTGGTTCGATTCCGGCTCGACCCATGCCTTCGTGCTCGAGAAGCGCAAAGACCTCACCTGGCCCGCGCAGCTTTATCTCGAAGGCTCCGACCAGCATCGCGGCTGGTTTCAGTCTTCGCTGCTCGAGGCCTGCGGCACGCGCGGGCGCGCGCCCTACGAGGCGGTCGTGACGCACGGCTTCGTGCTCGACGGCGACGGCCGCAAAATGTCGAAGTCGCTCGGCAATGTCGTGGCGCCGCAGGACGTGATCCGCCAGTCGGGCGCCGAGATCCTGAGGCTATGGGCGATGAGCTCCGACTATGCCGAGGACCTCCGCATCGGTCCCGACATCGTCAAGGCCAACATCGAGTCCTATCGCAAATTGAGGAACACGCTCCGCTACCTTCTCGGCAATCTTGCTCATTACCATCCCGATCTCGCCGTCGCTTACGCCGAGATGCCGGAGCTCGAGCGCTATATGCTCGCGCGGCTCGCCGAGCTCGACGAGACGGTGCGCGACGGCTACGCCGCGTTCGACTTCAAGCGCGTGTTCCATGCGTTGCTCAATTTCGCGGTCAACGACCTCTCGGCCTTCTATTTCGACATCCGCAAGGACACGCTTTATTGCGATCCTTACGACTCGGTCGCGCGCCGCGCCGCGCTGACGGTGCTCGATCGGCTTTTCCTCGCGCTCACCGCCTGGCTTGCGCCGATGCTCTGCTTCACCATGGAGGAGGCGTGGGCGAACCGTTTCCCCAATGACAAGGGTTCGGTGCATCTCCGGATCTTCCCTGCAATCCCTCGTGAGTGGCGCGACGAGGCCCTCGCCGAGAAATGGCGCAAAGTGCGGGCCATCCGTCGCGTCGTCACCGGCGCGCTCGAGATCGAGCGGAAAGAGGGGCGCATCGGCTCGAGCCTGGAAGCCGCGCCCAGGGTCCATGTCGCCGACGCGGAGCTTCGGGCGGCGCTACGCGGCGTCGATCTCGCCGAGATCGCCATTACGAGCGGTATCGAGGTCAAATCCGGAGCGAGCCCGGCAAAAGCCTTCCGACTTGCCGAGGTGCCTGGCGTCGGCGTCGTCTTCGAGCGGGCACAAGGGAAGAAATGCGCGCGTTCCTGGAAGATCCTTCCCGAGGTCGGCTCGGATCCCGAGTTCCCCGAACTGTCGCCGCGCGATGCCGCCGCCGTGCGCCAGTTCGACGCGCGCCATCCTCAGGCCGCGGAGTAGGCGATGGCGAGGAACTGGCTGTGGGGGCCGGTCTCTGGGCTCGGGCTCTCCGTCGCCGCCGTCGTCGTGCTGATCGACCAGGCGCACAAGGCCTGGATGCTCTACGTCTATGAGATCGGCGCGCGCGGGGTCGTGACCATCACGCCCTTCTTCGACCTGGTTCTCGTCTGGAATCAGGGCATTTCCTACGGGCTTCTGCCCCAGGAGGGAATGCTTGGGCGGCTTGGACTTATCCTCTTTGCGCTTGGCGCGAGCCTTGCGCTCACCGTCTGGCTTGGGAGCCTCACCTCGAAGCTCGCCGCCGTGTCGATTGGGCTCATCATCGGCGGCGCGATCGGCAACGCCATCGACCGCGTAATTTACGGCGCGGTCGCCGATTTCTTTTCCTTCCACGCCTTCGGGCTCGAGTGGTACATCTTCAATATCGCCGATACGGCCATTGTTGCCGGGGTCGTCGGTCTTCTGTATGACTCGCTTTTCAGGGGCCACAAAAAGGTCGGAAACCCTTCTAAGATGTGAACAAGCCCGGGTTTTCCGGGACCAGAGGGGAGCTTTGGGGCACGTCCGGACGATAACCTGCGCTAGCCGGGTGCTTGGCCTTGCGGCTGCGCTCGCCATGTCGCTTGCCCTTGGCGGCTGTGGCGGCGTCGAGTTCCAGGGCAAGGTGTTCGACTATATGGGCCTCTCCGGCGACCGCGAGGAAGCCGATGTTCGCATGGCCGAACGGCCGCCGCTCCTGCTTCCGCCCGATCTCAAGAAGCTGCCCCAGCCCGGTGGTGGCGTGGCTGTCGCTACGGCGCGTCCCGACTGGCCCACCAACCCTGAAGTCGTTCAGAAGCAGGTCGTCGCCGAAAAGAAGAAGCAGAAGGCCCAGCAGGAGGCCGAGACCGATCCCGACGCGCCTTACAATCCTTACACCGGCAAGGAGACGCTCCTCGACAAGGCTTTCGCCAAGTTGTGGAGCAAGAAGACTGACGCGCAGCCGGTCGACGACGTGCCCGAGCCCGACCCCACCGACAAGCGCCCGGAGGACGAGGGCAAGACGTCGATCGCCTCTTCTACGGGTCCCAAGGCGCCGCAGGTGCCCGATGCCGTCCTGCCTGCGCCTGGACAGGATCCGTTCCATCCGACCGCACCTGATAGCTACAAGGGCGTCTCCTCGGGTGAGACCGCGACTAAGTACTGATGCTTACGCGTGGGGCGCGGCCAAAAGGGGGAACCTGAATTGGCTTGAAAACGCGGGGCCAACGCCTGAAATTCGTGGATCATGACGCGGAGAGGACCGGCGGCACGATCCTTGCTCCGTATTGCTCGATGTCTCACGCAAGGCCTCGCTCTATGCTGATGTGGATGGTTGACCAG
>NZ_DASRGO010000088.1:0-9493 GCF_035650995.1 Methyloceanibacter sp. | reverse complement strand
GAAGATCATCGCCCACAGCTACTACCGCCCGTCCGATCCCAAGTCGGCCGATCCCAAGGATCTCGCGCGCTTCCCCGACGTGAAGCTCGTCTCGATCGACGACCCGCTGTTCGGCGGCTGGGCCAAGGTGCAGCCCAAGCATTTCGACGAAGGCGGCATCTTCGATCAGGTCTATCAGCCGAAGTCGACCAACTAGCCGTGGAGCAACTTTGAGGGAAAACGCCATGGCCGGCGCCCGCGGCCTTGCGTTGAAGAGACCGAGCGCCATCCCGGGTTTCGGGTTGGCGCTCGGTTTCACTTTGACGTATCTGAGCCTGATCGTTCTCGTTCCGCTCGGCGCGCTCGTGCTGAAGTCGGCACACCTCGGAGTGGGCGGCTTCCTCGACGTGGTGACCGGGCCGCGCACGCTCGCGGCGCTCCGCCTGAGTTTTCTCACCGCGCTCATCGCCGCTCTCGTCAACGCCGTGTTCGGTGTGATCATCGCCTGGGTGCTGATCCGCTACCGGTTTCCCGGCCGCCGCCTGCTCGATGCCTTCGTCGACCTTCCCTTTGCGCTGCCCACGGCGGTTGCCGGCATCGCACTCACCGCGCTCTACGCGCCGAACGGATGGATCGGAAGCCTGCTCGATCCGCTCGGCATCAAGGTCGCCTACACTCCGCTCGGCATCACCATCGCACTCATCTTCATCGGCCTTCCCTTCGTGGTCCGCACCGTTCAGCCCGTGCTCGACGAGTTCGACCGCGAGCTCGAGGAGGCCGCGGCCACGCTCGGGGCAAACCGCCGGCAGACCGTGTTCCTGGTGATGCTGCCGACGCTGATGCCCGCCATCCTCACCGGCTTCGCCCTCGCGCTCGCCCGCGCCGTCGGCGAATACGGTTCGGTGATCTTCATCGCCGGCAACATGCCGTTCTATTCCGAGATCGCGCCGCTTCTCATCATCATCAGGCTCGAGGAGTTCGGCTACGCCCAGGCCGCCGCCATCGGCACGGCAATGCTCCTGATCTCCTTCCTCATCCTCCTCTTCGTGCATGTGATCCAGGCGTGGACCCGCAAGAGGTTCGGCCAATGACCGACGTCGCCATTGCCCCTCTGCTCGATGTAAATCCGCGGCCTTATGCGGTCACAACCGAGCGGCCGCTAATCCGCGTTGTCCTGACGGCGATTGCCGTCGTGTTCCTCGTTGTGTTCCTCCTTCTGCCGCTTGCCGCGGTTTTCTTCGAGGCGCTGAGGGTGGGGGTCTACGCTTACTTCGCCGCGCTCACCGAGCCCGACGCGCTCGCCGCCATCAAGCTCACGCTCCTGGTCGCGGCGATCGCCGTCCCCGCCAACGTCGTCTTCGGCTTGGCCGCGGCCTGGGCGATCGCCAAGTTCGACTTCGCCGGCAAGAGCGTGCTCAATTCGCTGATCGATCTGCCCTTCTCCGTCTCCCCGGTGATCGCCGGCCTCATCTACGTGCTTCTGTTCGGCGCCCAGGGATATCTCGGGCCGTTACTCAAGAGCGAGAACATCCAGATCATCTTCGCTCTGCCGGGCATTGTCATCGCCACCATCTTCGTCACCTTTCCCTTCGTGGCCCGCGAGCTGATCCCGCTGATGCAGGAGCAGGGAACGCAGGACGAGGAGGCGGCGTTGTCGCTTGGCGCTTCGGGTTGGAAGACCTTTATCAGGGTGACGCTGCCCAACATCCGCTGGGCGCTCCTCTATGGCGTCGTCCTCTGCAACGCGCGCGCGATGGGCGAGTTCGGCGCGGTGTCGGTGGTTTCGGGCCATATCAGGGGCAAGACCAACACCATGCCGCTCCATGTCGAGATCCTCTACAACGAGTACAACTTCGCCGCGGCCTTCGCCGTCGCCTCTCTGCTCGCGCTGCTCGCACTCGTCACTCTCGTCGTCAAGGTCGCGCTCGAGTGGCGCTACGCCGACCAGATCGCAGCCTCGCGGCGCCACTAGTCATGAGGAGAAGGACATGGACGCTCGCGTCGTAAACGAGGTCAACTCGGAAAGAGGCGCCCCGTGGCCGCTTGACTGGACGAGGCGCTGGGAAAAGCCGATGCAGGTCACCATTGAAAACGTCGTGCGCACCTTCGGCACGACCCCGGCCCTTCACGGTGTCTCGCTCGATATTCAGCCGGGCGAGCTCGTCGCGCTGCTCGGTCCTTCCGGCTCCGGCAAGACGACGCTGCTCCGCATTCTCGCCGGCCTCGACGTACCGAGTTCGGGCCGCGTCCTGTTCGACGGCGAGGATGCGCTGAAGCTCACCGTTCAGCAGCGCAATGTCGGCCTCGTGTTCCAGAGCTACGCGCTATTCCGCCACATGACGGTGGTGGACAATATCGGCTTCGGCCTGCGCGTGCGGCCGCGGGTCCGGCGTCCTAGCCGCCGCGAAATCAGGCGCCGCGCGCTCGAATTGCTCGATCTCGTGCAGCTCTCCGGTCTGGATAAGCGTTTTCCGGCGCAGCTCTCGGGCGGACAGCGCCAGCGCGTGGCGTTTGCGCGCGCGCTCGCCATCGAGCCGCGCGTGCTTCTGCTCGACGAACCTTTCGGCGCCCTCGACGCCAAGGTGAGGCGCGACCTGAGGCGCTGGCTGCGCGAGCTGCACGACAAGACCGGGCATACGACCGTGTTCGTCACGCACGATCAGGAGGAGGCGCTCGAGCTTGCCGACCGGGTCGTGGTCATGAGCGAGGGCAGGATCGAACAGGTCGGTACGCCCGACGAAATTTACGACCGGCCGAACTCGCCGTTCGTGTTCTCCTTCATCGGTGAATCGAGCGCGCTGCCGGTGCGGGTCGAGCGCGGCAAAGTCTTTTTCGATAACCACGTTCTCGACCTCCGCGCCGAAGGCGTGCCCGACGGGCCGGCGCAGCTCTTCTTCAGGCCGCACGACGTCGAGATCTCGCTCGATCCGGAGCGCGCCCTGTGGGGCAGGATCTCGAACCACAGGCGGCACGGCGGTGCCCGGCGGGTCGAGCTGTCGGTCGGCGAACGAGAGAGCCGCGTGGAAATTGAAATTCCTTCCGACCTTCGGCTCGAGCTTGCGCGGGAAATCGCCTTCCTGCCGCTCCGCTACCGCCTGTTCCCGGCGGGCCAATCGTGCTGATCTCGTGACAAAGAAAAACCGCCCCAAGACCCTTTGCACCTCGCAAGTCATTGGGTCTTGAGGCGGCCACTCGACTCGGGCGCCCGGCAAAGACGCCCGCGTCCGGGAGCTCAGAGGCTTACGCCTTGCATTCGGTCATGCCCTTCATCGCGTTCATAGCTTCCGACTTGGTCTTGAAGCCGTCGGTTCCGAGCATGGTCATGGTCTTGCCGTCGGGCTTCTTGGCCACCACCGAGCATTTGTGGCTCGTGTTGTTCTGCGCGACGTAATACTCGGCGGCGAGCGCAGGCGTGACGAAGCCGGCGACCAGAAGACCGGCAATCAGGATTTTCTTCATGGGGGCTCCTGTTCTGAGGTTTACTTCCTTGGAGATTTTCTCCTCCAAGTGATGCCCGACTCTTCGCGTTTCATTCGGGCGTCGGTTGGGCTCGATCCCGCGAGATGATGCCGCGCGACAATCTCTCGCCCGCGCCGCCGGCGCGGTAACGGGACGCGGCTCAAATTGCACGGCTCAGAACGCGAGCAGGGACCGGAAATTCTCCGGTAGCACCGCGGGTTCGATCTGCTCGAAGGTGCACTGCCGCGGCGCCTTGTCGGGACGGAAGCGCACCAGCTTGGTGCCGTGGCGGAAGCGGTCGCCGGTGACCTGATCGTAGCGCACCTCGACCACCATCTTCGGCTTTACCGGCTCCCATTCGCCCGAGCGCTCCGTGCTCCAGCGGCTCGGACCTCCCGGCGCCTTGCCGGTGAAGCCCGGCGGCGCGATCAGCGCTTCGAGCGTCCTGGTCAGCGCGGGCCGCTCCGCGTTGGTGATGGTCGAGGTGAAGCCGACATGATCGAGCTTGCCTTCTTTGTCGTAGAGGCCGAGCAGGAGCGAGCCGACGAGCCGGCTTCCCGTGGCGTAGCGGAATCCCCCGACCACGCAATCCGCGGTCCTGATCTGTTTCACCTTGAGCATGGCGCGCTCGCCCGGGATGTAGGCGCCGTCGATCCGCTTGGCGACGACGCCGTCGAGCGCGCCGCGCGCCGCTTTCAGCCAGCGCTCCGCCTCGTCGCGGTCGCGCGTATAGGGCGAGAGCTTGAGCGCCGCCCGTTCCCGCGCCTTGTCGTAGAAGGTCTCGAGCGCCGCGCGCCGCCGGACGAGCGCTGTCTCGATCAGGCTCCTGCCCTTGGCGTCGAGCAGCATGTCGAACAGGATGAGGATCGCCGGAGTCTCGACCGACAGCTTCTTGATACGGCTTTCCGCCGGGTGAATGCGCATCTGGAGCGCATCGAACGACAGCGTGTCGCCCAGGGGTATGGCGAGCTCGCCGTCGAGCACGAATTCCTTTTGCGGAAGTCCGTGCAGCATGGCCGCGATCTCGGGGAAGTAGCGCGTGAGCGGCTTGCCTGACTTCGCCCTGAGATCGACCTCTTCGCCCGCACGATAGGCAAGGCAGCGGAAACCATCCCATTTCGGCTCGAACTGCCAGCCGTCCCCGTGCGGAAGCTCGGCCACGAGCTTCGCCTCCATCGGCTCGATGCCGATCGGCACGGCGAGGTGTTTGAGGGAAGGGGAGGCGGCCATGCCGCCCTACTGGAGCCGCACCACGACGCTGTCCGCCGCGCCCGTCGCGTCGGTCACCGTGAGTCTCACGAAGCCCGGTCCGTCCGGCTCGAAGAAGAGAGTGCGCGCGGTTCGCTTGGCCGAGATTGGCATGCCGTTGAGCAGTACATTGAGCGGCGGCGTGCCGCCCGTGATCTTGATGGCGATCGGATCGGGCGACTGGCCCGCCGCGTGTGAAAGCTCGAGATTTGCTCCGTTCGGCGGGAAGACGATCTGGACCTTGGGCGTCATCGCCTCGCCCGCGCTGTCGCGCGGCGCGAAGCGCCTGAGCGGCGGGGGCAGCTTGGCCGATGAGGCGATCAGCACGCCTTTCGGCGCGCGCGGCAGCGGTTCAATCGAAGCACCAAGTCGCGCGAAGGCGTCGAACAGGATCGGCGCGGCGGTGACGCGCCCGCCCAGTCCAACGACCGGCGCGCCGTCCGGCCGTCCCGCCCACACCCCGATGGTGCGCTTGCCGTCGAAGCCGATCGCCCAGGCGTCGCGGTAGCCGTAGCTCGTTCCGGTCTTGAACGCGATCCGCCCGCCCGCGGCGTTCTCCGGCGGCGGCGTGCCGAGGAGCACATTGCCGACATACCACGCCGCGACCGGCTCGATCAGGCGCTTGGGCGCTTGCGGCGTCTGGCCAAGCTGCTCGATGAGAGGCGCCACCGTACCCTGCCGCGCAAGCCCGGCGTAGAGCATGGTGAGGTCGAGCAACCGGATACCGACGCCGCCAAGCCCGAGCGCAAGTCCGGGCGCTTCGTCCTTCGGCAGAACGAGCGGCGCGCCCGCCTGCGCCAGCCGGGCAATGAGCCGGCTTGGACCCACCTCGTCGAGCACGGCAACGGCGGGCGTGTTGAGCGACAGCTGCAGCGCGCGCCGCACCGTGACCGTGCCCTGATAGGTCAGATCGAAATTCTCAGGCGCATAGTTGCCGTAATGGATCGGATGGTCGTCGATCAGCGTCTCGGGATGGATCAGCCCGTCCTCGAAGCCGATACCGTAAATGAAGGGCTTGAGCGCCGAGCCCGGCGAGCGCACCGCGCGCGTGAGGTCGACTTGGCCGGCGCGGCGAAGATCGAAATAATCCGGCGACGCGACGCGCGCCAGCACCTCTCCGGTCGCGTTGTCGATGACCACGATCGCAACCGATAGATCGGGCCCGAGGCTACCGGCCCGCTCGCGCGCGAGCTTCTCGAGCGTCCGCTGCAACGTGCCGTCGACGGTGAGCCTGATCACGCTCTTCTTCGGCGAGGCGAAGGTCGCCTCATCGGCCGAGTGCGGCGCCACTATCGGCATCGGCTTGCGCATCGTGGGCACCGGCTCCTCCTTGGCATGGGCGATCTCGGCGGCGCTATAGAGCCCGCGCCCGGCGATGCGGTCGAGCACGCGGTCGCGCGCGCGCTTGGCCGCAGCAGGGTAGCGGTCCGGCCGGCGGAACTCGGGCGATTGGGGCAGCGCGACCAGGAGCGCCGTCTCGCCGAGCGTGAGCCGCCGCGGTTCCTTGCCGAAATAGGCGAGCGAAGCCGCGCGGATGCCTTCGAGATTGCCGCCATAAGGCGCAAGCGTGAGATAGCGCGAAAGGATCTCGTCCTTCGACAGCGCCCATTCGAGCTGAAGCGCGCGCACCGCCTCGTGCAGCTTGGCGTAGAGCGAGCGCTTCTGGCGCGGCTCGATCAGACGGGCAACCTGCATGGTGATGGTCGAGCCGCCCGAGACGATATGACCCTCGGTGACGAGCTGGTAGGCCGCGCGCAGCATGGCGAGCGGATCGACGCCGCGATGATGGTAGAAGCGCTTGTCCTCGTAGGCGAGCAGCGCCTCGACGAAACGCGGGTCGACGTCCTTGCGCGCGGCGGGGAGCCGCCAGCGGCCTTCACGCGTAAGATAAGCGCGGAGCAGCTTGCCGTCGCGGTCGAGCACGAGCGTCGAGACTTCGAGATTGCGGCCGAGCGGCGCCGGCCCGAACGCCTCGAACAGGCCGGAAACGCCGCCGGCAATCGCCGCGGCAATCCAAACGAACGCGACCGCGACGATGACGAGACGCCTGCCCCAACGCCCCCTCTCCGCATCGGGGAGAGAGCTGGGGTGAGGGGGCTCGTGAGTCCGAGTTGGTCCGGGAACCCCCTCACCCGGCGCGCGTTGCGCGCCGACCTTTCCCGGTTGGCGAGAGGTGGCTTTTCGATCAGTGCTCATTTGGCGGGTGCGATCACGACCTCTCCGGTTCCGGTCCGACCGAAGCGGTCGGGCCGGTACATGTCCTCAATCAACGCCTGCGGCAGCACATAGGTCCCGGGCGACACCGCGCGCACGACATAGGCGACCGTGAAGACGGGCTTGTCGTCGCTCCGCCGCTCGAAGGCCGCGGCGAAGCGGTCGTCGCGAAACTCGGTGAACGACGGCTCGCCCGCGTTCTCGATCCAGTCGAGCGCTCCGGTGTCGCCCGAGGAGACGAGATGCGGATTGTCGATCTCGAACCCTGCCGGCACGTAATCGGTCAGCGCCACGCGGGCGAATTGCGGCTGCGGCTCGGTGACCGTCAACACCACCACGAAGCGGTCGTTCTGCTTCGCCTTGGTCGGATCGGCGTCGGCGCCGTCGAGCGTGTGGAAGCTGCGCTCGATGGTGAAGCCGTGCTCGGCCGCGGGCTCCGGCGTCTTCGGGGATCCGCTCACCGAGATCACCGCATCGAGCGGCGCATCGCCGCTATTCGTCACCGTGAGCGGCGTCGACGCAAGCTCTTCCTCGCTGAAGGTCCGGTAGAGCGGGCCTTGCACTCCGCCGTCGTTGACGGTCAGGCTCACGTTCTGCTTGCCGAGCGCGCGTGCCGCGAGCACGAGCCAGGCGTCCTCTTGCGTCGAGGTGTAGATCACCTTGTCGCGCGCCTTGTCGATGGTCTTGGTGGCGCTGACCAGGATCAGCTTCGGCGCATCGCCCTCGGCGGCGAGCGTCACCACCGCCGCGGCGTCGCGGAGCGGCGAGCCGTAGTCGATGCGGCCGCCTTCGTAGCGCACGTCGGTCGGAAGCGAGGCGAGCGCGGCGTTGAACGCCTTCTCGGCCCTCACCCGGTCGCCCATCATGGCGAGCGCCGCGGCGATCTGGGCCTTCGCCGTCGGCGTGCCGAGATCGTCGAGCTTGACATCGGCGATGTAGCGGAGGTCGCCGACCGGCGCCATGCCGTTGCGGGCAAGCACATAGAGTCCGTAGGCGAGCGCAAGCCCGCCGTCGGTCGAGACGTCCGGCGCCGTGCTCACATAGTTGCGCAAGCGGTCGAGCGCGAGCTTGAACTGGTCGTCGGACACCGAGAAGCCGCGCGCCCTGGCGCGGGTGAGAAAGTCGGTCGTATAGGCGTCGAGCCAGGCATCGTCTCCGCCCGGCGACCACAGCCCGAACGAGCCTTCCGAGCCCTGGCGCGCGAGCACCGTCTCGATCGCCTTGGCGATACGCTCATCGACGCCGGGATCGACCGCGAGCTGCGCGTCGAGCGCCATCTCGTTGACATAGAGCAGCGGCAGCGCGCGGCTGACGACCTGCTCGGTGCAGCCGAGCGGATAGCGGTCGAGCGCTTGAAGCAGGCTCGCCACGTCGAGCGCCGCCGACGGCGTCACCGACAGAGAGACCTTGCCGGTGCCCGGCACGAGGTCGCTGAACACGTCGCTCGTGAGCGTGATGCTCTGGCCCGGATTGAGCGGCTTCACCGTGCGCCGCGCGAGGACCTGCGTGGATGGTTTCACCTGAAGCGGATATTTCCGCTGCACGGAGAAATTGCCGGGACCGGTGACGGCGACTGACACGGCGCCGTCTCCCACGCCCGTCGCCAAGATGGGCAGGCTCACGCCGCCGCGCTTCTTGGCCTCGAGGGGAAGCGTCTTGTCGGGGCCCTCAACGCTGAACGGACCTTCGGTCGAGACCGCGATCTGATAATTGCCGGTCTCGCCCTCGACATTGTCGAGGTCGAGCCTGAGCGTGCTCTTATCGCCCATGAGCAGGAAGCGTGGGAGCGTGGCGGTCAGCACCACCGGATCGCGCACCACGACGTCGGCCGAGGCGTGGCCGATCTTGTCCTTGCTCCATGCCACCGCCATCACGCGCACCGTGCCGGCGAAAGCCGGCACCTCGAAGCTCACCTCTGCAGTGCCGTCGGCGCCGACCTTGACGATGCCGGAATAGAGCGCGACCGGCGGTCCGGTCGGCGGATTTCCTTGCAACGCCTCGGCGCCGGCGTCACCGCCGCTGCGGATCTGACCGCGGGAGCCCTGCATGCCGTCGATCAAATCGCCGTAGAGATCGCGGATGTCAGCCGAGAGCATGCGCTGGCCGAGATAATAGTCGTCGGGCGACGGCGGCTTGTAATTGGTGAGGTTGAGGATGCCGACATCAACGGCGGCGACGGCTACCCTCGCCTCTCCGCTGGCCGAAAGTCCGACCTTTATCGGCACGTGCAAGGTCGAGTTCGGCCGCAGCAGCGGCGGCGTCTTGAGCTCGAGGGTGAGCGTCTTCGCGGCGTGGTCGACCGAGAACCAGCGCACGCCGATCGATCGGCCGGGCATGCGTTGCGCCGGCGCATCGAGCGGCCGGCGCAGCGTTGCGACCACATAGGCACCAGTGCCCCAGTCGCGGCCGACCGGCATCTTTACCTGCACGGCGCCGGGCTTGACCTCGACACTGTTGCTCGCGAGCAGCCGATCGCCGATGACGTTGAGCGTGAGCCGGCCGGCGCTGCGCGCAGTGACGGCGACCGTCATGGTGTCGCCGGCCCGGTATTCGTTTTGATCGAGCGCGACTTCCAGCATGTCCGGCGTGTCGG
>NZ_DASRGO010000087.1:0-2313 GCF_035650995.1 Methyloceanibacter sp. | reverse complement strand
CGGTCAGGCCAAGCGCGGTCTCAAGGCGGTCGATCGCCTGTGTGCGCTGTTCCTCGGTCAACCGCTCCTCGGCGCGGGTGTTGATCGAGCCGTGATAGAACGGCTTGGTGGTCCGGGTGCCGGCGGCGACCGCCTCCATCTCCAGTAGGGCTTCGCGAAGGTTTTCGGCGGCAACGCCTCGAAGCTCCTTCACCTCGGCGCGCTCGTTGGTATCGGTGCGGGTCAGGTGAACGGCGAGCCGCCGCGCCCCGGCGCAGGACGTGCCTTTAATCACCACGACCTAGTGCCCTCATGAGCGCGGTCCGCATCTGCCGGATGTCGTCGCGGATAGCGAGGAGTTCGGGGAAGCCCGGCAGGATGCCGGTGCGGTTGAAGCCGTGCGCGAGCTGGTTGACGTTCGAGCCGATCTTGCCGAGGTGGCCGAGCAACCGGGCCAATTCCTTGCGCTCGACGGGCGGTCGGCGCACTGCCCGCGGCCCGGGTTTACCGAGCGCCAGGGCGCGGACAAAGGCCCCGACGCTGAGGCCGGCTTGGTCGGCGGCGGTCTTGATGGCCGCCCGCTCATCTTGTGTGCACCGTATCGGGGGAATAACTTCCGTTCGCGCGTCCTTGACGCGCATGCGCGCGGGTGACCTGAGCCCCTTGTGTCATCCAGCGATGAGAAGAGTCCTGGCTTCATTTGAGCCCTGTTGGCTCGGTGGTGCAACGGGACGGGGCGCGGAGCTCTCGGTGTAGCGCAGCGTCCCGTCCCGTTGCATGTCGGGAGCGCTGAGTTCGGCATAGGTGAGCGGCGGCAGATTGCCGAGTGCGCTGTGTGGGCGGATGGTGTTGTAATCGTCCCTCCAGATCGCCAGAGCCTCGCGCACATGGGTGAGCGAAGCGAACAGTGTCTCGTTCAACAACTCGTCGCGTAATCGGCCGTTGAAACTCTCGATGAAGGCATTCTGCTGTGGCTTGCCTGGCGCGATGTAATGCCATTCGACCCGTGTCTCCTGCGACCAGCGCAGGATCGCCATGCCGGTCAACTCGGTGCCGTTGTCGGAGACGATCATGGCGGGTCGGCCGCGTGCGGCAATCAGGGCGTCGAGCTCTCGCGCGACCCGCAGTCCGGACAGCGAGGTATCGGGCACCAGCGCCAGGCATTCCCGCGTGAAGTCATCGACGATCGCCAGGATGCGGAAGCGGCGGCCATCGGAGAAAGCGTCCGACAGGAAGTCCAGGCTCCAGCGCTGGTTGGGGCCTTGCGGAAGGGTCATCGGTGCCCTGGTGCCGAGCGCACGCTTGCGTCCGCCACGGCGGCGCACCTGGAGCCGTTCCTCGCGGTAGAGCCGACGGAGCTTCTTATGGTTCATGACGATGCCTTCGCGCCTGAGCAGGATGTGCAGCCGCCGATAGCCGAACCGACGGCGAATGGCGGCCAGCTCGCGTAGCCGTGCCCGCACCGCCGCATCATCCGGCCGAATGCTGCGGTAGCGAACCGATGTGCGATCGGCCCCGACCGCCGAACACGCCCGCCGCTCGCTGACCTCATACGCGACCCGAAGGTGAGCGACGGCCTCTCGCCTGGCGGCGGGCGTCACCATTTTTTTGCTGCGATATCCTTCAGCATGGCGTTGTCGAGCATCGCCTCGGCGAGCAGCCTCTTCAGCTTGGCGTTCTCGTCTTCCAGCGACTTCAGGCGCTTGGCGTCCGACACATCGAGGCCGCCGTACTTGGCCTTCCACTTGTAAAACGTTGCGCTGCTGATCCCGTGCTTGCGGCACACGTCCGCCGTCTTCGCCCCGGCCTCCTGCTCCCGCAATATCCCGATGATCTGTTCTTCCGTGAACCGGCTCGGCTTCATGTCCATCCCCTTCCAGGTGACGGACTCTACCCATCTTTGGAGGACATGCCGGGGCTCAGGTCAGAAGCATATTCACTTCGATAGTCTTTAGCCCGCTTGGAGGGTAGCAAGAATAATGAAGTAGTCTTCGCGCTCGCGTTCTGCCGGCCGTAGCGCCATTGCAGAGAGCTGAACTCTGCGTTCAACCCACCGATACTTCTTCTTCGGCTCCCATACTACCTCTTGGATTTTTCCAATTCCACTGTTGGAAGTTCGCACTTCCCCGATTTCTCCCTCTAGCAATGATCTTTCATGCCGAAACAACCCTGAAAACCCCTTATTAGTTGGAAGAAACCAACGCTGTCGATCAAAATAGGCCGCTACAATCCTATGCTTTTTGTCCCTATTTGTATATCGGTTGGGTGCATCTTTTACTCTCATCCAGAGCTTATCGCTGCCCTCTAATATATCGTGGTGCCAACCAACTACCT
>NZ_DASRGO010000086.1:0-16125 GCF_035650995.1 Methyloceanibacter sp. | reverse complement strand
TAAGGGCGTTACCGATCGACTAACCGAGCTTCAACGGCTGGGTTGCCACGGCCTTCTCATGGTGGCCGAAGCAGCCACCGAGCCCGATTGTTGCAGTGATGATGATGGCGCAAGCTAGAAAGAGGCGCATGGATTGATCCCCCAAAGTCCCCTGAAGGATTTCACCATAGCGGATAATCGCGCGGGTGGCTGTGACGTTTGGGCAACGTTTGGATCAAAAATGGACGTCAGCCAGACCGCCACCCACTGAATTTCTTGGTTTTTTTAACGACGCCAGCGAGCGGGGCGACAAGGGCGGAGCGAAACGCGGATATATCGGGCTCTAAGGCGAGGAATCGCCCGGCGGGCTCAGCCTGTCCCCCCAAAACGAAGCGGCGGCCCTCGCGACCGCCGCCCCAACTCTTAAGGCCTGCCCTCCGCCTTAATAGCCCTTCCTCTGGAAGAGGGGAGACGAATAGCTCCAGGCCGGTGCTTCGGCGCCGGGGGCCGGGATGGCGATCGAGTTGCCGTAATCGGAAATGTGCATGCTCGAATCGGCCTCGCCGGTGAGCGGCATGGCGAGCGAGCGGGCGCCGCCGTTCGACTTGATGAAGTCGTCGACCGGCGTGGCAAAATGGGCGGGAGAGCCGTCGTCGAGGCTCGCATTCTGCCCCTCGATATCGAAGGCATAAGCGCTTCCCGACGCCACAGCCAAACAAGCCGCACCGCCGAGCACGATCACGAGGCGAAGATGTTTCATCGCAAATCCCCCGAAGCAGTGTCTTGATTTGCCGACGAGCATAGCGCGTTTTCGTCCAGGAGCCAACGCGACAGAACGAACCGGCAATGAGCTCCCCTCGCGCCTCTCGCGGCAGTTTCGCAAGCGCCGCCGCGCTGATACAAGCCCGCCATGGGGCCCCGCCTGCTCTATGTCGTCACCGAAGATTGGTACTTCTTGTCGCACCGCCTGCCGATGGCGCGTGCGGCAAGGGATGCAGGCTACGAGGTCCACGTCGCAACCCGCATCAAAGACGGCAGGGCGGCGATCGAGCGGGAGGGGTTCGTGCCGCATGCGCTCTCCTGGAGTCGCGGCAGCCTGTCTGCGCTTGGAAGCGTTTCGGCGGTCCGCGAGCTGAGGCGCCTCTTCCGTGCGGTTGGCCCCGCCATCGTCCACAACATCGCGCTGAAGCCGGTTCTGCTCGGCACCACGGCAAGCCTCGGCCTCCCGCGCATCGCCGTGGTGAACAGCCTGACCGGGCTCGGTACGCTTTTCATCGGCGAGGCAAAGGTGAGCGGAGCGACACGCCGCCTCGTGCGTTTTGCCCTCGCGCGGCTCCTAAGGCGCGGAGAGAGCCGGACCGTGGTGCAGAACCCCGACGATCGCGCCTTCGTGCTTGGCCTCGGCGTGCCGGAGGAGTGCATCGTCGTAATCGCCGGGTCGGGGGTCGATACCGACGTGCTAAGGCCTTTGCCCGAGCCGCCGTTGCCGGCGACCGCCGCCTATGTGGGGCGCATGCTCGCCGACAAGGGCGTGATCACGCTGATCGAAGCCTTCTCCTCGCTCGGCAAGCGGGGCGTGCCCCTCAAGCTTCTCCTCGCCGGCGACTGCGACAAGGAGAACCCCGGCTCGCTCGCGCCGGAACAGCTGCGGGAATTCGCGAGCCTCTATGGCGTCGAGTGGCTCGGCCACGTATCCGACATCAGGACGGTATGGGCGCGGGCGAACTTTGCCGTGCTGGCCTCCCGCCGCGAGGGGTTGCCGAAGAGCCTGCTCGAGGCTGCGGCCTGCGGGCGGGCCATGGTCGCAACCGATGCGCCGGGCTGCCGCGAGATCGCGATCGAGGGCGTGACCGCTCTCACCGTCCCGGTCGATGATGCCCCGGCGCTGGCAAGCGCCATGGAGAAACTCGCGGGCGATGCCGATCTTCGCCAGCGCTTCGCCGCCAACGCCCGCGCTCTCGTCGAGAGCAGGTTCTCCGCCGAGGCCATCGGTAAGGAGACCGTCGCCCTCTACGACTCGATCAGGACGACGTAGTCACCGACTCCGCGCGCATCATCGCGACGATGCCGTCATGCGTCGAGACGGATGGGCGCCAGCCGATTCCCATCAGCTTCGACGGGTCGATCACGAAATTCCCCGAGATCCGCTCCCACTCCGCTTCCTTGCCGAACGAACGCATCAGACGCTTCACCGCCCCTTGCGGCACGCCGACGAGGAGGGGCGGGCGGCCGAGCCCCTCGCGCATGGCGCCGACCAGGTTCGCCACGCTGATCGGCTCCCTGTCGGCGACGAGAAAGGTCTCGTTCGCGGCGCGCTCGGAGCCGAGCACGAAGACGACCGCAGCGATGAAATTGTCGAGCGCGAGCAGCGAGCGGCGATTGTCGAGATTGGCGAAGGGGAGCGGCATCGGCGTCCTGGCAAGCGTCGCGAGCGAAGCGATATTGCCCTTCACCCCCGGGCCATAGACGACCGCGGGCCTGAGGATGGTGAAGGGAGCGCCGCTTGCCGCGACCAGCCGTTCGGCTTCGAGCTTCGAACGGCCATAGGCGTCGGTCGGCTGCGGCTCGTCTTTCTCGGTGAGCGCATGGTCGGCCGAAAGCCCGGCCTGGGCTCTCACCGAGGAGACGGACACGAGCCGCTCGACCTTCGCCCTCGCTGCGTTCTCCGCAAGTTCGCCGACGGCAGTTGCGTTGATGCGGCGGTAGAGGTCGTCAGCGATCAGCCCGGGCGAATGGGCGATGCCGGCGAGATGAACGACATGGCGTGCGCCATCGAGCAGGGCCCCCCAATCGCCCGGAGTGGCGAGGTCAGGCATTGCGACCGGGGTGATGCCTTCGCGCGCGGGAACCGAGCGGGGATCGCGCGCCGCGGCTCTGACCGCGAAGCCCTCGCGGGCGAGCGCTTGGACCAAACTTCGCCCGATGAAGCCCGAGGCGCCGGTGACGAGGATCGTTCCCGTCACGTCCGGCCTCGCGCGAGCCAGCGAAGCGTTGCGGCGGTCAAGAGCGCGCCGAGCGCGAGCGCGGCGAGGTCGAGCCAGAGCGAGTGCGAGAGCGCCGCGCCGATCGCAAGCAGGGCGAGCGCAACCCCGTGCAAAAAAATGCGCGAGGTGACTTCGGGCACACTCAGCCCTCCGCTCACCGCGCGCTGGTAATAGTGCGAGCGATGCGCCGAGAGAAACGGCTCCTTGTTGATAATGCGGCGGGCGAGGGTGATGCCGGTATCGGCGATCATGTAGAGCGGCAAGAGAACCGCGGCGGTGAGGCTCGCCTCGGCCACATAGATCAGCATCAGGGCGAGGCAAAGCCCGATCGGCAGGCTTCCGGCATCGCCGAGAAAGATGCTGGCCGGATGCTTGTTGAATACGGCAAAGCCGAGCATGGCGCCGAGGAGCGCAAGCGCGAGCAGCCCGATCGCTTCCGGCACCACCCCGAAGACGCACAGCGCCGCAACCGCAAGAGTGATGGGAACGACCTCGGCCACCGTCATCCAGTCGAGCCCGTCGAGGAAGTTGACGGCATTGACGAAGCCGACCGTCCCTGCGACGAGCAACGCCCGTTCGAGCCAGAGCGGCACGGCCTCGGACAGGATGCGCAACTCCGCCGGCAAGGTCAGGACGATGGCAAGCGCGGCGAGCGTCTGGCCGATGAAGCGCCACGACACCGAAAGCGCGTGCGCATCGTCGGCCGCGCCGAGCAAGGTGAGAAAGCACGCGGCGCCGAGCACGGGGATCAGGCCGGCAGCGCCCCCTTGAGGCGCAATCAGCCCCGCGAGCGCGCACACCGCGACGACCGCGAGCATGACGCCGAGCCCCCCGCCCTGCGGGGTTGCGACTTTATGCGAGGACCGGTGGTTCGGATGCGCAAGCAGGTGGCGAACGAGGATCGGCCGCAAGACCAAGATCGCGCCGGCGCTGATCGCGGCGCTTGCCGCGACGATCGCGGCCCAAGACAGGAGCCCGAACGCCATCGCCTCAATGCAGCGTGCGCGACGCGGCCCGCCATTCGCCCTTGGCAGGGGCGGGGTGCGGCGTGCCCGCCGGGACGTAGCCCTCGACGGTCGCGCGGAGCGTCTCCTGAAGCTCGGCGAGATCGAGCTTCTGGATCGCCTCTTCGAGGCGCTCGAGCGCCGCGGCAAGCTCCTCATAGGGCAACACCGGTTCGGAGTTCTTGAAGATGCGCGGATGGCTCGTGCCGGTCGTGTTCTCGCCGATCAGGAGCTCCTCGTAGAGCTTCTCGCCCGGCCGAAGCCCGATATATTCCACGGCGATGTCCCCGTCTGGATGATTCTCGTCGCGGACCTCGAGGCCGGAGAGGCGGATCATGGTGCGGGCGAGGTCGTCGATCTTCACCGGCGTTCCCATTTCCAGCACGAACACCTCGCCGCCGCTGGCCATGGTGCCGGCCTGGATGACGAGTTGCGCCGCCTCGGGGATCGACATGAAGTAGCGGATCACCTCGGGATGGGTCACGGTCACCGGGCCGCCCGCCTTGATCTGGTTGCGGAAGCGCCGCACCACCGAGCCCGACGAATCGAGGACGTTGCCGAAGCGAACCATGGTGAAGATCGTCGGCGAGTGGCGGTCCTGAGCGAGGGCTTGCAGGATCAGCTCGGCGAGCCGCTTGCTCGCGCCCATGATGTTGGTTGGGCGCACGGCCTTGTCGCTCGACACAAGCACGAAGCGTTCGACGCCGAGCGCCTTCGCCGCCTCGGCCACGACGAACGTGCCGAAGGTGTTGTTCTGGACGCCTGCAAAAGGATTGACCTCCACGATCGGCACATGCTTGTAGGCGGCGGCGTGGTAGATCACCTCGACCCCGAACTCCTCGATGGTGCGGGTGACGAGCTTGCGATCGAGCACCGAACCCAGCACCTGGACCACCTTGGTCGGCGCCTCGGCGGGGCGACCCTCTTGTTCACCGTGCAGCCGTTTGTTCAACTCCTCGATCTCCATCGAGATCTCGTAGAGCGCGACCTCCGACAGCTCGAACAGGACGAGGGTCTTGGGTCCGAGACGGAGCAATTGGCGGGTGAGCTCGGAACCGATCGAGCCGCCGGCTCCGGTGATCATCACCACCTTGCCGTGGACATTGGCGGCCAATAGAGCAAGGTCGGGCGTGACCGGATCGCGGCCCAACAGGTCCTCGACGTCGATCGGCCTGAGATCGCTGACCTCGACCCGGCCCGAGGCGATCTCCTCGAGCGCCGGCAGCGTCTTCACCACCACCGGATAGGATTCGAGCAGCCGGATGGCGAGGCGCCGCTCGCTCCGCAGCGCCGACGGCGTGGCGAGCAGCACCTCCTTCACGTTCTGCTCGGCGATGGTCTTGCCGATCTTCTCGGGCCGCAACACCTTGACCCCGTGCACCATCTGGCCGGCAAGCGAGGGGTTTGGATCGATGAAGGCGACGGTCTTGTAGTTGCCCGTCTCGTTCAGGGCGCGCAGGAGCTGAATGCCGACATTGCCGGCGCCGTAGATGATGACGCGCTTGCGCTCGTCGAAGCTTACCCCCTTGTGCTCCGGCGCGAGCTTGAGCAGGATGGCGCCGGCCCATTGCCGGCTCAGCCTGATCAGCAGTGCTGCGATCAGCGCATAGATGACGATCACCGAACGGGGATGGTCTTTGACGGCTGCCATCAAGACCGCGAGCGCCCAGGCGACCGCCGCGATGATCACTGCCAAGTAGATGCGCGTGGTGCCTTCAGGCCCGATGAAGCGGGTGACGAGCTTGTACAGCCCCCGCAAATAGAAGACGACGACGCCGATGATGGGCGCCACGATGAACAACACCCATTTGTCGAGGCTTGGGGGCACATAGGGTCGGCTCAGCCTGAGCGTGTAGGCGAGCCACAACGCGAAGGTGAGCATCGCGAGGTCGTTGATGATCAGCAGGGTCCGCTTGAACCAGCGCGGACGCTCGATCAGCCAGACGGCAAAGCGCATGAAGTGCCACCCCGAACCGGTCTTAAGCGCAGGACCGGGGAAACCATACTACCTGGGAGAGTGCGGCGCACCATAATCGAAGCGGTTCGTGAACGGAAGCGGACCGTTATTTCGGGCAAGAGGCCGATCTGCGGGATTTTTGGCCCGAGGCCGGCTAGCCCAGGATCAGCACGTGCAGGCGCCGGGGCCCGTGCGCGCCCCTCACGATAGTCTGCTCGATATCGGCCGTCCGCGACGGGCCTCCAATCAGGTTCACGCAGCGGGGAAGGGCACCCTCGCCATAGCGGGCGCGTAAGCGGTCCCACGCATCCTCGTAGGAGCCGACGACATCGCCGGCGGCGATCAGGACCATATGCGTCTCAGGCAAAAAGGCGAGCGTGGTGGGATTGTCCTTGCCGGATACAAGGAACAGCGTGCCGGTCTCCGCCGCGCCCGCCGCCGCGCGTGACAGTGACGTCCTGTCGGCGGGCTCCGCCGGCCCGAACACTCGCTCGATGTCCCACGCGTCTTTCCACGGGAGCGCGGCAAGCACTGGGTCCTCTCCCATGCGCAGCCGCGGCGGCAAGTTGTTGGCGCCGAGATAGGATCCGATGGTCCCGACCGCCTGCTTCGGCGTGGAGACGCGGGTCACGTCGGCGCCCTGCTTGGCGAGCGCCTCGGCGAATTGGCGGACAGCCTGCTCGCCGTAGAGGCGGGCGCGCATGGGGATCGTGTTCCGCGGATGGCGCTTGAGCCGATCTCGAACTGCCTCCTGTCCCGCCATGTCGTCCGGGTCGACGTCGAGGGCCTTGCGAATACGCGCCAAGATTTGCGCGCGGGCAGCGGCGGTGTCGATCTCATCGAGACTCATGACAGGGCCCTCCGCTTGGCCTTGGCGTAGAGCTGGTGGAAGGTCTTGCCTTGCGGCGCGGGAAAATCGCGCGTGCGCGTCCAGGCCTTGCCGAAGGGCAGGCGCGAGAGGCGCCCCATCGCTCCGGCGCGGCGCGCGAGAAGGCTGACGAAGATGCTCGCGAGCGCATGATAAAGCCGCGGCCGCTTGGCGGCATACGCCCACGTCTTGAGCGCAATCCGTTCTTTGAACGAAGGGCCGCCCGCCTCGGCGTCGCGCTCCCGCCAGGCGCGCATCATCTTGGGCAGCGGAATGCCCATGGGGCAGACCTCCTCGCACCGCCCGCAGAAGCTCGAAGCGTTGGGGAGATCGCGCGCGTGGCTGATGCCCTGCAATGCCGGCGTCAGCACGGCGCCCATCGGCCCGGGATAGACCGAGGCATAGGCGTGGCCCCCGATCGCCCCGTACACCGGGCAGTGGTTGAGGCAGGCCCCGCAGCGGATGCAGCGCAGCATGTCCTGGAAAGCGCTTCCCAGCATCTCGCTCCTGCCATTGTCGAGCAGGACGACGTGATAGGCGCTCGGTCCGTCCGGGTCGCCCGCGCGGCGCGATCCGGTGGCGAAGCTCGTATACGTCGCCATGTCCTGCCCCGTGGCCGAGCGGGCAAGCAGGCGCAGGATGGTCATGGCGTCCTCGAGTGTCGGCACCACCTTCTCGATCGAGGCAAGCACGATATGGACGCGCGGCAGCGTCTGCGTGAGGTCGCCATTGCCTTCGTTGGTGACGATCACCGAGGTTCCCGTCTCGGCGATCAGGAGATTGGCGCCGGTAATGCCGACATCGGCAGTGACGAACGTCTCGCGCAGGACGGCGCGCGCTTCGGTCACGAGGTCGGCTACTGACTTGAATTTGCGCCCGACAGGGAATTTGCGGTGGGCGCGGCGGAAGTCGGCTTCGATCGCCTCCTTGTTGAGGTGGACGATCGGCGCGATGATATGGCTCGGGCGGTCGCCTCTGATCTGAATGACGTATTCGCCGAGGTCGGTCTCGACCACATCGATACCGGCTTCTTCGAGATGGGCATTGAGCCCGATCTCTTCCGAGATCATCGACTTGCCCTTGGCAACGCGCTTTGCGCCCGCGGCGCGGCAGAGACTAAGCACGATGTCGCGCGCCTCGGCCGCATCCGCCGCGTAATGCACGCTCCCGCCGTTCTCGACCACCTTGCGCTCGTAGGCCTCGAGGTAAAGGTCGAGATGCCCGAGCGTATGATCCTTGATGGCGCGCGCCTCGGCGCGGAGCGCGTCAAACTCCGGCAGCTTTTCGACCGCCGCCTCGCGCTTGACGATGAAGCCGCGCTTGACGTTCAGAAGCGCGCGTTGAAGCTCTTGGTCGGCGAGCGCTTCGCGCGCGTTCCGGATGAAGTTCTTGCTGGATGACGCCATACCGGCCTCGATCAACGCTGCGCAGCCGGCGCGGCAATAGCTGGCTCGTCGGCCATCCCGGCGAGAACCTCGGCGACGTGGCGCGCCTCGATGGCAGAGCCGCCGCGCGCAAGGCCGCCCGCGATCTGCATCAGGCAGCCGAGATCGCCGGCGAGCACGCATCTGGCCCCGCTCTCTTTGATGGCGCGCAACTTCTGCTCGAGGATCGCACTGGAGATGTCGGGATATTTGACCGAGAAGGTCCCGCCGAAGCCGCAGCACACCTCGCGGTCGGCAAGCTCGACGAGCTCAAGCCCCTCGACGCTCGCGAGCAGCCTGCGCGGCGCCGAGGCGACGCCGAGCTCGCGCAAGGAGGAGCAGGAATCGTGATAGGTGACGGTGCCCTCGAAGCGCGCATCGACCTCGCTGACGCGAAGCACATCGACGATAAAGCTCGTCAGCTCGAAGCATTTCGATGCCATCGCCGCGGCGCGAGGGCCGTAGTCCGGGTCGGCCGCCAGAAGCTCGGGGTAATGGAGCTTGAGCATCCCTGCACAAGAGCCCGAGGGCGCAACCACGTAGTCGTATCGCTCGAACATGTCTATGACGCGGCGCGCGATGGCCATAGCATCGGCCCGCTGCCCCGAGTTGAAGGCCGGCTGCCCGCAGCAGGTCTGGGCGAGGGGGACCTCGACCCGCGCGCCCCCGGCCTCCAGCAGCTTGATCGCGGCGAAGCCGATGCTCGGCCGCAAGAGATCGACGAGGCAGGTCACGAACAGCCCGACCAGGGGACCTTGCTTGTCGTCGGCAGGGGCCAAAGTCATGGGAGCGATGGGTCCGGCCCTGCATCCTGTGGCGGGAGGTGGGAGTGAGGATGTAGCATCGCGGCCCGCGACTCAAGAATTCGCGGAAGGCGCCAAAGGACCAGGGGAGGGACATGCTGGCAAGAGCGCTTGCGCTCGCTTCGCTGTTGGCTTGGCTCGGGCCCGTTTGCGTCGGGGCCGAGACCGCGCCCGTCGTGCTCGTCACCCCGCTCGTCTACGGCACGCATATGCCGGGACTCGGCGATTCGGCCACGAAGCTTGCCAAGCTCATCAAGGAGCGCTCGGGCGGCGCCCTTCAGCTCGACCTGAAGCAGCCCGGCGACGGCACCATGCCGGACGAGATCCTCGACAAGGTTGCCGAAGGCAAGGTCGACGCCGGCTTTTCGACCGCGAGCTTCTGGGCGGCGAAGCTCCCCGCCGCCGCCCTGTTTTCCGGCTTTCCCTTCGGTCCCGACGCCAAGACCTATCTCGATTGGTTCGACAACGGCGACGGCCTCTCGCTCTATCAGGAAATGTATGATCATGCCGGCGTGAAGGTGCATGTCCTGCCGTGCGCCTTCGGCGGCGCCGAGTCCGGCGGTTGGTTTGCCAAGGAGATCCGCAGCAAGGACGACCTCAAGGGCTTGCGCATGCGCATCTTCGGCCTCGGCGCGCGCGTCATGTCGCAAGCCGGCGCCACGACCGTCCTCCTTCCCGGAAGCAAGATCGCAAGCGCCTTCGACAAGAAGGAGATCGACGCGGCCGAGCTCTATACCCCTGCGGTCGACATCGAGCAGCCCTTCAAGGACAAGGTGAAGCTCATTTATATGCCGGGCTGGCACCAGCCCGAGACCGTGCTCGAGCTGATCGTCAACAAGGACCGTTGGGAGGCGTTTTCCGCCGAACAGCGAAGCCTGATCGAGGGGGTCTGCAAGACGCTGCTCCAGCAAAGCCTCGCCGATAGCGCGGGCCTCCAGGCCGCCGCCCTTGCCGAGATGACCAATAAATATGGTGTCCGCGTCGAGAATTGGCCCGACGACGTTCTGGCCGCGCTAAAAGATGCCTGGGCGAAGGTCGCCAAGGATGAGGGCGACCAGGACTATTTC
Organism: Methyloceanibacter sp.; assembly: GCF_035650995.1. Lineage (GTDB taxonomy): Bacteria > Pseudomonadota > Alphaproteobacteria > Rhizobiales > Methyloligellaceae > Methyloceanibacter. The sequence goes on along the minus strand of NZ_DASRGO010000086.1, from coordinate 6,039 downwards.
TTCAGGTTCGTGCTCGACGACATCGACAAATTCCGCGCCAAGCCTGCGGCCTCCGACGATCCGGCACCCGCGCCAAGCCAGCAAGACATGCCCGCGCAGACGGCTCAGCCCTAGCGGCGAACAACGGTCTTTGCGTTGCCCGCGCGACGGTGGTGGGCAAGACGCTTCGCGCCTGCCCACCTAATCATGCCGCTATTGCCCCGTCTGCGTTTTCAGATAGGCGATGATGTCAGCCCGCTCGGCCGCGTCGGGCACTCCCTGGAACGCGAGCGCCATCGGAGAATCGGGAATGAGAGCCTTGGGATCGGAGATCCACTTGTCGATATTCTCTTCCGTCCACACCCAGCCCTGCTCGCCGAGCTTCTTCATCCCGGGCGAGTACATGGAAGCGTAATCGGGGACGCTCGCCGCCTTCCGTCCCACCACATTGTTGAGCTCGGGGCCGACCAGCGTCTTGGCGCCCGGACCGACCTGATGGCAGATCGCGCATTTGGCGAAGGCAGCCTTGCCCTTCGCCGCATCGCCTTCGGCCAAAGCTGGGCCGTAGAGCCCGACCAGCGCCGCCGTCGCACCGAGACCGAGTAGTCCAACAATCCTCATCACAGTCCTCCTTGGAAAGTGTCCTCGACCGCTCTCCCCTTTCGCGTCTCGGACGATCGCCCAGTCTTGCAGGAAACCCGTTGGCCAAAGTCCGGCGCAACGTAGCAGAAGGCCGATTTGCGGGCAAAAGCGGCTGCTGCGACATGGTAACTCCAAAATGATCCAAGGGGTTGCGAGGCCGGACAAGGCCCCCCCAAGAGCTGGCGCGCGGCATATTGCCCGCCAACCCGGCCCATGCGAAAGACTAGGGCAAAGCCCTGCCTCCACGATTGCCCTGGAGTTGGACGATGTCGCAGATCAGCCTTCCGGCCCCCGATGCCGCGGTGCTCGCGCGCCGGAACGACATCGTCAGGCAATTGCGGAAGCTCGCGCCCGAAGCGAGCCTGATTTCCGACCAGGAGGGGCGCAGAGCCTTCGAGACCGATGCGCTCACCGCCTATCACTGCCTGCCGCTCGCGGTCGTACTGCCGACCACGACCGAAGAGGTGAGCAAGATCCTGCGCTTCTGCCACGACAACCACGTCAAGGTCGTGCCGCGCGGGGCGGGGACCTCGCTCTGCGGCGGCGCGCTGCCGCTCGAGGACGCGCTCGTGCTCTGCCTCTCGCGCATGACCAAGGTGCTCGAAATCAACACCACCGATCGCATCGCGCGCGTGCAGGCCGGCATCACCAATATCGGCATTACTCAGGCGGCGGCGGCCGACGGCTTCTTCTATGCGCCCGACCCCTCGAGCCAGATCGCCTGCACCGTCGGCGGCAATGTCGCCACGAATTCCGGCGGCGCCCATTGCTTGAAATACGGCGTCACCACCAACAACGTTCTCGGCGTTCGCATGGTGATGATGAACGGCGAGGTCATCGATATCGGCGGCGACTATCTCGACGCGCCCGGCTACGATTTTCTCGCGCTCATCGTCGGCTCCGAGGGCCAGCTCGGCGTCGTCACCGAGGTCACGGTGCGGCTGCTCAAGTCGCCCGAGGGCGCCCGCCCCATGCTGCTCGGCTTCGATTCGACCGTCGCGGCGGCCTCATGCGTCGGCGGCATCATCGCCGCCGGCATCATTCCCGTCGCCATCGAGTTCATGGACCGGCCGGCGATCCATGTCTGCGAGCATTTCGTGGCCGCCGGCTACCCGCTCGACGTCGAGGCGCTCCTCATCGTCGAGGTCGAAGGTTCCGAAGACGAGATCGACACCTTGCTCGACCGCATCGCCGAGATCGCCCGCGACTACAATCCCGTGACCATGCACCGGAGCCAGAGCGCCGAGGAGAGCGCCAAGATCTGGAAGGGCCGCAAGGCCGCCTTCGGCGCCATCGGCCAGCTGTCCGACTATATCTGCATGGACGGCGTGATCCCGCTGTCGAAGCTGCCCAAGGCGCTCGACGAGGTCGGCTGGATCTGCCGCAAATACCGCTTCGACGTCGCCAACATCTTCCACGCCGGTGACGGCAACCTGCATCCGCTCATCCTCTACAACGCCAACGACCCCATGCAGCTCGAGCGCGTCGAGCAGTGCGGCGCCGACATTCTCAAGCTGTGCGTCGAGCTCGGCGGCTGCCTGACCGGCGAGCACGGCGTCGGCATCGAGAAGCGCGAGCTGATGCATATTCAGTTCAGCGATGCGGATCTGGCCCAGCAGATGCGGGTGAAGCAGGCCTTCGATCCGGACTGGCTGCTCAATCCAGGCAAGGTATTCCCGCTGGAAGGACGTAGCGCCCAGTGACCGGCCCCATGCGCCTCGGCTTTCACGCTCCCGAATCGGTCGAGGAGCTGGCCTATCTCGTCGGCGAGGCGATGGACACGCGCACGGCCCTCGAGGTGATGGGCCGCGGCACCAAGCGCGAGCTGGGGCGCCCCGTGCGCTCGGGCGCCGTGGTCTCGACCGAGAGCCTGGTCGGCGTCAGCCTCTACGAGCCGACCGAACTCGTGCTCGTGGTCAAGGCGGGCACCCCGCTCGGCAAGATCGAGGAGCTGCTCGCCGAGAACGACCAGGTGCTGCCGTTCGAGCCGGTCGATCTCGGGCCCATCCTCGGCTACGGACCGGGGCAGGCCACGATCGGAGGGGCGATCGCCACCAACCTCTCGGGCAGCCGCCGCATTCTGTCCGGTTCGGCCCGCGACCATGTGCTCGGCGTGACCGCGGTCAACGGGCGGGGCGAGATCATCAAGTCGGGGGGGCGGGTGAAGAAGAACGTCACCGGCTACGATATTGCCCGGGCGCTCGCCGGCTCCTGGGGCACGCTCGCCGTCATGACCGAGATCGCCCTCAAGGTGCTGCCCGCGCAAGCCGAGACCCGCACCGTGCTCTGCTTCGGCCTGCCCGACGCGACCGGGGTGGAGGCCATGTGCCTTGCCCACGGCACGCCATTCGAGGTGTCGGGCACTCTGCACATCCATGCCGATCTCGCCAAGCGCTTCACCGACGAGGGCATCAGCGGGGCAGGCACCTCGGTCACGGCGATCCGCATCGAGAATCTGCCGGCCTCGGCGCGCTATCGCGCCAATCGGCTGCGCCACATGCTCCAGGCCTATGGGCCCGGCCTCGAGCTCGAGACCGGGCGAAGCCGGCTGTTCTGGAACGAGGTGCGCACGCTCCGCATGTTCCAGAAGTCCTCAAACCCGCTGTGGCGCATCTCGACCGCGCCGTCGAAGGCCGCCAAGCTCGTCGCCTCCATCGCCCGCAAGATCGAGGTGAAGCCCGTGTACGACTGGTCCGGCGGCCTCGTCTGGCTCGAGACGCCGCCCCTGACCGACGCGGGCGCGGTCGAGATCCGCCGCACCCTTGCCGAATTTGGCGGTCATGGAACATTGATCCGTGCCGACGAAGAGTCGCGGTCGCTGATCGACGTGTTCCAGCCGCTCGATCCTCCGCTCGCTGCGCTCTCGGCGCGATTGAAACAGGCCTTCGATCCAAACGGCGTCCTCAATCCCGGCCGCATGTATCAGGGCCTCTAGGCGGGACCATGCAGACCAATTTCAACTCGCTCCAGCTCGCCGACCCGACCATCTCCCGCGCGGACGCGATCCTCAAGCGCTGCGTCCATTGCGGGCTGTGCACCGCCACCTGTCCGACCTATGTGCTGACCGGGGACGAGCGCGACGGCCCGCGCGGGCGCATCTACCTCATGAAGCAGATGTTCGAGACGCGCGAAGTGACGCCGTCGACCGTGCATCACATCGACCGCTGCCTGTCCTGCTTCTCCTGCATGACCACGTGTCCCTCGGGCGTCGACTACATGCATCTCGTCGAGCTCGCCCGCACCCGCATCGAGACCAAGGCGCACCGGCCGGCCTCCGAGCGCGCGCTGCGCTTCATTCTGAGCAAGGTGATGCCGAACCCGAACGCCTTCCGGCTCGCGCTCCTGCTCGGCTGGGCGATGCGACCGTTCCGCGCGCTGATCGCGCGCATGGGCCACCCGCATACGGCCTCCGCGCTCGACCTTGTTCCGCGCACGCGGATGAGCGCCAAGCTCATCAAGCCCAAATCGGCAATCGGCAACGTGCCCAAGGCCAAGCGCGTCGCGCTCATGCTCGGTTGCGTGCAGCAGGTGCTGGCGCCGCAGATCACGGAAGCGGCCATCAGGCTGCTCAGGCGCCACAGCGTCGACGTCGTCATCGTCAAGGACGAGGGCTGCTGCGGCGCGCTCGTGCATCATCTCGGCCGCGACGAAGCGGCGCGCGACGCCGCCCGGCGCAATATCGACGCCTGGACCGCCGCGATGCGCGAAGGCCTGCTCGACGCCATCCTCGTCACGACCTCCGGCTGCGGCACCATGGTCAAGGACTACGGCAACCTGCTTTCCCGCGACCGCGGCTATGCCGAGCGCGCCGCCTACATCGCCGGGCTCGCCAAGGACATCACCGAATATATCGCCGAGATCGGGCTCATGCCGCCGGTGATGTGGACCGGGCTCAAGGTCGCCTATCACGCGCCCTGCTCGTTGCAGCACGGCCAGCGCATCGACACCCTTCCGGTGCAGCTTCTCAACCAGGCGGGTTTCGGCGTCGCCGAAATTCCCGAGGGCCACCTCTGTTGCGGCTCGGCCGGCACCTACAATCTGCTCCAGCCCAAGCTCTCCAACGCGCTCCGCGAGCGGAAGCTCGCCAATATCGCCAAGGTCAAGCCGGACGTGATCGCGACCGGCAATCTCGGCTGCATGGTCCAGCTGAGAGAGGCCGAGGCGCCCTTCGTCCATACCGTCGAATTGCTCGACTGGGCGACCGGCGGCCCGGCGCCCGCCAGTCTCGGCGAACTCAAGAACAGCGGGCACGAGATCGAGACCCTGGTCGAAATGGCCAAGGAAGGCCTTCTCGTCGACTAAGCCCGGCTTCGAGCGTTGCTTGCTGGCCTCATGATCATGGGTTAGAAGCGCTAGCGCCGGAGCGTTCGAGAATCAGCCTTTCATTCCCATGAGTCAGAAAGACGAGCGTCCTCGCCCCGAGGCCCGCCTGCCGAAGGGGCTATTCGACATTTCGGCGGGAGAGATCCGTGCCACGCAGGCGATGCTGGGCACGATCAGGACCGTGTTCGAGTCTTACGGCTTCGAGCCGCTCGATACGCCGGCCATCGAATATACCGACGCGCTCGGCAAGTTCCTGCCCGACCAGGACCGCCCGAACGAGGGCGTGTTCTCCTTCCAGGACGACGACGATCAGTGGCTCTCGCTAAGGTACGATCTGACCGCGCCGCTCGCCCGCTACGTCGCCGAGAATTATCAAAGCCTGCCCAAGCCCTTCCGCCGCTATCAGTGGGGTCCCGTGTGGCGTAACGAGAAGCCGGGGCCCGGGCGCTTCCGCCAGTTCACCCAGTTCGACGCAGACACGGTCGGCGCGGCGTCCGTCGCCGCCGATGCCGAGCTCTGCATGCTCGCCGCCGACACGCTCGAAGCTCTCGGCGTGCCGCGCGGGCAATATGTGGTGAAGGTCAACAACCGCAAAGTTCTCGATGGGGTGCTGGAGGCCATTGATCTTGGCGGTGAGGAAAATGCCACCAAGCGACTCCGTGTACTTCGAGCGATTGATAAGCTGGACCGTCTGGGACCAGAGGGTGTCAGAGCATTGCTGGGCAAAGGCCGTAAGGATGAGAGTGGTGACTACACAATGGGCGCCGAGATCGACTCGAGCAAAATCGAATATGTGATGGCAGTGATTGAGCACGAGCCCTTCGTTGGCGCAAAAGCTAAAGAAGTCACCGCTTGGAACAAGAAGCTTAGCGCAAACGAAACAGCGAAGGTCGGATTCTCAGAGCTCGAACAAATTGCAGGCCTAGTGAGCGCTTCGGGCTATGGAGATCGGATTCGTAAAGACCCCTCGGTGGTGCGGGGGCTTGAGTACTACACCGGCCCCGTGTTCGAGGCCGAGCTGCTCGCTCCCATCAAAGACGAACGCGGCCAGCCGATCCGCTTGGGCTCGGTGGTGAGCGGCGGGCGCTACGACGG
>NZ_DASRGO010000085.1:0-14815 GCF_035650995.1 Methyloceanibacter sp. | reverse complement strand
AGCGAAGATGATCTGGATGTTCTCGCTCTTGAGAAACGGCCCGAGATAACCCTGCGCGCCGAACAGAAGCACGTAAATGAGGCCGGCGATGACCGGCGAGACGGAGAAAGGAAGGTCGATCAGCGAATTGAGCACGCTCTTGCCGGGGAAATCGAACTTGGCGATGGCCCAGGCGGCGGCGAGCCCGAATATGATATTGGCGGGGACGGCGATGGCCGCGACGAGGAGCGTCAGTTTGATCGCCGCGAGCGCGTCGGGTTCGGTAATCGCGGCCACATACGCATGCAGCCCGGCCCTTAGCGCCTCGAAGAAGACAGCGGCGAGCGGCAGAAACAGGAACAAGACGAGGAAGACGACAGCAAGTGCCGTCAAGGCGATGCGGACGTAAGGCTGCTCGGTGGTGACGGTGCAGGGAGGCGGACTTGCCTCGAGCAAGGGCGCAATGGCGGTGTCGGTCATTGGCCGAACCTCTTGCGGCTCCACGCCTGAATCAGGTGCACGAAAAGCAGGATGAGGAAGGAGATAAGCAGCATGGCAGTGCCGATTGCGGCGGCTTGCGCGTAACCGAATTCTTCGAGCCTGATGATGATGAGGAGCGGTGCGATCTCGGAGTAGAACGGCATGTTGCCGGCGATGAAGATCACCGAGCCGTACTCGCCGACGGCGCGGGCGAGCGCGAGGGCAAAGCCGGTGAGGATGGCCGGCATGAGCGTCGGCAGCATCACCAGGAACACGGTCTGCCTGCGGTTGGCGCCGAGCGTGGCCGAGGCCTCTTCGAGCTCGCGGTCGAACTCTTCGAGCACCGGCTGCACGGTGCGGACGACGAAGGGAAGGCCGATGAAGATGAGCGCAACGGTGATGCCGAGCGGGGTGTAGGCGACCTTGATGCCGAGCGGTTCGAGCAGGCTGCCGATCCAGCCGTTCGGCGCGTAGAGCGCGGTCAGCGCGATGCCGGCGACCGCCGTGGGCAGCGCAAAGGGAAGATCGACAAACGCATCGAGCAGGCGGCGGCCGGGAAAGCGGTAGCGGATCAGTACCCAGGCGATGACGACGCCGAACACCGCGTTGACGAGCGCGGCAACGAGCGCGGTGAGAAAGCTCAAGCGGAGCGCCGCGAGCGTGCGCGGACCGGTCACCACGTCGAGAAAGCCGCCCACTCCGAGTTGAGCCGACTTCAGCACGAGGGCGCAAAGCGGAACGAGGACGATCAGGCTCAGATACGTCAAAGTGAAACCGAGCGCCAACCCGAATCCCGGGATAGCGCTCGGTCTCTTCAACGCAAGGCCGCGGGCGCCGGCCATGGCGTTTTCCCTCAAGGTTGGTCCACGGGCTAGTTGGTCGACTTCGGCTGATAGATCTGGTCGAAGATGCCGCCTTCGTCGAAATGCTTAGGCTGCGCTTTCGCCCATCCGCCGAACAGCGGGTCGTCGATCGACACGAGCTTCACGTCGGGGAAGCGCGCGAGGTCCTTGGGATCGGCCGACTTGGGATCGGACGGCCGGTAGTAGCTGTGGGCGATGATCTTCTGGGCTTCCGGCGTGTAGAGGAAGTTGAGATAGGCCTCGGCCACTTTGCGCGTGCCCTTGGTATCGACCACCTCGTCGACCAGGGCGACCGGAGGCTCGGCCTTGATCGAGAGCGACGGCACGACGATCTCGAACTTGTCGGCGCCAAGCTCATCGAGGGCGAGAAACGCCTCGTTCTCCCAGGCGAGCAGGACATCGCCGATGCCGCGCTGGGCGAAGGTCGTGGTCGAGCCGCGCGCGCCGGTGTCGAGCACCGGAACGTTGGCGTAGAGCTTCTTGATGAAGTCCTTATCCTTGTCCTCGCTGTGGCCGTATTTCTGGTCGGCATAGGCCCAGGCGGCGAGATAATTCCAGCGCGCGCCGCCCGAGGTCTTCGGGTTCGGGGTGATCACCGAGACGCCGTCCTTCACGAGGTCATCCCAATCCTTGATGTGCTTGGGGTTCCCCTTTCTCACCAGGAAGACGATGGTCGAGGTGTACGGCGAGGAATTGTTGGCAAGGCGCTTCTGCCAGTCGGGCTTGATCTTGCCGGCCTTGGCGATCTGGTCGATGTCGCCCTGAAGGGCCAGCGTCACGACATCGGCCTCAAGTCCGTCGATCACCGCGCGGGCCTGCTTGCCTGAACCGCCGTGCGACTGCTCGATCGTGACGGACTCGCCGGTCTTGGCCTTCCAGTCCTTGATGAAGGCCTCGTTGACCGCCTTATAGAGCTCCCGCGTCGGGTCGTAGGAAACGTTGAGCAGGGTGGTGTCGGCGAGGGCGGCGCCCGCGGTCAGAAGCGATGCAATCACCGCAGCGCCGGCAAGAAGGGTGCTTGGACGTCTCATGGTTCGATCTCCTCTGTGATAACACCCTAAACCCTATCTAGTTTGTAGTGTTGATCAAGGGCGGACCGTACCATTCTTTCCACGCCCAGAGCCACCCCGATCTAACGAACCCGCGGGCGAGAGAAATTGTTTCCAAGGGTGGTTGCCCTCGGCGTGGGAGACCGGGAATCTCGGAAAAAACGCCTAGTGGGCGGCCTCCATGGCGGGAATTCCTCCAGCCTTGGGGCTTCTGATGGCGTCGGCGATGGTGGTGCGGTCAAGCACATCACGGGCGGAGGTCGCGACCTGGGCAAAGACGCGCCTGATCTCGCATTCCTCTTCGGTGCGGCAATCGGCGCAGCGCCGGTAGGCGATGCGGCTTAGGCAAGGCAAGGGCGCAAGCGGGCCGTCGAGGATGCGCAAGACCTGGCCGAAGGTGATCTGGTCGGCCGGCATCAGAAGCGCATAACCCCCGAGCTTGCCCCTCCGGCTCAAGACGATGCCGTGGCGCTTAAGCTCGAGCAGAATCTGCTCGAGGAACTTGCGCGGAATTCGCTCTTGGGACGCAATTTCTCCGATCATCATCGAGTCGCCCTGGCGGGCGAGCGCGACGAGGGCGCGGAGAGCATATTTTGCCTTTTGCGAGATCATTTGGGAGGGCAGATACCCTATCTAATATGTCGAGTAGATAGAGGCTTCGCCGGGCCAAAGCAATGTCCTGCCCGCTTTTCCTTGTTTCTCCCCGGGGCCCGCCACTTGACGAAGGTGCCGGCACTGCTCGACAAACAGGGCCGGGGTGAGGCCCCCTTTAGAAAGAATGTCCAAAAAGCTGCATATCAAGACGTTCGGCTGTCAGATGAATGCCTATGACAGCGAGCGTATGGCCGAGGCGCTCCAGCCGCTCGGCTATCGTCTCACCCACGAAGAGGAAGACGCCGACCTCGTCATCCTCAATACCTGCCATATCCGTGAGAAGGCCGCCGAGAAGGTCTATTCCGAGCTCGGCCGGGTGCGGCTCGCCAAGAACGCCAGGAAAAGAGCGGGGCGGAACACTCTGATCGCCGTCGCCGGCTGCGTGGCGCAGGCGGAAGGACAGGAGATCGTGGCGCGCGCGCCGGCGGTCGATATCGTCGTCGGGCCGCAGAGCTACCATCGCCTCGCCGACCTCGTCGCCGAGGCCGAAGCGACCGGCAGAAGCGTGATCGCGACCGACTTCCCGGCGGAGGACAAATTCGCCCATCTGCCGGAGCGGGCGACGGCGAAAGGCAAGCCTTCGGCCTTCGTCACCGTGCAGGAGGGCTGCGACAAATTCTGCACCTTCTGCGTGGTGCCCTATACGCGCGGCGCCGAATTCTCGCGCTCTCCCGAGGAGATCATAGCCGAGGTCGAGGGTCTTGCCGCGCGCGGCGCGCGCGAGGTCACGCTGCTCGGGCAGAACGTGAACGCCTATCACGGCGCCGACGCAAGCGGACGCAGCTCCTCGCTCGCCAACCTGATAATGCGGCTCGCGAAAGTGCCGGGGATCGAGCGAATTAGATTCACCACGAGCCATCCGCGCGACATGGATGACGAGCTGATCTCTCTTTTCGGCGAAGAGCCCAAGCTCATGCCCTATCTGCACCTCCCCTTCCAGGCTGGCTCAGACCGCATCCTTGCCGCCATGAATCGCAAGCACACGGCTGAGGACTACGAGGCGTTGATCGGAAAGATCCGAAAAGCGAGGCCGGATATCGCGCTCTCGACCGATGTCATCGTGGGCTTTCCCGGCGAGACGGACGAGGACTTCGCGGCCACCCTGGCGCTCATCCGCCGCATCCGCTTCGCCCAGGCCTTCTCATTCAAGTACAGCGCACGTCCCGGCACGGGAGCGGCGACTTTCGAAAACCAAGTGCCGGAAACCGTCAAGCGCGAGCGGCTCACCCTCTTGCAGAGCCTGCTCGACGAGCAGCGCCACGCCTTCGACCGGCAGACGGTCGGGCGCAAGCTCAAGGTCCTGTTCGAGGGAAAGGGGCGGAAACCCGGACAGATCGCCGGGCGTTCACCTTATCTACAGGCGGTGCATGCGGAGGGGCCTGCGGAGCTGATCGGCGAGATCGTCGATGTTGACATCCTGGCCGCCGGCCCGAACAGTCTTCACGGTGTCATCAATTTGGAGTTTGCATGGCGCGAGCCAGTTCAGGCGGCCGTGTGACCGGCAAAGCCAGCGGAAGGAAGGGACCTTTGGCGCGGGGACGTGGAGCGGCTGTTAGGCGCTCTGCCACCGCCCACGCCAATGGCGGAGAGCCGACCGTCGTGTTCTTCGATGACATGCGGCTCGTGCGCGATCTTCTCGGCGATTTCGACGCCAATCTCGCCGTACTCGAAGACCGGCTCGGCATCGAGGCCGTGGTCAACGGCAACGCCGTGAGCCTGCGCGGGCCCGAGGCCTCGTGCGCCACGGCGAAGTCCGTGCTCGAGCAGCTCTACGGCCGCCTCGCGCACGGCGAGATAATCGGTGTCGGCGAGGTGGTCGGCGCGATCCGCCACGCGCGGGCGGCCGAGCCTACGGAAGGCGGCGCCGAGATCGAGCTTCCCGAGGCGCAGCAGATCCGCACGCGGAAGCGTCTGATCACCGCGCGGACGCCGGCGCAAAGCGCCTATCTCGCCGCGCTCAAGCGCAACGACCTCGTGTTCGCCACGGGTCCGGCCGGAACCGGCAAGACCTATCTCGCCGTCGCCTTCGCCGCTGCCTGCCTCGAGAGCGGGCAGTGCGACCGGCTGATCCTGTCGCGGCCGGCGGTCGAAGCGGGCGAACGGCTCGGCTTCCTTCCCGGCGACATGCGCGAGAAGGTCGATCCCTATCTCCGCCCGCTTTACGATGCGCTTTACGACGTGCTCGCGCCCGAGCGCGTCGAGCGCGGGCTCGCCACCGGCGTGATCGAGATTGCCCCGCTCGCCTTCATGCGCGGCCGCACTCTTTCCCACGCCATGATCATTCTCGACGAAGCGCAGAACTGCACGTCGGTGCAGATGAAGATGTTCCTCACCAGGCTGGGCGAGCAAAGCAAGATGATCGTGACCGGAGACCCGACCCAGGTCGATTTGCCCCCAGGAAAGGACTCTGGGCTGCTCGAGGCGATCGATATACTCAAGGGCATCGATGACATCGACCATATCGCCTTTACGCGCGCCGACGTCGTTCGCCGCGAACTCGTCGGCAAGATCGTCGATGCCTACGAATCCGCTCCCCTGAAGGGTGGGCGCAATGACTGAGGGTGGCCCTAGTCGCGCAAATGCGGCACGCGGATCGGGCGCGAGGCTCGAGGTCGCGGTGGTACGCCATGACGGGCATTGGCGCGCGGCGGGCGTGACCGACGCGGCGGTTGCCCGCTGGGCGCGCGCCGGCCTCGATGCTGCGGCGCTGGCCCCGGCCGGCACCTACGAAGTGAGCATCCTCCTCACCGACGATCATGAGATGCAGGCGCTCAATCGCATCTGGCGCGACAAGGACGCGCCGACCAACGTGCTCTCGTTTCCGGCGAGCGAGGATCCGAGCGAGCCGGGCCCGCTTGGCGACGTCGCGCTCGCCTACCAGACGACGCGCAAAGAAGCCGACACGATGGGGCTCGCGCTTACCGACCATGCCGCCCATCTCGTCGTCCACGGCGTGCTCCATCTGCTCGGCTTCGATCACGAGGCCGATGAAGAGGCGGAGCGGATGGAGGAACTCGAAAGGCAGGCGCTTGCCGCGCTCGGCATCGGGGACCCGTATGCCGAGACCGGCGAGGCACGGCCCGTGGGGGTATCGCCATGACCGACGCTGCCGAGAAGGATCTCGCCGGCGAGGAGAATCGGCAGCCGGAAGAGGAGGCGTCATGGTTCGAGCGCCTGCTTCAAACCTTCGGTCTCGGCGAGGAACCCGATCTCCGCGAGCTGATCGAGGACGCGCTTGCCCGCAGCAAGAGCGACGCTCTGAGCGCGCAGGAGCGCAGCATGCTCAGGCGCACCCTCAGATTCGGCAAGCTCACGGTCGAAGACGTGATGGTGCCGCGCGCCGACATCATCGCCGTCGACGATACGGTCACCATCGACGAGGTGATGCGCGTGTTTCGTCAGGCGGAGCACTCGCGGCTTCCGGTCTATCACGAGACGCTCGATGACCCGCGCGGCATGATCCATATCCGCGATCTGATGTCGTGGATCACCACCGCGGCCGAAACCAAGGAGGACGCGCCGCTCAATCTCGGCAAGGTCGATCTTACGCGCAGCGTCGCGAGCATCGGCATCGCGCGCGAGATCCTCTACGTACCCGGTTCGATGTCGGTGCTCGATCTCCTGCTCAAGATGCAGATGACGCGACTGCATCTTGCGCTCGTGGTCGACGAATATGGCGGGACGGACGGGCTCGTCTCCATCGAGGACCTGATCGAGGAGGTGGTCGGCGAGATCGCCGACGAGCACGACGTCGAGAACGAGCCCCTGATCCGCACCGATGCGAAACTCGGCCTCATCGCCGACGCGCGCGCACCGATCGAGGATCTCGAGAAGCAGCTCGGGCTCGAGCTCGTCTCGGAGGAACTCGAGGAGGAGATCGACACGCTCGGCGGTCTCGTGTTTTCCATTGCCGGGCGCATCCCGGCGCGCGGGGAACTCGTCCGCCACCCGAGCGGCGTCGAGTTCGAGGTGCTCGAGGCCGACCCGCGCCGGATCAAGCGCCTGCGGATCCACGTTCCGCCGAAGGAGGGCGACGGCGGCGCCGGTGCAGAGACGTCCGAAAACCAGACGTCTTGATGGAACCGTGCCGCGCGCTCTTGCCTCCCCCCTTGAGGGAGAGAGGCACATGCTGAGCAAAGCGGGGAGTCCGTTGGAGCGCCTTGCCACGTGGGTTGCCGGCCTTTCGGGGTGGCGGCGTGCCCTGTTCACCGTTGTGCTCGGCGTGCTCTCGGTGCTCGCCTTCGCGCCGTTCCATCTCTGGCCCGTGCTGTTCTTCACGTTGGGGCCGCTCGTCTGGCTGCTCGACGGCTGCCATCGCGATCATGACCCGCTCGCTGCGCGGCTGAAATGCGCAAGCCTCACCGGCTTCTGGTTCGGCTTCGGCTATTTCCTCTCCGGGCTCTATTGGGTAGCGGAAGCCTTTCTCGTCGAGCCTTGGCGGCACGGCTGGCTCATTCCCTTGGTGATGACCGCTCTGCCCGCGGGGATGGCGCTGTTCTTGTCCGCCGCGGCCGCGCTCGCCATGCTCTTGTGGCGTCGCGGCGCGGCTCGCGCCTTCGCGCTCGCCATTGCCTTCGGCCTTGCCGAGTACGCCCGCGGCCACGTCTTGACCGGCCTCCCCTGGAACCTGATCGGCTACTCGATCCTCGGCGGCGAAGCGATGATGCAGCTCGCCTCGCTGTTCGGCGTTTACGCTCTAAGCCTGATCGCCGCGCTGCTGTTCGCGAGCCTCGCTGCGCTCGCCGCGCCGAAGGGGTCCGATCTCGGCGGAGGAAAAGGAACGATCGCGCTTGCCGTCTCGCTTCTTGTTCTCCTCGGCGCGGGGACATTGTGGGGCGCGCAAAGGCTGGCCCGTGCAGACACCACCGGAACCGGCATCAAGATTCGCATCGTTCAGGCCGACATCGACCAGGCCGAGAAATGGCGCCCGGAGAACAGCGCCGAAATCTTCAACGATTATCTCGCGCTCACCAAGTCGGGCGTGAACGGGCTTAGCGGCATCTCGCTCGTGGTGTGGCCCGAGACGGCGGTGCCCTTCCTGCTCGCCGACTCTCCCGAGGCGCTCTCGCTCATCGCCGACGCGTTGCCTCAGGGAACGTCGCTCCTCGTGGGCTCGGCACGCCTCGTCGAGGAGCGCGATCAGAACGGCGCGCTGACCGCCACGCGCATCTACAACAGCCTGCTCGTGATCGACGACAAAGGCCAAGTTCTCGGCGGCTACGACAAGATCCATCTCGTGCCGTTCGGCGAATATCTGCCCTTCCAGGATTTCATGGAGAGCATGGGTTTCATGCAGCTCACCGGAGTGCGCGGCGGGTTCTCGGCGGGAACGGGTCCCCGCCGTCTTGCCGTTCCCGGCGCGCCGCCCGCGATACCCCTCATCTGCTACGAAATCATTTTTCCCGACGAGATCGCCGATATATCGGCGACGCAAAATCCGATGCCACTCGAAAACAAGGCCGCGAATATATCGGATCGGCCGGGCTGGATGCTAAACGTCACCAACGACGCGTGGTTCGGCACCAGCGCCGGGCCCTATCAGCATTTTCAGCAGGCGCGCGTGCGCGCCGTGGAGCAGGGATTGCCGCTGATACGCGCCGCAAACACCGGAATCTCGGCGATCGTCGATCCGTACGGCCGAATTCTCGCCGAGATCGGTCTCGGCGAGAAAGGTGCGATCGATTCCGAACTACCCAAAGCGGGCCACGAAACGCTGTTCGCGCGGCGCGGCGCGGCGGTCGAAATTTCGGTCCTATTGCTCGCTTTTTCCGCGTGGCTCGCCTGCTGCGTGCAACCAATCCGACCACGGCGTTAAGAACGATTGAACCTGAAGCGTGCTGCGTCGCATGCGTCCTTGACGGGGGTAGACCGCACCCCTATGAACGACAGCGAGGGAACAATTTTCATAAGATTGCGAGTAGCTTCCCTTTGTTTAATCGATCAATGACTTTTTGCGAGTGGGCGAATGGCAGGCAAGAAGCCTAATCCGGTTGACGCGCACGTCGGAAGCCGGGTGCGACTGCGTCGAATGCTGCTTGGCATGAGCCAAGAGCGTCTCGGCGAAAGCATGGGACTGACCTTCCAGCAGGTTCAGAAATACGAGAAGGGCGTGAACCGGATCGGCGCGAGCCGCCTGTTCCAGATCTCCAAGATCCTCGACGTGCCGGTGCAGTTCTTCTTCGAAGAGGCGCCGCATGTCGGCGGCGACGGC
Organism: Methyloceanibacter sp.; assembly: GCF_035650995.1. GTDB lineage: Bacteria > Pseudomonadota > Alphaproteobacteria > Rhizobiales > Methyloligellaceae > Methyloceanibacter. The sequence continues at coordinate 5,579 of NZ_DASRGO010000085.1, read as the reverse complement.
GGCACGGTGGCGCGCGGCATGGCTGAGCCCGACTCCGAGGCCTTCATTCTCGAGTTTCTGAACAGCCGTGAAGGGCTCGAGCTCAATCGCGCGTTCGTGAAGATCGCCGATCCCAAGGTCCGCAAGAGCGTTGTCGATCTCGTGCGGGCGCTGAGCGTGAGCAACGGTTCCGCATAAAATTCCCCAACGCGCAAGCGGCCACCGGCTGGTCCCGCCTGCGAGCGCGAGGTGAGGTTCTGCGCAAAAGTGGCTGACGCGGTCAGGTGGAACTTGACCGGCCGCGCTCCCTGTGGTTTGCGAGAATGACCGCGGCCCTCGAGCCCGGTTTTCCGTGACAACAGGGGGTTCCCAAGTGTCCCGCGCCAATTACGTCTTCACCAGTGAGTCCGTGTCGGAAGGCCACCCCGACAAGGTGTGCGACCGCATCTCCGATGCGGTGGTCGACCTCTATCTCGCCGCCGACCCGCATTCGCGCGTGGCCATCGAAACGCTCGTCACCACCAACCGCATCGTGATGGCGGGCGAGGTGCGCGGTCCTGCGAGCGTAACTCCCGAGATCATCGAAAAAGCTGCGCGGCACGCCGTGCGCGAAATCGGCTACGAGCAGGCGGGCTTCCACTGGGACCTCGCCGAGTTCGAATATTATGTGCACGGTCAGTCGGCCGACATCGCCCGCGGCGTCGACGCCGACGTCGAAGGCAAGAAGGACGAGGGCGCCGGCGACCAGGGCATCATGTTCGGTTACGCCTGCCGGGAGACCGAACCTTTGATGCCGGCACCGCTGTTCTACGCCCACCGCATCCTGCACGAGATGGCCAAGGCGCGGCATACGGGGCGCACGCCCGAGCTTGGCCCCGACGCCAAGAGCCAAGTGACGCTCGTCTACGAAAACGGCAAGCCGGTCCGCGCCGACTCCGTCGTCGTTTCCACCCAGCACGGCGAAGATGTGAGTCAGGAGCGGGTCAAGGAGATCGTGCGGGGCTTCGTCAACGAGGTCATGCCCAAGGGCTGGGTGAACGGTTCGACCAAGTTCTACGTCAATCCCACCGGGCGCTTCGTCATCGGCGGACCCGACGGCGATACCGGGCTCACCGGGCGCAAGATCATCGTAGACACGTACGGCGGCGCGGCGCCTCATGGCGGCGGCGCCTTCTCGGGCAAGGACCCGACCAAGGTCGACCGCTCGGCGGCTTATGCCGCACGCTATCTCGCGAAGAACATCGTGGCGGCGGGGCTCGCCGACAAATGCACCCTCCAGCTCTCCTACGCGATCGGCGTGTCGCAGCCGCTATCGCTCTATGTCGATCTGCACGGCACCGGGCAGATCGATGAGGACAAGCTCGCCAACGCGCTCAGGCAGGTGATGGACCTCTCGCCGCGCGGGATCAGGGAGCATCTTGGGCTGGCGCGCCCGATCTACGAGCGCACCGCGGCTTACGGCCATTTCGGACGGCAGCCCGACAACGACGGCGGCTTCTCGTGGGAGAAGCTCGATCTCGTCGAGCCGATCCGCTCCGAGCTGACCTAGCCCGCTGCCGCAAAGCCCAATGGCCCAATTGATGGCGCAGGCGCGACCAAGAGGTCGCGCTCGCTATTGGGCGATGCTCAGGCCCTTGGGATAGCCGGGGTCGCCCTTGCAGCGCATCACCCATTTCAGACAGCCGTGCTCGCCCCACTGATCGCACATCATGATGCAGCTCTTGTCGATGACGGACTTGCGGGCGAGGTGGAGGAGCGGCGACGGCCAGTCGGCGGACGATGTCGCGAACGGTGCTCCGGCAAAGCCTGAAGTGTTGCTAAAGAGAAGCGCAGCGAGGGTAAAGAGCAAAGGCCAACGCCAACGGTACAGCACGGCATGTCCTCCTCTATAAACGCGGCGATCATTGCGCTTGGGCGCGCTTGGCCCACAATGGAATTCGCCGGTTATGTGGAGACTAGCGCAAATGCGGGATGCCGGGGGAGAGGCGGAGAAGGCGAAGCCGCTCAGGTCCTATGGCCGGCGCAAAGGAAAACCTTTGAGCGCGCGCAAGGAGCGGTTGATCGCGGAGCTCCTGCCGCGCTTGCGGCTTAACCTTAACGAGCCCCCTCCCCGCGCGCTTGCCAGTCTCTTTTCCGTTCCCGTGCGCGAGGTCTGGCTCGAGATCGGCTTCGGCTCTGGCGAGCATCTCCTGTGGCAGGCCGAGCGGCACCCCGAGGTGGGCTTCATCGGCTGCGAACCCTTCGTCAACGGCATGGGCACGCTGCTCGGCGCCATCGAGGATCGCGGCATCGAGACCATCCGCGTCCATGACGGCGATGCCCGCGACGTGCTTGGCTGGCTGCCCGAGCACTCGGTGTCGCACATCTTTATTCTCTTTCCCGACCCGTGGCCGAAGAAGCGGCAGCAGAAGCGGCGGCTCATCTCGGCGGAATTCGTCAGCGCGCTTGCGCGCGTGCTTCGTCGCAGCGGAGAGCTCAGGTTTGCGAGCGACAGCGGAGACTATGCCGCGCAAGTCCTGTTTCTCATGGGCAAGAGCGGCGCCTTTGCCTGGACCGCCGAGCGCGCTTCGGACTGGAAGTCGCGCGCGCCGGACTGGCCCGACACGCGCTACGAGCGCAAGGCTTTGGCTGAGGGGCGCACTTGCACTTATCTGGGTTTCAGGCGCGTCTGATCAGGGAGGAAAGCGATGCGAATGGGACTGTTGGCTTTGGCGATGGCGGTTATGACGCCGGCCGCGGCTTTAGCCGGAACCGACATCGGCGCGGCCTGCTACAAGGACTGCGAGGCGCAGACGCACTCGAACCCCGAATACAAGGCATGCGTCGCGCGCGCCGCCGACAAGGCCGATGCCGCGCTCAACCAGGCTTATAAGGCGATGCGGGACAAGATCCGCGCCGCAGCCAAGGACATGGGCCAGCCCGCCGACACCCATCTCGAGGACCTCAGGGCCTCGCAGAAATATTGGATCAACTTCCGCGACGCGAACTGCACGCTCGAGGACAATCTCGCCTTCGGCGGTACGGCGATGGGCGGCAATTACTCCTCCTGCCTCTGCGCGCTCTCCTACGAGCGCATCAACGACTTCGAGCGCATGGCAAAAGACGTGATGGGCGCCCCTTAGGCGCGGCAAACTGGCCTCAACGGCGCTTGAAACCGCGGAAAAAGCTCGTATATTACGCCTCGAACTCATGATTGGTTTGGATCAGGAGTGGGCCTTCGCCCGCTCCTTTTTGTTAGGTCCAGCGCCATTCAGCGGCTCGCCTCAAAGGCCCTCAATGTCGAACCGACAAGCGAACGCCGATCGCCGCTTCGTGCAGGAGACGGGACCGGCGCGGACGGTCGCGGAGCTCGCCGAGCCCGTGCTCGAAGAGCTCGGCTTCAGGCTGGTGAGGGTGAAGATTTCGGGCCGCGACGGAGGCACGGTACAGATCATGGCCGAGAGGCCTGACCGCGGAATGACGGTCGAGGACTGCGCAACGATCAGCCGAAGGCTCTCGCCCGTGCTCGATGCCTACGATCCGATGCCGGGCGGCTACCGCCTGGAGGTTTCCTCGCCGGGAATCGACCGGCCGCTGGTCCGCCCGAGCGACTTCGCGTTATGGGCGGGTCACGAAGCCAAGGTAGAGCTTAAAGAGCTCGTCGACGGCAGGAAGCGCTTCAGGGGCGTGATCGAGGGCGTGGCGCCGGGCGAGGCGCGGCTCAGGATCGACCTCGAAGGCCATGAGGAGCCGGTCGTGATCGGGCTGCCCTTCTCGCTCATCAGCGAGGCGAAGCTCGTGACTGATTTTGACGGCCTCAGGGCCGATCTTTCGGGCAAGAAGCCCGCTTAGTGATTTTAGCGCCGGGCGCGCGGGAGGCTGCCGCCTGGAAAGTGGAGAGATTGGAGGAGAACAACATGGCTCAGGCAGGCGTCAGCGCCAACCGACTGGAGCTCTTGCAGATCGCCGACGCCGTCGCGCGCGAGAAATCGATCGACCGCAGGGTGGTGATCGCCGCTATGGAGGACGCGATCCAGAAGGCGGCCAAGTCACGCTACGGCAGCGAGAATGAGATCAAGGCCGAGGTCGATCCCAAGACCGGCGAGATCAGGCTCGCCCGCCATCTCGAAGTGGTCGAGCACGTCACGATGGAGGCGACCCAGATCTCGCTCGAAGAGGCGCGCAGGCGGAACCCCGCGGCGCAAATCGGCGACTTCATCGCCGAGGAGCTGCCGCCGCTCGATTTCGGCCGCGTCGCCGCGCAGAATGCCAAGCAGGTTATCGTGCAGAAGGTGCGCGAGGCCGAGCGCGAGCGCCAGTACGAAGAGTACAAGGACCGCGTCGGCGAGATCGTGAACGGCATCGTCAAACGCGTCGAGTACGGCAATGTCGTGGTCGATCTCGGCCGCGCCGAGGCGATCGTCAGGCGCGACGAGACCTTGCCGCGCGAGAATTTCCGCTACGGAGACCGCATCCGCGCCTATGTCTACGACGTCAGGCGCGAGCAGAGGGGCCCGCAGATCTTCCTGTCGCGCACCCACCCCGAATTCATGGCCAAGCTGTTCGCGCAAGAAGTGCCCGAGGTCTACGAGGGCATCGTCACCATCAAGTCGGTGGCGCGCGATCCCGGCAGCCGCGCCAAGATCGCAGTGGTGTCGAAGGATTCCTCTATCGATCCCGTCGGCGCCTGCGTCGGCATGCGCGGCAGCCGCGTGCAGGCCGTGGTGAACGAGCTCCAAGGCGAGAAGATCGACATCATTCAGTGGTCGCCCGATGCCGCGACCTTTATCGTCAACGCGCTCGCCCCGGCCGAGGTGGTCAAGGTCGTGCTCGACGAGGACGCCGAGCGCATCGAGGTCGTGGTGCCCGACCAGCAACTGTCGCTCGCCATCGGCCGCAAGGGCCAGAACGTGAGGCTCGCCTCCCAGCTCACAGGCTGGGACATCGACATCATGACCGAGGCGTCGGAGTCGGAGCGCCGCCAGGCCGAGTTCGCCGAGCGCTCGCAGATGTTCATGGAGGCGCTCGACGTCGACGAGGTGATCGCCCAGCTGCTTGCCTCCGAGGGCTTCTCCTCGGTCGAAGAGGTGGCCTTCGTCGAGCCCTCGGAGATTGCCTCGATCGAAGGGTTCGACGAGAACACGGCCAACGAGATCCAGACGCGCGCGCGCGAGCACCTGGAGAAGATCGAGGCCGAGCTCGATGCCAAACGCAAGGCGCTCGGCGTCGCCGACGAGCTTGCCGAGGTGCCGGGCGTGACCACGGCCATGCTGGTCGCTTTCGGCGAGAACAACATCAGGACGGTCGAGGACCTGGCGGATTGTGCCACCGACGACCTCGCCGGCTGGACCGAGCGGAAGGACAAGGAGAAGGAGACCATCCATCACGACGGCATCCTCGCCAACTTCCGCCTGAGCCGGGAGCAGGTCGAGAAGCTGATCCCCGATGCGCGGGTCAAGGCGGGCTGGATCGACCAGGCTTCGCTCGAAGCGCCAGAGGAGGCCGCGGAAGCCGCCCCTGCCGAAGGCGAGTCCCCGGACCAGGCCGCCTCTTCGAGCGGCGAAGACGCGTGATGAGGAGGATCGGAGACATAAGCCTTGCGGCATCAGGCGGCGGAGCAG
>NZ_DASRGO010000084.1:0-4525 GCF_035650995.1 Methyloceanibacter sp. | reverse complement strand
TTTGCCGGCGCCGTTCACGCCCACCACGCCGATCTTGGCGCCGGGCAGGAAGGCGAGCGTCACGTCCTTCAAGACCTGCTTGCCGCCGGGGTAGGTCTTGGACAGCTTGTTCATGACAAAGACGTATTGGGGCGTGGCCATGGGGCGTGCCTCTGTTCCTCGGATTTCGCGGGAAGGTCCGGCCGCTTCTAGCCAATCGCGCTCCTTAACTCAACACTGACTCGTCGTGCCCGGCCCTGGGCCGGGCCGAGCCGGCCATGACGGATGATGAGGAACGGAATTCAGAACAACTCGGGCAGGCGCTCCTTGAGCCTGGCGGCAAGCGTGTCGAGCGGATTCTCCTGAAGCGGCCTGATCTCGCCGAGCGCTACGGCGAAATTCGCGGGTGACAGGTCGGCAATCGGCAACACGCGGCACCAAGCGTTGCGGATGAGAAAGTCGCGATATTCGCGCTCGTCGTCGGTGAAGCGATGCGCTCTGGGCGCAACACCAATCACCGGGAGCCGCGCGGAGACGGCCTCGGAGATCATGGTGCTCGAATCCTCGGTGCAGACGATCACCTCGGCCCTGCCGAAGATCTCGGGCAAGGTGCCCGGCCCCGCTTTGCGGTAGTCGATGAAGCGCTCGATGACGCTCTCGTCCTCGGCCGCCTTCCCGATCAGGTCGGCCACGCTCTCGGCCGTGCGCCGCGAGGTCGAGACGAGCCAGCGCATACCCCATTCGCGCGAGACTTGTTTGATGAAGGCGAGCAGCCGCTCCCATTCGGACCGCCGGTAGCGGAACGGGCCGGCGTTGCCGCCGATAAGAAGGCCGGCGAGCTTGGGATGGAGGTTCGGGCCGTAGCGCGGCACGGTCTTGGGCCTCCCGAGCTTGTCGGGATCGATGGCCGACGGCTTGAGCGTCACGATATGGCGCGGGCTTCCCGCGTCGCGATCGTAGGAGGAGATGATGAGGCTGAAATTCTCCGGCGCGAGACCGCGCAGGAGCGAGCCGCAAAAGATGCTGGGAATGCCGCCGAGGAAGCGCGAGACGCAGATATTCGGCATTTGCGTCTCGCCGCCCGCCGAGACCACGAGATCGGCCTTGGGCAGGCTGTAGGCGTCGATGCGGTAGGACATGCGCAGCATGCGCGGCGGGAAGAAGGTCTTGGCGTTGATGCGGGCCCTGAGCCACCGCGTCGGCACGATCCACTTGCGCTTCACCTCGATGCGCGTCACGTCCACCGGGCGCAGGCGCCCGATCGCCGCAATCACGCCCTCGGCGAGGTGATAATGCCCCGGGCGCGTATCGGCGAGGAAAATGACCCTAAGCGGCTCTGACGTCATATTTGACCCGGCTCTCAAGGTGCTCCATGAAAGGCCCCGCGTCATAGCCCAGGCAGAGCTTCCGCTGCAAAGCCCTGTTTCTCCCCGCTTGGCAAGACGCGCGCGGCTTACCACTATTCGGGCGGCACGGATTTGAGGAGCTGAGATGGCGGAAAGACTTACGATGAGCGGTGCCGATTGGGTGCTGAAGGCCATGGTAGCGGTTGCGGCCTCCGACGGTCGGCTCGATTCGCGCGAAGTCGGGCTGATCCAGCAGATCTACGCCGATGAGACCGGGCGCAAGCTCACGGCAGGCGAGGTCGCCCGCGCCGTCGACGCCAACGCCAAGACGAACGTGATCCCCGAATTCGCGGCGGCGGGAAAGACGCTCGACGAGAAGAGCAAGGAGACGATCATCCGCGCCGCCTATCTTGCGCTGCTCGCCGATGACCGCATTGCCGGAGAGGAGCGCAAGAAGCTCAGGGACATCGCCGCCGCGCTCGGCATTGCCGAGATTCACTTCGGCGCGATCCTCGAGGAGCTCGCCGTTTCGCTCGCCGAGCAGAAGCGCTAGCTTCCTGCGATGATCGTTTCGCACGAGCACAAGTTCATCTTCCTCAAGACCAAGAAGACCGCGGGTACCAGCATCGAGCTTGCCTTAAGCGCGCTGTGCGGCGACGCCGACATCATCACGCCCTTGACCGAGATCGACGAGGCGCTGCGCGCCGGCGCTCGCGGCGCACAGAACTGGCGGCGGCATGGCTGGTGGGGAAGCCCGAGGCCTTTCTTCAAGCGGCGATTCCTCAAATTCACCGCCGAGGATTACGGCTTCTACAATCACATGCCGGCCGAGCAGGCGCGCGCCCTCCTCAACGACGACAAGCTCTGGCTGAGCTATTTCAAGTTCGCCTTCGACCGCAACCCGTGGGATCGGCAGGTCTCGTTCTATCACCACCGCTACCGGCGCGAGGCGAAGCCTCCGCCGTTTTCGAGCTTCATCAAGGGCGACAAGCGCGCGCGCATCAACAATTACGAGATCTACTCGATCGGCGGAGAGGTCGCCGTCGACTTCGTCGGCCGCTACGAGAACTTGGATGCCGATTTGCGCCACGCGCTCGGGCAAGTCGGGCTCGCGCTCGATCGAGACCTCCCCCGCGCCAAGACCACGTTCCGCAAATCCGACAAGCCCTATCGCGCCTATTACGACGACGAGACGCGGGGCATCGTCGGCGACTGGTATCAGCGCGAGATCGCACTGCTCGATTATGCATTTTGAAGCCGCGACATGATCATCAGCCACGAGCATAGATTCATCTTCTTGAAGACCAAGAAGACGGCGGGCACGGCGATCGAGGCGGCGCTGTCGGAGCTGTGCGGCCCGCGCGACGTGATCACCCCCTATCGCGAGGAGAGCGAGGGCGACCGCAAGGGCCTTGCCCCGCAAAATTACCGCATCGATCATCCGCTCAAGCCGAAGCGGCCGCTCTTGAAGCGCCTCCTCATGCGGCCCGAGCGCTACTACCATCCGAGCGTGGGCTATTACGAGCACATGCCGGCCTCGACCGTGCGCGCCTATGTCGGCGAAGAGGCGTGGCGGAACTATTTCAAGTTCGCCTTCGACCGCAACCCGTGGGACCGGCAGGTCTCCTGGTATCTCTACAAGACGAAATCGAAAGGGACGCGCCCCTCTTTCGAGCGCTTCATGGGAAGCCGCAGGCGCGCTTACGTGAACAATCACGAGATCTACATGCAGGACGGCACGCTTGAAGGCGGGCTCGCCGTCGATTTCCTCGGCCGCTACGAAAATCTCGAGGAGGACCTGAACACGGCGCTCGCGATGGCGGGCGTGAAGCGGCGCCTCACCGTTCCACGCGTCAACGTCACGCCCAACAAGGACGAGGCGCGCGGCTACCGCTCCTATTATTCGGATGCGACGCGCGATGTGGTCGCCGACTGGTACGCGCCGGAGATTGCGCTGCTGGGGTACGGGTTCTAACTGGCGTTGGGGCGTTCCCCCTTCCTTGCCCAGAGCGTCGCGCGGTCTATCCGCCCGCGGCCTTGGCTGCGGCGTCGATCTATCTGCCGATATCCTCGTGACCTTTGCCGACGACATGTCGTGCACCTGCGGTCAGCCGGCAGGGCGGTGACGCAATTGCTGTGGCGGTCGGGCAGCAGGACGACCGAGGGTCGTTCATGTCGCGCGACAATGATCCGCAGGGCCCTTCTTGCAGAACAGTTCTTGAGTAGTGATTGCAATGAAGCCCTGCGCCAGCTCCGCGCGATGGTGAGCGCCTCAAATGACCAAGTTCGCCGCTGCCGCGTCGCTCTGCCTAATCGCGCTGCTGGCGGGTTGTGCAACTCAGTCTGCCTCTACGGACACGATAAGCGGCAAGGCGGAAGTTGCGCTTCCTGACACCTCGGCGCAGCAAGTGAAGGATTACATCAAGCCCCACATGACCAATATGGGGTTCGGCCTGGCGCAGGAGGTTGAGTGACTACCAGAGCCTTTTCTTAGCGAAGGCGTGTCCGGAACCCGACTTTAGATAACGCTCGAAAGTTTCAGCCTTCTGGACATCGGAGAAGGCCACATATGTCACCAGTCTCCATGGAACGAACTTGCACGTGTGCGGAGACTTTCCAGCGTTGTGCTCGGCGAGTCGCCGCTTTAGATCGGACGTGAGTCCGACATAACGTTCGTCAGGGAATGTCTGGCTTCGTAACAGATAGACATAATGCATCGCGGCGGCCCTCCTCCGCCAAGGCTTCGGAGGGCATCCTGCTTCGCGATCGGCGCGGGTGCAATCCTGCGAAGCGCGTAGCGCGAAGCAAGATGGTGGGCCCGGGAGGGCTCGAACCTCCAACCAGACGGTTATGAGCCGCCGGCTCTAACCAATTGAGCTACGGGCCCCACTCTTCGTCATGCCCCCGCCCTCGGGTCGAGCCCGAGGGCGCGGGCATCCACGATTCGGCGTTCACAATAGCAAAGACGCGGATGGCCGGTTGAATATCAAAGACGTGGATGGCCGGGACATGCCCGGCCATGACAGGGTTACATTGGAAAATTAGCCTTCGCCATCAAGGCGGGATCGGCATGTCCCAATTTCCGCCTCATAGCAGGATTCCTCTCGCGCGCGAACAGATCGAAGCCGCGAGGCTCGCCAAGAGCCTCGAAGCGGGGGGTTTCGGGCTGGCTCGCCGTCTTCGCCCACCGCATGAGGAAA
>NZ_DASRGO010000083.1:0-19569 GCF_035650995.1 Methyloceanibacter sp. | reverse complement strand
GTTTGCTCCGGACCCGATGATCTCCCGCCCGAGGGTTGGGACTGGGTGGTCGAAACCGCCGCCCGCAACAAGAACGGGCAGGCCAACATGCTTGGCGCGCTCGCCGTGTCGGTGCCCGCCATTCACCGGGCGAAGGGCTATGCGCGGAAGATGATCCGCGCGCTGCTCGAGCTTGCCGAGCACAAGAAGCTCGGCGGCGTCGTGGTGCCGGTGCGTCCCTCGGCCAAGGTCAGACACCCGTGGGTTCCCTTGGGCGAGTACATCACCTGGACCGATCCCAAGGGCCGCATGTACGACCCCTGGATTCGCAGCCACCTCGCAAGCGGCGGGCGGATGGTCGGGCTCGCCGAACGTTCCATGGTCGTGCAGGAGCCGCTGCCGTTCTGGGAAAACTGGTCCAAGCAGCATTTCGCGACATCGGGCAACTATACGATCGAAGGCGCTATCGCCCCGATCAAGATCGACGTCGATCGCCGCATCGGCACCTACGAAGAACCAAATGTCTGGGTGGCTTACGCCGCCTGACCTCGCCGAGCCAATCCACAGTGTTGCGCCTCGCCGCTGGTGACCTCGCGCGCGCGAGCGCTTAGCATCGCTGTCTCGACTCAAACTTGGCCGCGGCGATGCAATACGTTTTGGTCGCGCAACTTCTCATTCTCATCGGCGTTGCGAACGGCGCTCCGCTGCTCGTCACAACGATGCTCGGCACGCGCTTCGCCCAACCGCTCGACGGCGGTGCGACGTTTCCAGACGGGCGCCCGGGCTTTGGACCGCGCAAGACCATTCGCGGGGTTCTGGTTGCGCTGCTCGCCACGTCGCTGGCGGCGCCGGCTGTGGGACTGGACTGGGAGGTCGGCGCGCTCGTCGCCGCAGGCGCCGTCGTCGGCGACCTCTTTTCGAGTTTCATCAAGCGGAGGCTCGGACTCGCTCCGGGCAGCATGGCTCTCGGGCTCGATCATATTCCTGAGTCGCTGTTCCCGCTGCTCGCGAGCCGCTTGCTCGTGCCTATCGGCTGGCTCGGCATCATCGGCGGGACCGCGATCTTCCTTGTCGGCGCGCTGGTCGTTTCGCGCATCCTCTTTCGCTTGAAGCTGCGCGATACGCCGTATTGATCGGCCGACCGCTAGGGTCGTGCCTCGAGGCGATGCAGCGTGATCTCCGGCGGGCAGTTGAAGCGCACGGGAACGACCGAGGAGCCGGCGCCGACCGAGGTGTAGCCGACCATGTCGTGATAGCGCCAAGCGCCTGCGCCCATGCGGCGCGGCAGAACCGAATCGAGTGTGATCGGAATTCCGCCGGGAAGGCAGATCTGGCCGCCATGGGTGTGGCCGCTCAGCAGAAGATCGAAATCGGCGTGCGCGGCCTGCTTGTAGATTTCCGGCGTGTGCGTGATCAGGATCGAAAACGCATCGTGCGGAATGTCCGCAGCGGCCTTCTCCAGATTGTCCATGCGGTAGAAATGAGCGTCATCGATTCCGGCGAGGTGAATGCGTTCTCCGCCCCGCTCGATGACGACGCTTTCGTTCAGCAGCATCCTGACGTCCATCGCCTCCAAGCTCGGAACCATCAGGATCGTGTCGTGATTGCCGAGCACGCCGTAGACCTCTCCGCGAAGGACCCCGCGCAGGCGCCTCATGCCCGACATCGCCGCCTCGTAGGGGCCCCAGGTCTTGGCGCGATAATCGCCGGTGAGCACGCAAAGATCGTAGCGAAGGTTGCCGAGGAGATCGGCCGTCCGCTCCATCGCGGCTTCGCTCATTTCGACGTGAAGATCGCTGAGCTGGAGGATGGTGAAGCCATCGAAGGCGCGCGGAAGGCGCGGCAGGGCGATGCGGTTCTCGCGCAGATCGACCTTGCCCGCGTTGTCGAGCCCGCGCCAATACAATCCCGTTACGATCAACACTGCCCGGATCAAGGCGTGCGAGAGCGGAAGATTCTCGATGTGGAAGAAGTTGATGCCCTGGCCGAAGACCTGCGCCTCGTGATCCTTTTCGATGCCGAGCCGCGCCTTGGCATGGCGGCGCCCGAGGCGCTTTTCCAAGACCCGCAAGGTGTGCTCGTCAACCATCTCGCCCGCCGTTTCGTTGGCTAGGCAGAGTTGCAGCAATCAAGGACCGGACGGCAAGACTTCATTTTCAAGAGGCCCCAGGCGGGAAGGGCCGGCACGAGACCTAGTCAGCCAAGCGGGCCGGAAGCGTGAAACCATTTGCCGTGCCTTTGGTTTTCGGACCGAGAGGCATTGTTCCCTGGAGGGCGGAGACCGCCAACCGGAGATTCGAGGCCGCTGTGGCGGCCGTGACCGAAGAAAGGGAGCTTTTCGCGATGAAAATGTCGCCCAAACTGGTCGAATGCACCTTGTCACAGTTCAACGCCCAGGCGCTGCCGGAAAATCATCCGGCAACCGCACAATTCAACGAGCTGTTTGGCGATCACACCTTCTTCCTCGATCGCAGCGGCCTTAACATCGTCGAACCTGCTGAGCCCGCGGAAAGCGGAGCCGAGACCGGCGTGGTGGTGAAGATCGCAAGCTGGAGCGATACCTCCTATACGAGGCTCACGCCGCATCCACCCGAGGCGACGGATCTCGTCATCGTGCTCAAAGCGGCCTGAGAAGACCGCTACTTCGGGGTGAGCAGCACATAGGCGGCAAAGCGCCGCATTCGATCGCGGCGTGCACGCGAGGCGAAAACGCTTGCCGCCTTCACCCAGAGCTGCAACCACAGGGGCAACGGTGCCGGGCGCCCGAGCCGGTCGGCCTCCTCGGAGATGTAGCGCACCTCGTCCGGCTTCCAGCCGTGGGAGGCGAAGAAGGCGAACCAGTCCTTCGGCGTGAATTGAAACGGGGCGTTGCGCATGAATTTTTTGCGGAGCCGCGCGCCGTATTTGAGCGCCTCGGGCGAAAAATAGTCGATGATCCAGTAGCGGGCCTTCGCCACCTTGCGGAGATCGTCGGCGAGATCGCCGACATCGGCTTCCGTCAAATAGGGCGTCACGCCCTCGGTCAGCACCAGGATCTTTTCCGCCTGGGCGTCGATCCCGCCGAGAAACGCCTGGCGCGCCTCGCGATCGGTGAGGTCGAGAGCGACGCGCTCGAGCCGGCAGCGCGGCGCCTCTTCGGCAAGGCGCGTTTCCTTCAGCTCGATCACGTGCGGATAGTCAACCTCAATCCAGCGCAGAGAGCGCGGTAGATCCATGCGATAGGGCCTGGTGTCGAGGCCGGCGCCGAGATTGAGGATCGTGTCAACGCCCTCTCGGACCGCGCGCTCGATCAGGCGATCGATGATGACGGTCCTGATCACCACCGACCAGGCGCCGAGGAAGGCCTTCGGCACGGCGGCAAGGATGTTCCTGCCATGCTCGCCGGCGAGCTTGGCGGCAAGCGGATCGCGGAACAGCGGCGTCTCGCGCTCCATCTCGGCAGCGCGAAAGCCGGCGACCAGAAAGGCGGTGTCGGAGACGTTCTGGATGACTTGGGTCATTGTTTCGTAGAGTTACTCGTTGCGAGGCCTGATAGGGGAGAGGCGGCATGGAATGGGTGTGCATATACGTGACTCTCGTCAACAATTTGCCCGTGCTCGCCGTCCGCGACGACCGTTACCAAACGGAAGAGGCGTGCGCGAACGCCAATGCGGGCTCAGGCAACACCTTCTGGTGCGTCACGCGCAACTGGTTGGACCAAGGCCAGGGAAAGCCTGTGCGCGCTTTCGTGACCGATTGATTGTACGGATGCCCGCTAGAGACATTCCGGATGCTCCGGATCATGGCTTCGAGGCCGTTTGCTACAGGGACGGCTCTCGCACGAGCCCCTCTTTTGTGGCAGGTTCGGAGCGGCTGCGCCATGCAGGCTGTCGGCATGATCGGCCTGAAGTTATTGAAGCAACCACCATCCTCGTGAGGGGAAACATGAAAAGATTAGCTTTGCAGATATTCGTCGCCGCTACGGCTTTGGCCGCCACGGCCTCGCTGGGATACGCAAAGGATACGATGACAAGATTGGCCGATGCTCACTCGGACGCGTGTGACTACAACTATAGTCAGTGCATGGATGGGTGCGGCGGCGCCTCGGGCTGCGAACGCCAGTGCCAGACCAATTACGAAGGTTGCATGTCACAGGGCCAATAGCCGCTTCCCGAACGAGATGCCCAACCATTGGCGCCTGCCCTTCGGCAGGCGCCTTTTTATGTCCTGGGTCTGCCATGTTCCCGCGCCTGCCGCGGACAGCGGCGCGCCGGACGATGGCGGAGGGGAAGGGATTCGAACCCTTGAGACGGTTGCCCGCCTACACACTTTCCAGGCGTGCGCCTTCGACCACTCGGCCACCCCTCCAGTCTCGGAAAGCAAGGGGCCGCACTATAGCGAAGCGACCCTTCGGTTCAATACGGTTGGAGCCCAGGTCTCCGGCGCCCGCCATAGGCATAGAATTGATCATCGAATGATGATAAATTCGTGCTTATGCGAACCACGCTCGCACTCGACGACGAGCTTCTGGCCAAGGCCCAGGCCTTCACCGGGCTTAAGGAAAAGTCGGCCTTGGTCCGCGAGGCGCTCAAGGCCCTGATCGAGCGCGAGAGCGCACGGCGCTTGGCCCGGCTTGGGGGGAGCGAGCCCGAGATCGCCGCGCCTCCGCGGCGGCGGCAACGGTCGGCGTGATCCTGACGGACACTTCGGTCTGGGTCGACCACCTGCGCAAGGGCGACCGGGCGTTGGCAAAACTGCTCGACGCCTCGCGAGTCTTGATCCATCCCGTCATCGTCGGCGAGCTCGCGCTCGGCGTCCTGCACCAGCGCGAACTCATCCTCGAGACTTTGCAGAACCTTCCTTCGGCGGTCGTCGCCTCGCCGGTGGAAGTCTTGCACTTCATCGAAGCGGGCGCACTGGCCGGCAGCGGAATTGGCTATGTGGACGCGCATCTCCTCGCCGCGACGAAATTGACGGCGGGGGCACGGCTGTGGACGCGGGACAAGCCGCTATTCGGGGTCGCCGAGCAGCTGGGTCTCGCGGCGAGCGTCTAGAGGCCGGGCTCACGCAAAGCTGATGTCGCGCCGGTTTGAACGGAAGCCGCCGATGGCTTATGTAGGGGCAGGAAACTCCCTAACGATCGCGAAATCGAGCCATGCTGTTTCTGCTGCGCGTCATCGGCGTCTGGCTTCTTCTGATCGCCATGGTCGCCGCCGTGGTCGATGCCACCAAGAGTCTTGCGGGCGGCGGCGCCTGGGTGGTCACGCCCATGGGCGAGCAATGGAAAGCGCTCAATGCGCAGAGCCTGGACGCAGCCAAGGCCTGGGTCGTGAGCCATGCCGGGCCGGCCGTCTGGGACCCGGTGATCACGAGCGTGCTGAACGCGCCGACCTGGGTCGTGTTCGGCATCCTCGGCGTCCTGCTCTATTGGTTCGGACAGAAGCGGAAGCCGGTCGAGATATTCATCAACTAGGAGCTGTCGGGGGGCAGCCACGAGGAGACCAAATGTTCACTCTGAAGCGCAAGCCCTCAGCCCTTCCCTCTCCCGACAAGGCATTGCCCGGGCGGGCAAGCCTCATCCCCACGGCCTCCTCGCACTACGTGAGCGGAGCGGCGCTTAAAGGCCCCTACTCCGAAGGCGCGATGAAGGCACTATTCGGGCTCGGCTGTTTCTGGGGCGCCGAGCGGAAGTTCTGGCAGATCCCGGGCGTCTACGTGACGGCGGTCGGCTACGCCGGCGGCTTTACGCCGAACCCGACCTACGAGGAGGTGTGCACTGGCATGACCGGGCACAACGAGGCTGTGCTCGTCGTCTACGATCCGGCCAAGGTCAGCTACGCCGAGCTGCTAAAGACCTTCTTCGAGGCGCACGACCCGACCCAAGGCATGCGCCAGGGCAACGACGTCGGCACGCAATATCGCTCCGGCATCTATTATTTCACCGACGAGCAGCACCGTGCCGCGGAAGCCGCGAAGGCATCCTACGAGAAGGCGCTGAAAGCGCGCGGGCTCGGACCGATCACCACCGAGATCCTGCCGGCGCCCGAGTTCTATTTCGCCGAGGACTACCACCAGCAATACCTCGCCAAGAACCCGCACGGCTACTGCGGGCTTGGCGGCACCGGCGTCACCTGCCAGATCGGCACCGGGGTGGAGGCTGACGCTTAATCCTCGAAGCAGAAACGCACTCCTGCTCCCCCTTGGGGAGATGAAAGTAAATCGGCGAGATCGGGCGAAAAGCATCAGCTCCGGATGAAGCCGACGATGTCCTTGGTCTTGGCGAGGATCGGGTCGGCGATGGCGTGAGCGCGGCGCGCGCCGTCGTCGAGGATGCGGTCGATCTCGACCGGATCGGCCATGAGACGACGCATCTCCTCCCCGATCGGATTGAGCTTCGCCGCCGCGAGCTCGGCCAACGCCTCTTTGAACTTCGAGAAGGGCGAGCCGCCGAAATCGCGCAACACGGCCTCCTTCGAGGTCTCGGCGAGGCCGGCGAAAATGCCGACGAGATTGTCGGCCTCCGGCCTCGTCTCGAGGCCCTTCGCTTCAGAAGGCAGTGGCTCGGGGTCGGTCTTCGCCTTCCTGATCTTCTTGGCGATGGCGTCGGCATCGTCGGTGAGGTTGATCCGCGTCATGTCGCTCTCATCCGACTTCGACATCTTGCGGGTGCCGTCGCGCAAATTCATCACTCTTGTGGCGGGACCGGTGATGAGCGGCTCGGGCAGCGGAAAGAAGCCGCCTTCATAGCCCTCACGCGCGATCGTCTTGGCGAAGTCGTTGTTGAACTTCTGGGCGATGTCGCGGGCAAGCTCGAGATGCTGCTTCTGATCCTCGCCGACGGGAACGTGGGTGGCGTGGTAGAGCAGAATGTCGGCGGCCATCAGGTTCGGATAGACGTAAAGACCGGCCGAAGCATTCTCGCGGTCCTTGCCGGCCTTCTCCTTGAACTGCGTCATGCGGTTCAGCCAGCCGATGCGCGCCACGCAGTTGAAAATCCAGGCAAGCTCCGCGTGGCCCGACACCTGGCTCTGATTGAACACGATATGGCGCCCGGGGTCGATGCCCGAGGCGATGAAGGCTGCCGTCACCTCGCGCGTGTTCTTGGCGAGCTCATCAGGGTCCTGGAACACGGTGATGGCGTGGAGATCGACCACGCAATAGAGGCAGTCATGCTCGGCCTGGAGCGCCACGAACTTGGTGATGGCGCCGAGATAGTTGCCGAGATGGAGATTGCCGGTCGGCTGCACGCCCGAGAACACGCGCGTCTTGGTTTTGGTCTTGGCCCTTTGCATTCCTCGCCCCTGATCGACGGGCGGGTTATGGCGTGACCGGGGGACGCGCGCAAGCCTCGTCGGAGGGGGAGACGGCGCCGCCTGGCGGCGGCGCCGCTGCTTTAGGCCGCTTCGGTGGCGTCCTTGGGATCGTCGCGGACGACGATCGTTCTCAGCACCGGAAATATTTGGTCGCCCGGCATGCCGACGCGGCGAGCGTGCTCGCGGATCGATTGCGGATCGCGCGCCTCGTAGATGCACACGGTGCCGAACCGGCCGTCGGGCTCCTTGACGACGTAACTTCTGATCCAGCGCACGCGGTCGTGCATTTCCTCGTTGCCGATTCTGGCCGACTTCGCGCCCGCAGCTTCGAGCTCCTGCAAGCTCGCCCAAGCGCCTGGGCGCCGAATAACGTAGAGGTTCATTTGCTGTCCCTCGGCTACATTTTTTCCGGCTGCTCGGCCGGCTTGCCGCTGCCCATGTCGTGGCTCACGGTGCAATAGTTGTACTTGTCGAGGCAGTCTTGCTGGCAACTCTTCTTGTCGGAGCAGTGACTGCTCTTCACGATGCAATGCGAGAGCGCACTGCGGCACTTCTTCGAGGCGGCGGCCGGCGTGGTCAAAACGCCGAGGCTGGTGAGGGCAAGCGCAGTAATGAGAACTTTCTGCATCGTATCTCCTGGTGTCGCGGAAACCGCCGCGCGTCGCTCACGACGGTGCGGCGTGTGCGCGGTTAGCTAGCTTTCGCCACGCGGAAAAGAAATGATCGAGCGTCTGCAGTGATTGATCGAGCGTCCGGATTTTCTCCGCCCTGCTCTGATGCTCGCCCCAGCGCTACCCGCAAGCCATCTCCATCTCGCGGATTTGTTCGGCGATCGACACCGTGCGCTCGGCCATGCCGAGATGGAGCCGCTCGACCATGCGGCCCTCGATGACGATGACGCCCTTCTTGGCATTCTCGGGCCGGCGGAAAGCGGCGATGACCTTGCGCGACCAATCGACCTCCTCCTCGGTCGGCGAGAAAATCTCGTTGCACGGCTCGACTTGGCTCGGATGGATCAGCGTCTTGCCGTCCATGCCGAGGATACGGCCGCGCTCGCATTCCTCACGGAGACCGATCTCGTCCCTGAAATCGTTGTAGACGCCGTCAATGATATCGAGGTGGTAGGCGCGCGCGGCGACGAGGGTCATGGCGAGCCACGGCACGACGGCGAAGCGGTCATGCAGGGCGCGGGCGCGCGACTCCTTGATCAAGTCATTGGTGCCCATGACGAGGCAGCATAACCGGTTCTCGGCATACACCGCGGTGGCAGCGATCGTGCGCGCGTTCAAGATCGCCATCGGCGTTTCCATCATCGCCCACAGCCTGATCTTCTCGGCCGCATGCACGCTTTGCAGGATCTTGGCGGCGCTGATGATGTCGCCGGGATGCACCACCTTGGGCACGAGGATGGCGTCGGGCTCCGCCTCGCAAGCGGCGAGCAGGTCTCCGGTGCCCCAGGGAGTCTCGAGCGCGTTCACCCTGATCACGATCTCGCGGCCGCCATAGCCGCCGTTCTTGACCGCAGCGCAGACCTGATCGCGGGCGAGTTCCTTGGCGTCGGGGGCCACCGCATCTTCGAGATCGAAGATGAGCGCGTCGGCCGGGATGGTCTTCGCCTTCTCGAGCGCCCGCTCGTTCGAACCGGGCATATAGAGCACGCTCCGGCGCGGCCGTCCTTGCATGTCATCCCCCTTGCTGCATCGCAGCATAGACGAGGCTGGGGGACCCGCCAACCCTCCTGGCGTCAGGGCCTAAGCTCTTTGATCAGCTCGCGGAATTTCGCCGCGCCGAAGACTTGCGCCGAGACTGCGTAGACGAGGAGCCCGCCTGCGACGAGGGCAAAGAGCGCCGCGACCTGCGCTGCGAGGCTGCGCGACGGCACGAGGTAGGGATCGAGCATGCGCTCGAGGCCATAAACCGCGACGCTCATGCAGACCGTTGCGGCCACGATGCCGAGGATCGCGCGCCGGAATGCTGCATCGAGGGCAAATTCTCCGCGCCGTTTCAAGGCCATGACGAGCAGCGCGACATTGATCCAGCCCGAGAGCATGGCGGCGACGGCAATGCCGGTCCCGCCGATGGCAAGAAACAAAATCAGGCTCAGCACGACATTGGCGCCCATCGAAACAGCGGCGAAGATCATCGGCGTCCGCGTGTCCTCGCGGGCGAAGAAGCTCGGGTGCAGCACCTTGATGATGACGTAAGCCGGAAGGCCGAGCGCGAGCGCCGACAGTATCGCGGACGTCGCATCGGTGTCGGCCGCGGTGAAGGCACCGTGCTGGAACAGGACGCGCATGATCGGGGTCGCGGCGAGGATGAGCGCGGCTGCGGCTGGAAGAGTGAGGAGAAGGGCGAATTCGAGCGCGCGGTTCTCGCTTCTGATCACCGCGCGATGGTCGCCGGTGCGAAGCTTGTGGCTGAGATCGGGAAGCAGCACCACGCCCACCGCGACGCCGATGACGCCGAGCGGGAGTTGCACGATGCGCTCGGCGTAATAGAGCCAGGACACGACGCGATCCTGGAGCGTGGCGATGATGGTCGAGATCACGCCGGTGAGCTGGCCGATGCCGCCGGCGACCATGCCCGGGACGGCGAGCGCCACGAGCCGGCTCATGTCGGGGGTGAGCCTCGGGCGCGTCAGCGGCAGGTGCATCGACGTCCGCGCGGCGGCGACCGCGATGACCACGACCTGGAGCAGACCCGACAGGACGATGCCCCAGGCGAGCGCCATGCCGGCCTGACCCTTGTCGGTGTTGCCGGTCGCGACAAGACCGAGCAGCACAATAATGAGCACGATGTTGAGCAGGCTCGGCGTGAAGGCAGCGACGGCGAAGCGGCCTTGCGCGTTGAGCACGCCGGTATAGAGCGCGACCAGCGACATGCATACGAGATAGGGGAGCGCGATGCGCGCGAGCAGAACGGCGAGCGCGAACTTCTCGGCATCTTCGTGGAAGCCCGGCGCGAGCAGGAGCATGAACCACGGCATGGCGATCTCGCCAAGGATAACGACGGCGACGAGAAGCACGGTCAGCCCGGAAAGAGCCTGCCCGGCGAAGGCGCGGGCCGCCGCGAGCCCATCCTCGTGCATGCGCCTGGCAAAGAGCGGGATGAAGGCGGCATCGAAGGCGCCTTCGGCAAACAGCCTGCGGAACATGTTGGGCACGCGAAAGGCCACGAAGAAGGCGTCGGCCACGAAGGAGGTGCCGAGCACGGCGGCGATCAGGACGTCGCGCGCGAAGCCGAGCACGCGGCTCAAGATGGTCATGGCGCCAACCGTGGCGAACCCGCGATAGAGCTTCATGTCCCCGACCCTTTGCCCGTATGACCGTCATGACCCGGTTTATCCCGGCCATCCACGGTTTGCTTCGCAGCAGAGATTGAAAATCGTGGATGCCCGGCACAAGGCCGGGCATGACGGATTCGTTTCAAGGGAAGGACGCCCAACTCAAGCGGGGACCAACGCGGCGTCCTGACCGGCCTGTAGCGCCTTCATCAGGCGCTCGCGGATCGCCGCCTCGCGGCTCGAGCTCGTGATCTTCTTGCCGGTAAGGTCGGTCACGTAGAACACATCGACCGCCTTCTCGCCGAAGGTGGCGATGTGGGCCGAGGCGATATCGAGGTTGAGATCGGAAATCTCGCGCGTCACGTCATAGAGCAGGCCCGGCCGGTCGAGTCCGTTGATCTCGATCACGGTGAGCGCGTCGGACAAAGTGTTGTCGATCACCACCTGCGGCTCGACGGTGAAGGCCGAGAGCTTGGCCTTCGGCTTCCGCTTGCCCGAAAGAACCTCGGCAAGCCGCGCCTCGCCCTTGAGCAGGCGCTCGATGGTTTGGGCGATGCGCCCGGCGCGGCGCTCCTCGTCCTCCGCCTGATCGAACTCGCGTTCGAGGTGGATAGTGTCGAGCGCCATGCCGTCCCGCGTGGTCGAGATCTGGGCATCGACGATGTTGGCGCCGCCCCCGGTGCAGGCGCCGGCAACGAGCGCAAGCAGGCGCGGATGGTTGGGCGCAAGCAGGGTGATCTCGGTGACGCCGCGGAAGGCGTCGGTCGAGATATGGGTGACGAGCGAGCGGCCCTCGGCCTCCGCGTCGCGGATCAGCTTGGCGTGCTCGGCGATGACGTCGAGATCGGTCCTCAGCCAATAGGACGGATAATGGCGGGCGATAAAATGCTCGAGCTCCTGGCTCGGCCAGCCGGCCAGCCGCTCGCGGAGCGCATCCTGGGCGCGGCCGACGCGTTCGCTCCGCGTCAGGGTGATGTGGCCGCCGCCGAGCAGAGGCTCGGTCTCGAAATAGAGCGTGCGCAGGAGCTGGCCCTTCCAGCCGGTCCAGACGCCGGGCCCGACCGCCTGAATGTCGGCGACGGTGAGCACAAGCAGCAGCTTCAGCCGCTCGCGGCTCTGCACCAGAGCGGCGAAGTCGCGGATGGTCTTGGCGTCGTTCAGGTCGCGGCTCTGAGCGAACAGGCTCATGGCGAGGTGATGCTCGACGAGCCACGCGGCGGTTTCGGTCTCTGACGGCGTGAGGCCGAGGCGCGGTCCAAGCTCGCGGGCGATGCGGGCGCCGGCGATCGAGTGGTCCTCGTCGCGGCCCTTGGCGATGTCGTGGAGGAAGGCCGCGACATAGAGCGCACGGCGATTGTCGATGGTGCGCACGATCTCCGTCGAGACCGGGTGCTCGATCGCGTATTTACCGCGCTCGATGCCGGACAGGTAGCCGATGGTGCGGATCAGGTGCTCATCCACCGTGAAGTGGTGATACATGTTGAATTGCATCATCGAGACCACGCGGCCGAAATCGGTGATGAAGCGGCCGAGCACGCCGGCCTCGTTCATTTTGCGCAACACCGCTTCGGGATCGCGCGAGTCGGTCAGGATGCGCAGGAACAGCCGGTTGGCGGTCGGGTTGTTGCGGAGATCGTCGTCGATGAGGCGGAAGTTGGCACGCACCTGGCGCAAGACCTCGGGCGAAAAGGAGGCGCGATTCTCGTCGGCCGCCACGAACAGGCGGATGAAGTTGACCGGATCCTTGGCGAAGATGTCCTTGTTGACGGCGTAGATGCGGGCGTTTTCGATGCGAAAATCAGAGGTGCGCCGCAGCCGCGCCCGGCGCCGCCAGCTGAACGGCGCGAGCAGCGTATCGAGCGAGGGCAGCGACTTGAGCTGCTTGATCTCGAGGGCCGAACAGACGATGCCGGTCAGATCGCCGACCTCCTTGGCCACCAGGAAGTAGTGCCGCATGAAGCGCTCGACGCCGCTTAGGCCCCCCTTGCGCCGGTAGCCGAGACGCTCGGCCATCTGCTGCTGAACGTCGAAGTTGAGCCGCTCCTCGGGCCGCCCGGTGAGGAAGTGAAGCTCGCAGCGCACCGTCCACAGGAAGCTTTCACAGCGGCGGAAGCTCCGATATTCGTGGGCCGTGAACACGCCGGCCTCGACGAACTCAGCCTCGGCCTTGTCGGGATAGAGATGCTTGGCGAGCCAGTGCAGCGTATGCAGATCGCGCAGGCCGCCCTTCCCGTCCTTGACGTTCGGCTCAACAAGATAGCGCGAGGCGCCGGCGCGGGCATGACGAGCATTCTGCTCGGCGAGCTTGGCCTCGACAAAGGGCCGCGCATTGCCTTCCAGCACTTCGGTACGGAAGCGCTTCTCGAAGTCCGCGTAGAGCGCTTGGTCGCCGAAAATCAGGCGCGCGTCGAGCAACGCCGTGCGGATGGTCATGTCGGAGTGGCTGAGCCGCACGCATTGATCGATGTTGCGGGTGGCGTGCCCGACCTTGAAGCCGAGATCCCACAAGAGATAGAGCATGTACTCGGCGACGCTCTCGCCCCAGGCGGTCTGCTTGTAGGGCAGCAGGAAGAGCAGATCGATGTCCGAACCCGGCGCGAGCAGCCCGCGGCCGTAGCCGCCTTGCGCCACGACCGCCATGCGCTCCGCCGTCGAAGGATTGTCGGCGCGATAAACGTGGGTAGTGGTGAACTCGAAGGCGAGCTTGATCAGCGCATCCTGGAAGGCCGACAGGCCCTCGGCGCAGGCCCTGCCGTCGCCATCCTGCTCGAGCTGGCGCCTAGCGGAGGCGCGGGCCTCCTCGACGAGCCGGCGCAGCCGCACCACCAGGGCCTTGCGCAGCGCGTTGTCCTGTCCCGAATAGACCTGGGCAAGCCGGGCGGTCTCCGCGCGCAGGAGATCGGGATCGAAATACGGGGCTTGTCTGATCGCTGGCTGGTCCATCCGTCTCAACGAGCTAGTTCTTGGCCGGAACGTCGGGCTCGGGCCTCAATATCGTATTCGCGATCTCGCCAGAAAAATTGAAATGCTGCCTAAACATATCAATGGCCCTGGCGATGAAATCGCCGAGGCTCATTTTGGACACGGGGCCGAAATTCTCCTGTACGCCCCGCTCGTTGAAGCGGCAAAAAAACGTGCCGCCGGCGCTCGTTTCAAGCGTGATGTACATTTGCGGGGCGTTAAGCTCCTGATCGAGAACCGCGAGCGTGGCATTGTAATGGAGACTGCTCGCTGCCGCCTCGCCAATCACGCGCGCCGATCGCGGCTTGAGGTCCAAGAGCAGCACCAGAAGGAATCTGCCCGCCCTCCAGACGGCGACCGCATCATTGCCGGCGATCTCCGGCATTGACGGATATTGCGGCATTCCCTTTGGGGCTTCGTCGGGAGCCTCGCTCACTGTGACCGCCTCCGCTACCCCCAGCACGCCGCATTCTACCACGGCATCAAGTCTCGGGCCGAACCAGAGCTTTCAACCGGTAGAGGGCATCGAGTGCCTGCTTCGGCGTCATGGCGTCGGGATTAAGCTCTGAAAGCGCCCGCTCGACCGGCAAGACTTGACTGGGCCTCGCCGCACCTTTCGCCGCCTGAAACAGCGGCAAATCTTCGGCAAGCTCAGACGGCTTGGGGCGGCCGTCGGCCTTCTCGAGTGCGGCCAGCACCTCGTTCGCGCGCGCCAGCACCTCGGGCGGAAGGCCGGCGAGCTTCGCCACGTGGATGCCGTAGGAGCGGTCGGCGGTACCGCGCACCACGCGATAGAGAAATACGATCTCGTCGTGCCACTCCTTGACCTCGACGGTGGAATTGGCCGCGTGCGGCAACTTATCCGCAAGGGCGGTGAGCTCGTGATAGTGGGTGGCGAACAGCACGCGGCTCCTGTTCACAGCGTGCAGATATTCGAGCGCGGCCCAGGCGATCGAGAGCCCGTCGAAGGTCGCGGTGCCGCGTCCGATCTCGTCAAGCACGACGAAGGACCGCTCCGTCGCCTGGTTGAGGATGGCGGCGGTTTCCACCATCTCGACCATGAAGGTCGAGCGGCCGCGGGCGAGATCGTCGGCCGCGCCGACGCGGCTGAACAGCCGGTCGACAATGCCGATCGAAGCGCTCTTGGCCGGCACGAACGCACCCGATTGCGCCAGCGCAACGATGAGCGCGTTCTGGCGCAGGAAGGTCGACTTGCCCGCCATGTTGGGCCCGGTCACGAGGAGGATGCGCGTCGCCTCGCCGCCGTCGCCGAGCTGGCAATCGTTGCCGACGAAACTTCCGCCGCCGCCCCGGCGCAAGGTCTGCTCGACCATCGGGTGGCGGCCCTCTTCGACGGCGAAGACGAGGCTCCTGTCGATCTTGGGGCGTACATAGCTCTGCTCGACGGCAAGCTCAGCGAGACCGGCATAATGATCGAGCTCGGCCAGTGCCGCGCTTGCTCCGGCGAGGGTCTTCTGCTCGGCGAGCACGCGGTCGCAGAGTCGCGCGAAATATTCCAGCTCGAGCGCAAGCGCGCGGTCGGCGGCTTGGGTGATGCGCGCCTCGAGCTCGGCAAGCTCTCGCGTCGAGAAGCGCATCACGTTGGCGAGCGTCTGACGATGGAGGAAGGTTTCGGCATGCGGCGGCTTCGCCAGCACGCCGGCATTGGTCGCAGTCACCTCGACGAAATAGCCGAGCACGTTGTTGTGGCGCACTTTGAGCGACTTGATACCCGTTGCCTCGGCGTAGGTCGCCTGCAGGCCTGCGATCACCTGGCGGCTGCCGTCGCGCAATTGCCGCTGTTCGTCGAGCTCGGCGCTTGCGCCTTCCCTGATGAAGCCGCCGTCGCGCGCGTTTGCCGGTAGGCTCTCGGCAAGAGCCGCCGATAGCGCCTTTTCGAGATGCGACGGCGATGCTTCGAGGCGCTCCGTGATCGAGGCGAGTTCTCCCGGAAGGCCGAGGGCGCGGGCGGTGCGCGACAGGTTTGCGGCAAGAGCGTGGGCCGCGCGGATCGCGGCGGCGACCGCGCCGAGATCGCGTGGTCCGCCCCGGCCCAAGGCAAGGCGCGCCAGTGCGCGAGCGAGGTCGGGCGCCGCCTTCAAGTCCTCGCGCAAGGCCTGGCGAAGTCTTTGCTCGCCGACGAGATAGGCGACGGCGTCGAGCCGCGCATTCAAAGTGGCAACGTCGGTCAAAGGGCTGCCGAGCCGGCTCGCAAGCTCGCGCGCACCTGCTGCCGTGACGGTGCGGTCGATGGCAGCGAGCAGGCTTCCCGCCTGCTCGCCCCGGTTCGAGCGGATGAGCTCGAGATTGGCGCGGGTCGCCGCATCGATGACGAGGAGACTGCCGGCGCTCTCTTTCCGCGGCGGGCGCAACAGAGGCGCACGGCCGACCTGGGTGATCTCGACGTAAGTGAGGAGACCCGACAGCGCGGCAAGCTCGGCGCGGCTGAACTCGCCGAAGGCATCGAGCGTCGCGACTCCGAGCCGCTGCTTGAGAACGCGCTCTCCGCGAAGCGAATCGAAATGGGCGCGAGGGGCCGGCGTGAGCGCGGCGCCCGCCTCGCCGATCCATTTGCGAAGCTCGGCGTCGCCGGAGAGATCATCGCCGACCAAGACCTCGCCGGGCTTGAGCCGCGCAAGCTCGCCAGGAAGGTCGCCCGCCTTGACCGTTGTTGCGATGAGATCTCCGGTCGAGATGTCGAGCGAGGCAAGGGCAAGCAGCGTCTCGCCGTTCTCCTGCTGCGGCGAGCGGAACAGCGCGGTGAGGAAATTGTGCGCACGGGCATCGAGCAGGCTCTCCTCGGTGAGCGTGCCCGGCGTGACGAGACGGACCACGTCGCGACGCACGACCGCCTTCGAACCGCGTTTACGCGCCTCGGCGGGATCTTCGAGCTGCTCGCAGACGGCGACACGGTGGCCTTGGGCGATGAGGCGCTGGAGATAGTCGTCGGCCGAGCGCACCGGTACGCCGCACATCGGAATGTCCTCGCCTTGATGCTTGCCGCGCTTGGTCAACGCGATGCCAAGCGCGCGCGAGGCGATTTCCGCGTCCTCGAAGAACAGCTCGTAGAAATCGCCCATGCGGTAGAACAGGAGGCAGTCGGCGTTCGCCGCTTTGATCTCGAGATATTGCGCCATTACCGGCGTCGCACCCTCAGGCGCGGGCGCTTGCGGGCGGCTTCCGAACCCGGACGACAGAGCTTCGCTCGCCATCTCCTCCCTCAAGATCAAATCCCTCGATCGCGCAAGCCGCGCCAGTATGCAATGGCGCGGCTCTTGGTGGCGAGCGCAAAGGGGCTTTTTTCCGGTGCAAGGCTCCTCTAGGGTGCGCGCCTTGCGGTCATAATCCCGAGGAGATTTCGCCATCGTCCGCCCGTCAAAGCGCGCCGCCGACGCGCTCCGCCCCATCAGCTTCGAGCGCGCCGTCTCGCGGC
The DNA here is from genome assembly GCF_035650995.1 of Methyloceanibacter sp. GTDB lineage: Bacteria > Pseudomonadota > Alphaproteobacteria > Rhizobiales > Methyloligellaceae > Methyloceanibacter. Next base: position 2,621 of record NZ_DASRGO010000083.1, on the reverse strand, counting down.
ACGCCGAAGGCTCTTGCCTCGTCCGCTTCGGCGATACTCATGTGCTGTGCACCGCGACCGCGGGAGAGCCCGTGCCCCCGTGGCTCAAGGGCCAGGGACGCGGCTGGGTCACCGCCGAGTACGGCATGCTGCCGCGCGCGACCACAGAGCGCACGCGCCGCGAGGCCTCTGCTGGCAAGCAGACTGGGCGCACGCAGGAGATCCAGCGCCTGATCGGCCGCTCGCTCCGCGCCGTCACCGATCTTGCCGGCCTCGGCGAGCGGCAGATCATCGTCGATTGCGATGTGCTCCAGGCCGACGGCGGCACCCGCACCGCCTCGATCACCGGCGCGTGGATTGCGCTCCATGACGCGATCGCCTGGATGGAGGCGCGTAACATGGTGAAGCCGGGCGTGTTGCGCGACCACGTTGCCGCGGTCTCGTGCGGGCTCTATGGCGGAGAGGCGGTGCTCGACCTCGACTATGCCGAGGATTCGGAGGCCGACGCCGACGCGAATTTCGTGATGACGGGCTCCGGCGGCATCGTCGAAGTGCAGGGCACGGCCGAGACCGAGCCTTTCAGCCAGGAGCAGTTCGACACATTGATGGCGCTCGCGCGCAAGGGCATCGCCGAGCTCGTGCAATTGCAGAAGATCACCGTTGCTTAACCCCGGCACGCTGCATCGCGGATCGAAGCTCGCCGTCGCCAGCCACAACGAGGGCAAGGTGAGGGAGCTCGGCGAGTTGTTTGCGCCTTACGGCATCGCTTGCGTCTCGGCGGGAAGCCTCGGCCTCGCCGAGCCGGAAGAGACGGGCGAAAGTTTCGAAGCGAACGCGCTGATCAAGGCCCGCGCGGCGGCGCAAAGCGCGCGGCTGCTTGCGATCGCCGACGATTCGGGCCTCGAAGTCGAAGCGCTCGGCGGGCAGCCGGGCGTCCAGTCGGCGCGTTGGGGGGGACCCGGCAGGGACTTCGATCTTGCTATGGCGCGGGTGTATGACGAGCTTAGCGCGACCGGCGGGGCTTACACGCGCGCGAACTTCACCTGCGCGCTCGCGCTGGCCGCACCGAGCGGCGAGGAGATCGTGACCACGGGTAGGGTTTACGGGAAAATCGTCTGGCCGCCGCGGGGCTCGCGCGGCTTTGGCTACGATCCTATCTTCGTGCCCGATGGCTATCGCGAGACGTTCGGCGAGATGGACCCGGCTTTGAAGAATCGACTTTCGCACCGCATGCGCGCCTTCGAGAAGCTGATCGCCGCGACCTATTCCAATGACGAATGATGAGCCATTCGGGGCCTATGTGCATTGGCCGTTTTGCCTCGCCAAATGCCCCTATTGCGACTTCAATAGCCATGTCCGCCACGGCGGCATCGACGAAGCGAGATTCCTGGCCGGCTATCTGAAAGAGCTCGGTCACTTCGTCGCGCTTGCCCCGGACCGGTGCGTATCGAGCATCTTCTTCGGCGGCGGCACGCCGTCGCTAATGTCGCCTCGCACCGTGGCAACGATCATCGAAGCGATTGCCGCGCAGTGGCGCATCGCGCCAGATGCCGAGATCACGCTCGAGGCCAATCCGACATCTGTCGAGGCCGAGAATTTCGCAGGCTACCGCGCGGCCGGCGTCAATCGCCTGTCGCTCGGGATTCAGGCGCTCGACGATCGGAGCTTAAGGGCACTCGGCCGCATGCACACGGCAGACGAAGCGCTTGCCGCGCTTGCGCTCGCCAAGCGCCATTTCGACCGCGTGTCGTTCGATCTCATTTATGCCCGCGAGGAACAGACGGCGCAGGCGTGGCGCGACGAACTCGCCCGCGCGCTCGATCATGCCGCGGATCATCTCTCGCTCTATCAGCTTACAATCGAAGAGGGCACGCCGTTCGCCGCGCGCCATGAAGCAGGCTCGTTGCAGATTCCGGACGGGGAACTGGCCGAAGAGCTTTACCTCATCACCCAGGACATGTGCGAGGCGGCCGGGTTGCCAGCTTACGAGATTTCCAACCACGCCAGGCCAGGTTCTGAATCGCGCCACAATTTGCTCTATTGGCGCGGGCACGACTATGCCGGCGTCGGGGCCGGCGCGCATAGCCGCATCACGACCGGTGGCGTGAAGCGCGCGCTCTCCACGATCAAATCCCCCGAGCGTTGGCTAGCGCAGGTCGAAGCGAGCGGTCACGGGATCACGAGCGACGAGGCCTTGAGCCCGGAGGACGCCGCAGAGGAATATTTGCTGATGGGCCTTCGCCTCGCCGAAGGGATCGATCTTTCGCGGCTTGCTGCAATCGGCGGCTCCGCATTGAGCCAAGATCGTCTCGCCGCACTCGAAAGCGATGGCCTCATTGCGGTGAACGGCTCGCATCTCAAAGCAACGCGAGAAGGCCGCCTCGTGCTGAACAGCCTGATTCTCGAACTCGCGGCTTAATAACTCGAAGCGGTGGTGAAGCTCGACGGCGCGGGGTCGATCACCACGGGTCCGCCTTCGTGCACCTCGAGGATGGCAAGTTCGCGCTCGCAGGTGCCGTCGGGCAGGAGCCGGAACAGACCATCGACGCCGGCAAAGCCGGTCGATCGCGTGAGCTGCGCCTGCGAATAGCGCTCGCCCGGCGGATTCTGCGACAACGACACGGCGAGGCTCACCGCATCGT
>NZ_DASRGO010000082.1:0-3698 GCF_035650995.1 Methyloceanibacter sp. | reverse complement strand
CGACTGCATGTCGGGATATTGCAGCTTGGCGGCGAGTGCGCGCCCGTCATGGCCGAGGGCGCGGTGCACTTGCCCGAGCGAAGCAGAGGCCGCGGCCTCGTGCTCGAAGCTTGCGAACTTCGCCTCCCAGTCGGGACCGAGCTCCGCCGCCATGCGCCGCTTGACGAAGGGCCAGCCCATCGGCGGCGCGGCGCTCTGGAGCTGGCCGAGCTCGGCGGCATATTCGGCGGGAAGCGCCTCGGGGATGGTGGCGAGGAGCTGCGCCACCTTCATGATCGGGCCCTTCAACCCGCCGAGCGCGGCGGCGAGCGCCGCCGCGTCCTTGTCGCGCTCGGGGTCGAGGCCGAATAGGCGGCGTCCGGCGATGCGCGCGGCAACGCCGCCGACATTGGCGCCGACCGAGGCATAGCGCATGGCGCGTGCGCTGAACCGGTTCTTTTCCTTGTCCTCTTGGCGGTCGTTCATGGGTGCGTCTTCGTGGCCTTATCGACAAGGAGCCTGATCCCCCATATAGGGGCGCTTCCCGTCGCGCGCCTTGCTTGCCGCCTATCATCCTGAAGAAAGACCAAAATTCGACATGCCATCGTTTGTGAAGACGCTCGCCAAGGCGGGATTTGCCATCGGCGCGGGTCTCACCCTGCTCGGGCTCGCCGCGAGGTGGATCCCGGCGCTCGACATCGTCAATAACGGCCTCCCCTTCCTCATCGCCGGCATGTTTATCGTGCTCGCCCTCGCGGCGGCGGCGCGCAGTGGCCTTATCACGGTGCTCGCGCTCCTCCTCGCCATCGTCAACTGCACCCATTTCACGCTCGCGCTGGAGGGCGGTGCGGAGGAGGCGCCAGAAGGCGCCCCGCGCTTCCTGAGGGTGGTGACCTTCAACGTCTGGTATCACAACCAAAGAATCGACGACGTCGCCAAGTTCCTCGCCGACACCGATGCCGATCTCGTCGTGATGCAGGAAATGACCCCGGCGAACTGGGACAAGCTCAAGGAGTCGCTTCGCGCGCGCTATCCCTACAGCCTCGGCGATAACGGCCTAGTGATACTGTCGAAGCACAGCTTCATCGAGAACGGCCGCGTCGACCGCGGCGGCATGCCGCCCTGGGCCTCGCTCATGCTGCGCTTCGTCAAGATCGAGGTAAATGGGATGGAGGTGACGATCGCCGGCGCGCACTTGGCGCGGCCTTTCTATCCTTCGCTGCAATATGCCGACGTCCTCACCTTGGTGAATTTCGTCCGCCAGCACCACGGGCCACTGATCGTGGCCGGCGACTTCAACTTGACACCGTGGACCGACAAGCTGACCGGCTTCACGCAAGCGACGGAGCTCAAGCGGTACAACACGTTCCACTTTACCTGGCCGCTGCACGTGCACGGCACCCCGCTTCTGCCCTTCGTCGCCGTCGACCACGTGTTCGCCTCGCCGGGCTTCGTCAAGATCGCGACAAGGACCGGACCGCGGCTCGGCTCCGATCACAGTCCGGTGATCGCCGACATCGCGCTCGCGCCCAGTCCGAGGTGAAAGAGGGTTGTCGGTGTCGCCGCGCAGAGTCATGCTTCCGGTAGAGGAGGAACTCCCATGGCCATACGACCAATCCTCGCGCTCTTAATTGCCCTGCTGTGGGGCACGCCCGTTTTCGCCGCGGCCGAGACTGCAATCGAAGTGTGGAAATCATCCACTTGCTCCTGCTGCGGAAATTGGGTGAAGCATCTCGAGTCGAACGGCTTCGCCGTGACCGTCAACGCGGTCGAACCATCGATGCTTGCGGCGATCAAGCGCCAGGCGGGAATCAGCGAGACGCTCGCCTCGTGCCACACCGCCAAGATCGACGGCTACGTGATCGAGGGCCATGTGCCCGCCTCCGACATCAAGCGCCTCGTGGCCGAGCATCCCGACGCGGTCGGGCTCACCGTGCCCGGTATGCCGGCCGGCTCTCCGGGCATGGAGCAGGGCGGCGAGTTCGAGCCCTACGACGTGCTATTGTTGAAGAAGGACGGCACGACGTCCGTCTTCGCACATCACTGAGCGCGCTACGCGCTTCGCTCGTCGTCAGGCCAGTTGTCCCGGATCCAGCGGGCGAGACTTTCCTCGCTGACTTCGCCTGCCGCCACCGCCAGCATCAGGGCGGTGGCCTCGACGAGTTCCATCGTCTTCGCGAAGTCGGGATCATAGGGGAGGGCCTGGAAGCCTCCGCCCGGCAACTCGAGGATATGCAACTCTTGTTCGCGCCTCAGGCCAAGCCGCTGCATCAGCTCGGTTATACGGTCCGTACAACGAGAGAGAGCGACTAGCGCTTGGATTTCTTGGCCCTTGGCCCCTCGTCCATGGCTTCGAGCTCGTCGATCAGGCTTTCGATCACTTTGAGACCCATCGACCAGAACCCGGGGTCAGAAGCATCAAGCCCGAACGGCGCGAGCAGCTCCTTGTGATGCTTGGTGCCGCCTGCCGCGAGCATTTCGAGGTAGCGGTCGGCAAAGCCCTTTTCGGCCTTCTCGTACACGGCATAGAGCGAGTTCACCAGGCAATCGCCGAAGGCATAGGCATAGACGTAGAACGGCGAATGGATGAAGTGCGGGATGTAGCACCAGAACGTCTCGTAGCCTTCCTTGAGCTCGATCGCGGGACCTAGGCTCTCGCGCTGCACCTCGAGCCAGATCTCGCCGAGCCGGTCGCTGGTCAACTCGCCCTCGCGCCGCTCGGTGTGAACCTTGCGCTCAAAATTGTAGAAAGCGATCTGGCGCACCACGGTGTTGATCATGTCCTCGACCTTGGCGGCGAGCAGCGCCTTGCGCTCGCGCGCCGACGGCGCCTGATCGAGCAGCGCGCGGAAGGTCAGCATCTCGCCGAACACGCTCGCAGTTTCGGCAAGCGTGAGCGGAGTCGGCGCCATCAACGGGCCCTGCACGTTGGCGAGAACCTGATGCACGCCGTGCCCGAGCTCGTGCGCGAGCGTCATCACGTCGCGCGGCTTGCCCTGATAGTTGAGCAGCACGTAAGGATGCGCCGAGGGCACGGTGGGATGCGCGAAGGCGCCGGGCGCCTTGCCCGGACGCACCGGCGCGTCGATCCAGTTGTTCTTGAAGAAGCGCTCGGCGATCGCCGCCATCTTCGGCGAGAAGTCGCCATAGGCGGTGAGCACCGTGGCTTCCGCCTCGTTCCAGCCGATGGTGCGCGCCGGCGCTTTCGGCAGCGGCGCATTGCGGTCCCAGTGCGGCAGCCGCTTCTTGCCGAACCAGCGCGCCTTGAGCGCGTAATAGCGATGTGACAAGCGCGGATAGGCCGCGCGCACCGCCTGCACCAGCGCGTCGACCACCTCGCGCTCGACCCGGTTCGACAGATGCCGCGCGTCGGCGACGTCGGCGAAGCCGCGCCAGCGGTCGGAAATCTCCTTGTCCTTGGCGAGCGTATTGGTGACCAGCGCGAACAGGCGCAGATTCTCCTTGAACGTCGTCGCCAGCGCCGTGGCGGCGGCCTTGCGCGTCGACTCGTTCGGATCCTGCAGCAGGTTGAGCACCGGCTCGATGGCGAGCGACTTTCCCGCCACCTTGAAGCGCAGGCCGGCGATGGTCTCGTCGAACAGCCGATTCCAGGCGGAATAGGCGGTCACCGATTTTTCGTGGAACAATTGCTCGAGGCGATCCTCCAGCTGATAAGGCTTCTCCTTGCGGATGTCCTCGAGCCAGGGCCGGTAATGCGC
>NZ_DASRGO010000081.1:0-5689 GCF_035650995.1 Methyloceanibacter sp. | reverse complement strand
CAGCGCCAGGAAGGCGATGGCGACGAGCACGAACTCGGCTTGCGCCGCGGGCGTCGCCACGCGCATGAGCTGGCGGTCCCCGGTCCGCGTGCCGATCAAGGGCAGCACCGTCTGCACGATGGCGACAGCGAGCGCGAGGATGAGCGCGTAGTGTCCGGTTTCGGCGATCATCTCCTAGCGCCGTCTCTCCCTAATTGACCTTGCCCTGAGCGTCGCCCGGCGTCGCGGCCTGCTCCTCGCCGCGCCACACGCCCTCTTCCTTCAGCTTCTTTGCAACCTCGGGCGGCATGTATTTCTCGTCGTGCTTGGCAAGAACGTTGTCGGCCTGGAAGGTGCCATCAGCTCCGAGCATGCCTTCGGCGACCACGCCCTGTCCTTCGCGGAAGAGGTCCGGCAGCACGCCAGTATAGGTGACGGGCAAGTTTGATACCTTGTCGGTGACGACGAAATGGATCGTGGCTCCCTGCCCGCGCACCACGCTTCCCGTCTCGACCAGGCCGCCGAGCCTGAAGCGCTGACCCGGCGCAATCTGCATCTTGGCGACCTCGCTCGGACTGTAGAAGAACACGATCGAGTCGCGCATGGCGTAGAGCACGAGCCCGACGGCGACGCCGAGCACCAGAAGGCAGGTGCCGATCAGAACGCCTCTTCGCTGCTTCCGCGTCATGACCTCAATCCGAGCTCGGCTGCAAGCCGATCGAGCTGTTGCAGCGCCTCTGCGTTGCCTGAGAATTGGCTCTTGGCGCGGGCGAGCGCCTTCAAGGCGTCGTCCTTGCGGTCGAGCACGCTATAGGCTCTGACGAGCTTGAGCCAGCCGCCAAGATCGCTTCCATCCTGATCGAGACGTGCGGCAAGACGCTGCACCATCATCTCGATCATGGCCTGCGTCTTGTCCGGGCTCATGGTTGTTCCGGCCTTGGGATTTTGCGCGGCTGCGCTCTCCGCATCGCTCGAGGCGCCGGGAGCCGCTGGCGCGGTCTCGGCCGCGGCCGACTGGTCTTTTGGAACCGGCTTACCGGCGAGATGCGCCTCGTCGTTCGCGACCCTCTGCTCGACCATCTGGCGCCAGGGCGCGGCGGCCGGCGCCTTGTCGAGCAGCAGGCGCCAATCCGCGACCGCGCCGGCGAAATCCCCGTCCTGCTCCTTGGCGATCGCAAGCAGGATGCGCGGCTCGATGAGACTTGCATCAAGTTCCAGCGCGCGGGTGAGGATGCCGCGCGCCTCCTCGCTCACCACGCCGTTATTGGCGAGCACGAGCGCCTGGCCTTGTCCCGACAGCCGCTTGGCCGAGGGACCGAGCAGCCTGATTGCCTCGCCATAGGCATCGGCGGCATCTTGGTAACGCTGCGCGCCGAGATAGACCGGCGCGATCACATCCCAGCCCTCGCCCTCCTCGGGATGCTCGCGGAGCCGCGCCTCGACACGGGCGACGAGCGCACCGAGGTTCTGGCTGTTGGCGGGATCTTCGAGCCGCGCTTCGAGCGGCTGGTCGGGAAGACGGGGAGAGCCGTAGAGGAGGTAGAGCCCGAGGGCGACAACCGGCACCGCAATGGCAACGACGGCCGTTGCGACGCGCGCGCGCTTTGCCTCGGGCTGTCCGCTCGTTTTGGCGTGCTCCTTGCTGTCGGCTTGCAGCAAGCGCCGTGCAATCTCGAGCCGCGCGGCCTCGGCCTCGCTGTCCCCGATCAGGCCGCGCGCGCGGTCGGCTTCGATCTCGCCGAGTTGATCGCGATAGACGGTGGCGTCGAACGCCTCGCGTGGGGCCTCGCCCTCCCCGGCGGCAAGAAGCGGCCGCAACAGGACGTAGAGAACGACTGCCGTGAGGCAAGCGAGGATGAACCAAATCAACAAGGGCGACTGACGCCTCCGCTGGACCGGACCGCACGAGCGGACGAGCTAGCCATAGGCGAAACGCCGATCGGCGGGCAAGGTCCGCCCGCCTGTGACATTATTAATTCCGCGCAATCTCTTAGGTTCGAACGGGCCTAGCCCACGGCCTTCCAGGTGCCGTCCGGCTGGCGGCACGCAGTGCCCCGCGCCGTCTGCGGCTGGCCGGAAATATAGATCGTGTGGGTGTAGGTCCGGCAGTTCAGGCCGTTTTGCACGTAAGGCTTGCCGGGCACGATCTGGCCGCGGTGCTGGTTCTCGGGGTTGTCCCACGGCGTCGGCTGGCCGCTATGCCCGTATTCCAAGGCCTGATATTGGGCCGCCTCAGCCAGCTGCCGGTCGCGCTCATCGAGATCGCGGCCGATCAGATTGCCGAGAAGGCCGCCCGCGGCCGCGCCGATGACTGCGCCCCCGACGCGATTGTTCGGACCGCCGATGGCAGCGCCCGCGACGGCGCCTGCAGTGGCGCCGACAATGGTGCCCGTACCCTGCTTGTTGCCGGGCCCGCACGCCGCGGCCAGCAACGGAATAACCAAGATGGTGGCAAACTGAGTGGCTCGTCTCATCGCTTCCCCCTTCGGCCGTCCGCAAACCCGGCCCCCGGCAAGAGACTGAGTGAGTTTAAACGTCGCACGGCATCCTTGAAAGATAACAATTCTGGCCAAAATGCGTGCGATCTGGGGAAAATCCGGGAATTCAGGCTGCTGGCAGTTCGAGCTTGGCGCGCAAGCCCCCTTCCGGCGACGGCTCGAGCTCGAAGCGGCCTTTATATAGATGTGCGAGATCGGCGACGATCGAGAGGCCAAGCCCCGAGCCCGGCTTGCTCTCATCGAGCCTTTGCCCCCGCTTCACCGCCCTTTTGCGCTGCTCCTCGGTCAATCCTGGACCGTCGTCGTCGATGATGACGAGAAATCGCTTGTTTCCTTCCGCCACCCGCGCGGTCGCTTTCACCTGCGAGGTCGCCCATTTGCAGGCATTGTCGAGCAGGTTGCCGACCATCTCCTCGAAATCCTGCCGCTCCCCTTGGAACTTCAGGCCCGGAGCCGCTTCGACTTCGAGCGAAAGTCCCCGTTCCTCGTGGATGCGGTCGAGTGCGCGCTTCAGCCCTTGCAGCACCTGATCGACGTCGGTGACGTCGCCGATCACGCTCGAGCGCGCTGCCACGCGCGCCCTGTCGAGATGATGAGTGATCTGCGTGCGCATGACCTCGGCCTGCTCGACAACCTTCTCGGCGAGCGGCCCCTTGTGCGTGCGCGCCTCGTTCGCGATCACACTGAGCGGGGTCTTGAGCGCGTGCGCAAGATTGCCGACATGGGTGCGCGCCCGGTCGACGATCTCGCGGTTCGATTGGATGAGTGCATTCAGCTCCTGCTGCAGCGGCCTGATCTCGTAGGGAAGTTCGCCTTCGAGCTTCTCCGCCTGTCCCGACCTGATCGCGGCGAGATCCTTGCGGATATTGCCGAGCGGCGAGAGGCCGAAGCGAACCTGGAAATAGGTTGCCGCCAAGAGCCCGAGGCCGAGCACGCCGAGGGCCGCAATCAGAAGCCGCGTAAAGCCGGACAGATCGCGCTCGATCTCCGCGCCGTCGCCCGCGACCGCATAGGAATAGGGTGTGGAGTTTGGACCGGCCGGTCTGATTTCGCGCTCGAGCACGCGAAGGCGCTGGCCTTCGGGCCCTTGCGCATAGGCGCTGCGGGTAAGCGAATTATCGGGGGGGATTCCGTTCTGGCTCGGCAGGTTGAGCTGCTGGTCGAGCAGCGAGTCGGAGACGTAGAGAGGGCGCACCGATCCGTCGAGCGCCTTGACCTGCCAGTACCAACCGGAGAAGGGGATGGTGAAGATGGGCTCGCCGAGGGGAGCGGGTTCCTGCGGCTGACGCGCGCCGCCGACTGTGCTCGAAGCGACCAGGCTCGTCATGTAGACGTTGAGGCGGGCGTCGAAATTCCGCTCGAGCGTCGTGCGGTAGAGCGAGATGAGCAGGATCGCCGTGACGGGGATGACCACGAGCGTCCAAGCCGCGGCGGAGGCGAACAGCCGGAAGGCGAGAGAGTTAAACCTCATCGCTTTCGGCGGCGAGACGATAGCCGAGCCCGCGCACGGTCTTGATGACATCGACGGGAAGTTTCTTGCGCAACCGCCCGATGAACACTTCGACGGTGTTCGAGTCGCGATCGAAATCCTGCTCGTAGAGATGCTCGACGAGCTCGGTGCGGGAGACGACGCGGTTCCGGTGCAGCATGAGATAGGCGAGCACGCGGTATTCGTGGCTGGTCAGCTTGACCGCCTGGCCGTTGACGGTGACGCGCGCCGTCTTGGTGTCGAGACGGAGCGCGCCGCATTCCATCTCGTTGCTCGCGTGCCCCGCCGCGCGCCTGAGTAACGCTCGCAAGCGCGCCAGCACCTCCTCCATATGGAAGGGCTTGGCGACGTAGTCGTCGGCGCCCGCATCCATGCCCGCCACCTTGTCGCTCCACCGCTCGCGCGCGGTGAGGATCAGCACCGGCATCTTGCGGTTGTCGCGCCGCCATTGCTCGAGCACGCTGAGCCCGTCCTTCTTGGGCAGGCCGAGGTCGAGCACGACCGCGTCGTAGGGCTCGGTGTCGCCGAGAAAATGCCCCTCCTCCCCGTCGAAGGCGGTGTCGACGGCGTAGCCCGCATCGCTGAGCGCCGTGACGAGCTGACGGTTCAGATCCGGATCGTCCTCGACGACGAGAAGCCGCAAGATGAATGCCCTCCCCGGCTTGGGACTTCCGTCCCCTTAAAACTGCCCGGTAGCAGCGTCAACGGTGAGGTTGGTGACCTCGCCGGTCGGACCGAGCACGACAAGCTTATAGACATAGCCGTTACCCTGCTTGCACAGGGCCTGACTCACCACTTTGCCGCCGGTGCGTTTCTGCACCATCTGGTAGACGGCGCTTGCCGGAAGAAGGCCGTTCTGCGCGATGATCGCCGCCGCCTTGCCCCAGTCGACGCAACCGGGCTCGCCTGCCCGGCCCGCAACGGTCAGCGACGCCGCGGCAAATAGAAGGGTGATGATGAGCTTGACTGCCCGCCACATGGTTCCAGCCCGGATTTCCTTGTTGCGCGGGACCTTACATAAGCGCGCATGAATGAGACATGAACGCTAAAGCACGGCTTTGCGGCCGTGCTCAAGCGCCAGCCGGGCTCACTTACCCTTGGGCTTGGCCTGGGTTTTCGCGTCATCGACCTTGGCGCCGAGGGCGGCAAGGCCGAGACCGCCGAGAATGGCCGGGAGCTTCGTGATCAGGTCGGTGAGCGACATGTCGCCGACGGCCCACATCGCGACGACGGAAAGCGCTGCGCTCACACCGAGGACCTGCGTGCGATAGCCGTTGGCGAAGCCGCCGGAGAGGATGTAGCCGAGAACGTTCATGGATGATCTCCTTGGTTTGAGGGTGATGGCAAAGTCATCGGTGAGCAGGACGAGGTGCGCCGGCGCCTCGGCGACGACACTGAGGGCGCAAGCGGGTAGCGGCCGGTCTCTCGGCCACGAGCGAACAACAATCATGTTCGGAGTCTGGCTAGTCCTCGCGCATGGCGCGGCGCTGCTGCATGAGCTTCATCACGACGAGCGCGAGCGAGCCAAGACCGGTGACAAACCCGACGATGAGTGTCGCGATCTGGAGCCAGGGAACCCACGCGACAGGGTCGATCGCGACCGCGGCTGCGATCGAGACCCCCGAGCCGATTCCGCCGGCGGCCGCGGCCTGTTCCGCGCTCAGCTTTTCCACGGCGTGATACATGGTCTGACCTCCAGAAACTCTCGCTCCATCGATCATCA
>NZ_DASRGO010000080.1:0-45706 GCF_035650995.1 Methyloceanibacter sp. | reverse complement strand
CTGCTTCCCGTCCGGATATTTCCTGATCTGGCCCTTGGCCCAATCGAGATTTTCCGGGGTGAAGGCGAACGACTCGGGCTGCTTGGCGGCGAGGCGGCGGACGCTCATCGGCTTTGTTCTCGTGTTTTTGTTGCGGACGCGCGTTCCCTCACCGGTCGATCTCCCCGAACACGATGTCGATCGAGCCGAGAATCGCCGAGACGTCGGCGAGCATATGGCCGGTGCACAGGAAATCCATGGCAGCGAGGTGCGGGAAGCCGGGGGCCCTGATCTTGCAGCGATAGGGCTTGTTGCTTCCGTCCGAGACAAGATAGACGCCGAACTCGCCTTTGGGTGCCTCGACGGCGGCGTAAACTTCGCCGGGGGGCACGTGATAGCCCTCGGTGTAGAGCTTGAAGTGGTGGATCAGGGCCTCCATCGAGCTCTTCATTTCGGCCCGCTTCGGCGGCACCATCTTGTGGTTCTCCACGCTCACGGGGCCGATCTCGGTGGTCAGCCGCTCGCAAGCCTGCTTCATGATGCGCACCGACTGGCGCATTTCCTCCATGCGCACGAGGTAGCGGTCGTAGCAGTCGCCGTGCTTGCCCACGGGAATATCGAACTCGAGCTCGTCGTAGCACTCATAAGGCTGGGCTTTGCGCAAGTCCCAGGCAGCGCCGGATCCGCGGACCATGACACCGGAAAAGCCGCGCACCCAGGCGTCCTCGAGTTTAACGACGCCGATATCGGCGTTGCGCTGCTTGAAGATGCGGTTGTCCGTCAGCAGCCCCTCGATGTCGTCGCAAACCTTCAGGAACGGGTCGCAGAAGGCGTAGATGTCGTCCACGAGTTCCGGCGGCAGGTCCTGGTGCACGCCGCCGGGGCGGAAATAGGCGGCATGCATGCGGCTGCCAGAAGCGCGCTCGTAGAACACCATCAGCTTCTCGCGTTCCTCGAAGCCCCACAACGGCGGCGTGAGCGCGCCGACATCGAGCGCCTGCGTGGTGATATTGAGCAGGTGCGACAGCAGCCGGCCGATCTCCGAATAGAGCACCCGGATGAGCTGGCCACGCTTCGGCACGGTAACGCCCACGAGTTTTTCGACGGCGAGCGAATAGGCATGCTCCTGGTTCATGGGCGCCACGTAATCGAGGCGGTCAAAATAGGGGAGCGCCTGAAGATAGGTCTTGTGCTCGATCAATTTCTCGGTGCCGCGGTGCAAGAGCCCGATATGGGGATCGACGCGCTCGACCACCTCGCCGTCGAGTTCGAGCACCATGCGGAGGACGCCGTGGGCGGCGGGATGTTGGGGACCGAAGTTGATGGTGAACTTGCGGTCCTCGCCCTCGCGCTTGCCGCTCTCGGTCTCGGCTAGATGTGTCTCCATCTCTGCCATCATGCGTTGACCTTGTTCGAGGCTTTGGCCTGCTTGGCGGCGATGCCGCGCTTGAAGCGGTCCCAGGAGACGATGAAGCGCTCATGGACGCCAGCGCCGATCTCGTCGACGCCGTCATGGGCGCTCACCTTGAACTTGGCGCGGGGGCCCCTGACCTCGATGCACTCGGCGTCGACCGTCACGATCATGCCGGGCGGGGTCGCCGATTTGTGCGACACGTCGATATGCGTGCCGAGACTCCCCTCGCCGTCGTCGAGATGCGGCTCGAGCAGCTGCACGCAGGTCCACTCCATCAGACCGACCATGAAGCCGGTCGCGAACACCTCGGGCATCGCCTGAAGCTCGGGCGCCTCGCGATAGAGATGCGGCACCGTCTTGGTCAACGGGACCGCATAGGAGAAGCGATGCTTCAGGCCGGCCTTGAGCGTCGGTTTCATGACTTGTCGTCCCGCTCACGCGCGACCCCTGCCTTCTCGTCGCCGGGGATGGCGCTGTCCATCGCCTCCCATGGGCTCAGGAAATCAAAGCTGCGATACTCCTGCATCAGCTTCACCGGCTCGTACACAACACGCTTCAGCTCATCGTCGTATCTGACTTCGACGAAGCCGGTCAGAGGGAAATCCTTGCGCAGAGGATGGCCCTGGAAGCCGTAATCGGTGAGGATGCGGCGCAGGTCCGGGTGCCCGGCGAAGAGGATGCCGTAAAGGTCGTAGGCCTCGCGCTCGTACCAATCGGCGCCGGGGAAGAGCCCGGTAAGGCTCGGCACAGGGTGCGACTCGTCGGTCTTGAGGCGCACGCGGATGCGCTGATTGAGCCATGGACTGAGCAGATGGTAGACGACATCGAAGCGCTGCTCACGGTCGGGAAAGTCCACACCGCAGATGTCGATCAGGCAGCCGAAGCGGCAGAGCGAATCCTCTTTGAGGATGGTCATGATCTCAATGAGATCGTCGCGCGCAATCTCGATGGTGAGCTCGCCAAGTGCGACCTCGGCGCCCAAGAGCTTCGCTCCGAGACGGTCGCACAAGTAGCCGGAAAGCTTGTTAAGGGCTTCGTCCATCAGCGCTCCAGGATAGGACGGTTCTCAGCGCTCGATCGTGCCGGTCCGCCTGATCTTTTTCTGTAGGAGGAGCACGCCATAGACGAGCGCTTCGGCCGTCGGCGGGCAGCCTGGAACATAGATGTCGACGGGAACGATGCGGTCGCAGCCGCGAACCACCGAGTAGGAATAATGGTAATAGCCGCCGCCATTGGCGCAGGACCCCATGGAGATCACGTAGCGCGGCTCGGGCATCTGGTCGTAGACCTTACGCAAGGCCGGCGCCATTTTGTTGCAGAGCGTGCCGGCCACGATCATCACGTCGGACTGGCGCGGGCTGCCGCGCGGCGCGAAGCCGAAGCGCTCGAGGTCGTATCGGGGCATCGAGGCTTGCATCATCTCCACGGCACAGCAGGCGAGCCCAAAAGTCATCCACATGAGCGAGCCCGTGCGCGCCCAGTTGATCAATTCGTCGACTGTGGTCGTGAGGAAACCTTTGTCGGCGAGTTCGTCGGAGAACACGTCGAAGCTCGTAGCGCCGGGGCCGACGAGACCTCCGCTCCTTCCATCCTTGTCGCGATAAGGTTCCGGCATCAATCCCATTCGAGAGCCCCTTTCCGCCACTCGTAGATGAAGCCGATGGTGAGGACGGCGAGGAACACCATCATCGCCCAGAAGCCGAAGCTGCCAGTCTCTTTGAAGGCGACCGCCCAGGGAAACAGGAAAGCAACCTCTAGGTCGAAGATAATGAACAAAAGTGACACGAGGTAGAAACGCACGTCGAATTTCATGCGCGCGTCATCGAAGGCCTCAAAGCCGCATTCGTAGGTCGAGACTTTCTCGGGATCGGGCTTGCTCGGTGCAATCAGGAAGGGCGAGACCAAGAGTGCCGCGCTGATGACGAACGCGATGCCGATGAAGATGACGAGCGGAAAGTATGTCTGAAGCAACTGGCCCACGGCTGTTCTTGCCACTTTTTCCGCGTGTAAGGGAGGCCAAAATGGCGGGAGTGACGGGACTCGAACCCGCGGCCTCCGGCGTGACAGGCCGGCGCTCTAACCGACTGAGCTACACCCCCTTACGGGCCGGCGTTGCGGCCAGAGGCGACAAAGAGCATGTACGGCTTGGGATTCGCCAAGTCAAGGCGGGGCCGGCGATTGTTAGCCCCTACCATAACTCAACCCTATGGGCGAGGCGTGGTGGGCGGTGAGAGACTCGAACTCCCGACATCCACGGTGTAAACGTGGCGCTCTACCAGCTGAGCTAACCGCCCTAAGCCCACTTAGATACTTTGTCGTAGCCGAGGCGGGAAGGTCCAAGGCTAGGGATTGGCGCAACCGCCGTTGCCGCAGCGAGGCATCCTCATCGTCAGCATGCGCCCTGTCCATCTCACCGTTTTCATGCTTGCCGCGGGGTGGCCCAGTCTCCTCGCCGCGAACAACGTCGCGCCTGGGCCCTACGAATGCTGGTTCTACAATACGCCCCAGCCGCTCAAGAATTTTACCCTAAAGGACAGCAAGTATATCGATGCCTCTGGCGTCGTCGGCTTGGTCACTGTTGCCGGTAAGACGCTCAAGTTCAAGGGGGGTGCCCTCGATGGGCGAACCGGCATCTACAATGGCGGTCATCCGCCCACCGTCAGCTTCTACAATGCCGATGGCGAGGAGGTGCTGCTGTGCCAGCGCGGCCCGTGGAACAAGCCTCCGAAACAGTGAAGGCGAAGCCTTGCTCAAAAGGCAAAGGCTCCGCCTCGAAAGGATCGTTTTGCCAGAAGCCTAGCTGTTGCAGGCCTCTTTTAACGCCTTGCCGGCGCGGAATTTCGGCACGCGCGACGCCGGAATCTGCACCTCGGCGCCGGTGCGCGGATTACGCCCCGTCGAGGCCTTGCGTTGCGCCACCTGGAAGTTGCCGAAACCGACGATACGAACGGTGTCGCCGCCCTTCAAAGCCTTCTCGATGTTCTTGAAGGTTGCATCGACGGCCTTCTCGGCTGCCTCCTTCGACAGATCGGACTCCTTCGCCACCTGGGCGACTAGCTCAGCTTTGTTCACGGGTCATCATCCTTTTGCTCGGGCCCCAATCGGGAGGGCTTGGCCCTCAAGGGCGTTTGGGTACGCTCCGATTCACAAACAAGTCGTGTATGACTGGCGCAAAAATCCAGGAAAATCAATAAAAATGGTCCGACTCGGAGCCCGAGCCGGACCATCGAATTGAGGCAAATCGGGGGCCGCGAAAGGGTTAATTTCGCTGCCCCTCAATGGGCGGTGACACCAGCCGGCGTCTCGTCCTTCTTGGCGACGACCTGCGATGCCTCGCTTATTTCCTCCCAGACGATGGGCTGAGGCGGACGGGTGAAGGCGATCTTCAGCACCTCCTCCATGCGCGAGACGGTCCGGATGTCGAGCGCGTTCTTAAGCTCATTCGGTATCTCAGTGAGATCCTTGGCATTTTCGTCAGGGATAATCACCGTCTTGATCCCTGCCCTGAGCGCCGCAAGCAGCTTCTCCTTGAGCCCGCCAATGGGCAGCACCCGGCCCCTGAGCGTGATCTCGCCGGTCATGGCCACCTCGCGTTTAACGGGAATACCCGTCATCAGCGACACGATCGCCGTCACCATGGCGACGCCCGCAGAGGGCCCGTCCTTGGGGGTTGCGCCCTCCGGGACGTGCACGTGAATGTCGCGCTTCTCGAACAGAGGCGGCTCGATGCCGAAATCGACGGCCCTCGACCGCACATAGGCATTGGCGGCCTGGATCGATTCCTTCATCACGTCGCGCAAATTTCCGGTGACGGTCATCTTGCCCTTGCCCGGCATCATCACGCCTTCAACGGTCAGGAGCTCGCCGCCGACCTCGGTCCAGGCAAGGCCGGTGACGACGCCGACCTGGTCCTCGAGCTCGGCCTCGCCGTAGCGGTATTTCGGCACGCCAAGATAGTCTTCGAGGTTCTTGGTCGTGACCTTGATCGCCTTCTTCTTGCTGGTCAAAAGTTCCTTGACCGACTTCCGCGCGATCTTGGCGATCTCGCGCTCGAGATTGCGGACGCCCGCCTCGCGCGTGTAACGGCGGATGATCTCCTTGAGCGCATCATCCTCCAGGCTCCACTCCTCGGCCTCGAGCCCGTGCGCTTTGGTCATGGCCGGGATCAGGTGGCGGCGGGCGATCTCCATCTTCTCGTCCTCGGTGTAGCCCGCAATGCGGATGATCTCCATGCGGTCCATGAGGGCGGGAGGAATATTGAGCGTATTCGCCGTGGTCACGAACATCACGTTCGAGAGGTCGTAATCGACCTCAAGATAGTGGTCGTTGAAGGTGTGGTTCTGCTCGGGATCTAGCACCTCGAGCAAGGCCGAGGCGGGATCGCCGCGAAAATCGGCGCCCATCTTGTCAACCTCGTCGAGCAGGAAGAGCGGATTGATCTTCTTCGCCTTCCGCATCGACTGAATCACCTTGCCCGGCATCGAGCCGATATAGGTGCGGCGGTGGCCTCTGATCTCGGCCTCGTCGCGGACGCCGCCAAGGCTCATGCGCACGAACTCGCGCCCCGTGGCGCGGGCGATCGACTTGCCGAGCGAGGTCTTGCCGACGCCGGGCGGGCCGACCAGGCAAAGGATCGGGCCTTTGAGCATATTGGTCCGGTTCTGCACCGCGAGATATTCCACGATGCGGTCCTTCACCTTTTCGAGCCCGTAATGATCCTCGTCGAGGATCTTCTGGGCCTCGTCGAGGTCGCGCTTGATCTTGCCCTTCACGCCCCACGGGATGGAGAGCAGCCAGTCGAGATAATTGCGGACGACCGTCGCCTCAGCCGACATCGGGCTCATCTGGCGGAGCTTCTTGAGCTCGCCGAGCGCCTTCTCGCGGGCCTCCTTGGAAAGCTTGGTCTTCTCGATCTTCTGCTCGATCTCGGCAAGGTCGTCGCGTCCTTCCTCGCTGTCGCCAAGCTCCTTCTGGATCGCCTTCATCTGCTCGTTCAGGTAGTACTCACGCTGCGTCTTCTCCATCTGACGCTTCACGCGGCTCCTGATCTTGCGCTCGACCTGAAGCACGGAGATCTCGCTCTCCATCAGGGTGAAGACGCGCTCCAACCGCTCTGACACCGAGGTAATCTCGAGAATCTGCTGCTTCTCGGCGATCTTGACCGCGAGATGGCTGGCAATCGTGTCGGCGAGCTTGGAATAGTCCTCGATCTGGCTCGCGGTGCCGAGCACCTCGGGCGAAATCTTCTTGTTGAGCTTAACGTAGCTCTCGAACTGCGAGACAACCGAGCGAGCGAGCGCCTCAATCTCATCCTCGGCGCCAAGGGCCTCAGGCACGCGCTCGATCTCGGCTTCGAAATAGCTCTCGTTGGCGGTGTAGCGCTTGATCGAGGCGCGACGCGTGCCTTCGACCAGCACTTTCACCGTGCCATCGGGCAGCTTGAGCAACTGAAGCACCGAGGCGAGCGTGCCCATGCTGTAGATGGCGTCAGTCGAGGGATCGTCGTCGGAAGCGTTCTTCTGGGCGACCAGGAGAATCTGCTTGTCCGACCGCATCACCTCCTCGAGCGCCGCGATCGACTTCTCGCGTCCCACGAACAGCGGCACGATCATGTAGGGGAAAACGACAATGTCCCGGAGCGGCAGGACCGGATAGAGCTCCGGCCCGGTTTCTCTAATGGACGGCTTGGTGTCGGTCATGGCAGTTCCGTCGCTTTCTTGCTAGGCGGAACCGTCGAGGCGTTCCGCCGTGGTCACTATCATCCCCTCCCCCAAGGGGTCAGCTCTCTTCGCCACAGAGTTTACGGTAAAGGAAAGTACCGAACCTGTGGCAAAATACCCGCTCCGCCTGCGTAAGTGGCGACCGGCCGAGAGGGCTTCAAGTGGCCGCCGCCCTTGACTCCCGGCCATTCTGAGGCGGATTCGCCCCATCCTACAAGCACGAATGGGGCCAATTCACGTTTAAGCGGTCGTTCCGAGCTCTTCGTGGCGGTCGGAGTAGATTCTGAGCGGCCGCGCCTTGCCTTCGACCACCTCCGAGGAGATCACGACCTCCTCGACGCCGCGGAGCGAGGGCAATTCGAACATGGTGTCGAGCAGGATGCCCTCCATGATCGAACGGAGCCCGCGTGCGCCGGTCTTGCGATCGATTGCCTTCTTGGCGATGGTCTTCAACGCCTCCTCGGCGAAGGTGAGCTGGACATCTTCCATCTCGAATAACCGCTGGTACTGGCGGACGAGGGCGTTCTTCGGCTCGGTCAGGATGCGCATCAGCGCCTCCTCGTCGAGATCATCGAGCGTGGCGATGACCGGGACGCGGCCGATAAACTCGGGGATCAAGCCGAATTTCAGCAGATCTTCGGGCTCCACTCCCTTGAGGATGTCGCCGGTGCGCCGATCGTCGACCGATTCCACCTTGGCGCCGAAGCCGATCGAGGTCGACCGGCCGCGCGCAGAGATGATCTTCTCGAGCCCGGCGAAGGCCCCTCCGCACACGAACAGGATGTTGGTGGTGTCGACCTGGAGGAACTCCTGCTGCGGGTGCTTGCGGCCGCCCTGCGGCGGCACCGAAGCGATCGTCCCTTCCATGATCTTGAGCAGCGCCTGCTGGACGCCCTCGCCCGACACGTCGCGGGTGATCGACGGATTGTCGGATTTCCGACTGATCTTGTCGACCTCGTCGATATAGACGATGCCCCTCTGCGCCCGCTCGACGTTGTAGTCGGCAGCCTGGAGGAGTTTGAGGATGATGTTCTCCACGTCCTCGCCGACATAGCCGGCTTCGGTCAGGGTGGTGGCGTCGGCCATGGTGAACGGCACGTCGAGGATGCGGGCGAGCGTCTGCGCGAGCAGCGTCTTGCCGCAGCCGGTGGGGCCGATCAGGAGGATGTTCGACTTGGCGAGCTCGACGTCGGAGTTCTTGCTCGAGTGGTTCAGCCGCTTGTAGTGATTGTGGACGGCAACCGACAGCACGCGCTTGGCGTAGTCCTGGCCGATGACGTAGTCATCGAGGACCGCGCAAATTTCCATCGGGGTGGGCACGCCGTCGCGCGACTTTACCAGCGAAGATTTGTTTTCCTCGCGGATGATATCCATGCACAGCTCGACGCATTCATCGCAGATGAATACCGTCGGCCCGGCGATTAGCTTGCGAACCTCATGCTGACTCTTGCCGCAGAAAGAGCAGTAGAGGGTATTCTTCGAGTCGGTTCCGCTCACCTTGCTCATTCGTTCATCCAGTTCTTCGTCATTATCAAGCGCTTGGCGGAATTCCGCTGTTGCGCCCGCCTTCTTGTTTGCCGCCTCGCAAAGTGTGAGCCCCCTCCTTTCGGGACAGGCCGCCCGAAGTGCAATCTCAGCATGCTAAGGCGGCACTGATCAAGGATTGATTAATCGCCGCCGCACCCTGATCGTCCACAATGCCGAGCGTGGCGAAAAATCATGCACAGTTCGTGCCTTATGCCGACGCAACCGGGCATTTGCCCACAATTCTCCGGTTAGCCCTAACGAAAACCGGAGCCAAGGATCGGGTGGCCTGCGGCGACTCAAGAGACCGAGGCCAGTTTCTCGACCTTGTCGTCGATCGGATGGCGCTTGGTGATCACCTCGTCGATGAGACCAAAGGTCCGCGCGTCCTCAGCCGACATGAAATAGTCACGGTCGAGGGTCCGCTCGATGGTTTCGTAGTCTTGCCCGGTGCAGCGGACATAGATCTCATTCAGCCGGCGCTTCATCTTGATGATGTCCTCGGCGTGGCGCTCGATGTCGCTCGCCTGGCCCTGGAAGCCGCCCGAGGGCTGGTGCAGCATAATTCGCGAATTGGGGAGCGCATAGCGCATGCCCTTCTCGCCAGCGGCAAGGAGCAGCGAGCCCATCGAGGCCGCTTGACCGATGCACAGGGTCGCGACCGGCGGTCTGATGAACTGCATGGTGTCGTAAATCGCCATGCCGGACGTCACCACGCCTCCCGGCGAGTTGATGTACATCGAGATCTCTTTTTTCGGGTTCTCGGCTTCGAGGAAGAGAAGCTGCGCCGTGATCAGCGAGGCCACGTGGTCCTCGATCGGGCCGGTGACGAAGATGATGCGCTCCTTGAGCAGGCGCGAATAGATGTCGTAGGCGCGCTCACCGCGGTTGGTCTGTTCGACCACCATGGGAACGAGCGTGTTCATGTAGATTTCGGCCGGACTTGTCATCTTACTGGTTCCACGGGCTAGACGCGGTCCTCTAGCGCCCTCAGCGTTTGGTCTAACTGGCGGGGGACGCGATTCTCTGACGCTAGCCTCCTACATATGGGGTCGATGGCGCAAGCGGAAGGGGGGTGGAGCGTCGGATACTCCCTTCAGCCCTATTTATGCTTATGCCCGTGATCGTGGTCATACTCATGATGGTGGTGGGCATGATCATGGTGGTCGTGGTCATGGTGGTCGTGGTCATGGCCGTGGTGATGGTCGTGGTCCTCGTCGGGATCGGCGTACAGCTCCTCGGGGGTCACTTGGCGTTCGGCGATCTTGGCAAGCTCGAGAATGTAGTCGACGACCTTGTCCTCGAAGATCGGGGCGCGGAGCTCGGCGAGGAGCTGCGGATTGTTGCGGTAATAATCGTAGACCTTGCGCTCCTGTCCGGGGAACTGCCTGACGCGCTCGAGCAGCGCACGGCTCACCTCGTCGTCGGTGACCTGGATCTGGCTCCGCTGTCCGACCTCGGACAGCACTAACCCAAGCCGCACGCGGCGGGCGGCGATTTCGCGATAGTCCGCCCGCGCCTTCTCCTCGGTCGTGCCTTCGTCGGCGAAGGAGCGCTTGGTGCGCTCCAGATCGGCCGTGACCTGGTGCCAGATCGCGTTGAATTCGTTGTCGACGAGGGTCGGCGGAAGCTCGAAGTGGTGGCCTTCGTTCAGCGCGTCGAGGAGCGCCCGCTTCAGCTTCTGCCGCGAAGCCACCGCGCGGTCCTGCTCGAGCCGCTTCTTGACCATGTCGCGAAGGGCATCGACGGAGTCGAGGCCCAGCCCCTTGGCGAAGTCCTCATCGAGCGGCGGGGTCTCGGGAGCGCCGACCTCCTTGACCTTGACCTCGAACTTCGCGGTCTTGCCGGCGAGACTCGCCTCCTGGTACTCCGCGGGGAAGGTCGCCTCGACCTCGCGCTCATCACCGGCTTTGGCGCCGAGGAGACCCTCCTCGAAGCCAGGGATGAAATTGCCGCTGCCGAGGAGGATCGGGGCATCCTCCGTCGAGCCGCCGGGGAAGGCCTCGCCATCGATTTTGCCCACGAAATCGATAACCAGGCGGTCGCCGTTCTCGGCCGGCCCGTCTTTCGGCTGATAGCGAAGATTGGCGGCGCGGAGGCGGTCGATGGCCTTCTCGATATCCTGCTCGGTCACCGGAGCGACCGGTTTTTCGAGCGCGATCTTGGTGAAATCCATCGTCTCGATCTTGGGCATGACCTCGAAAGAGAGCGTGTAAGCAAGATCGCTCGCGCCGGAGAAGATCTTGTCGATCTCGGCCTGGTCCTCAGGAAGGACGACGGTCGGCTGGAAGGCGGGACGCTCGTCGCGTTGGGAAATGGCCTCGCGGCTCGACTCGGCGACTGCCTGCTGCAGCACCTCGGCCATCACCGAGCGGCCATAGACCTTGCGGAGATGGTCCTTCGGCACGCGGCCCGGCCGGAAGCCCTTGAGCCTCGCCCGCCCCTTGAGCTCATCGAGCCGCGCCGACAGGCGGCGCTCGAGCTCGTCGGCGCCGATAACCACCTTCAATTTGCGGCGCAGCCCGTCCGCACTCGCTTCCGTGACGTTCATGCCGTCTGATCCACCATAAGTTCCGCGCCGCCTACGGCGCCTTCCGTTTCTCCAAGCCATCCCGGCGAAAGCTGGCCCAACGAGGGTGTCTGGTGCGGGCGGAGGGACTTGAACCCCCACGGCCGAAGCCACCAGAACCTAAATCTGGCGTGTCTACCAGTTTCACCACGCCCGCTTGAGGATCGCGCGGCTTCCCGCGCCGGCCTTCGACCTCGCGGCCTATATCACAGCGGAGTCCTCGGCTGCTAGCCCACAAGGCGCCAAACCCGGACCTGCACCCGTCTCCTCTACTGCCTTCCGTGCCTCTCGTCTATGATCCCGGCCCGCTATGCCGGGGCTAGATCGCCACTTCCCCAAGAGATTCACGATGCGAGCTCCCCTCTTTTACTGTGCGCTTTGCGTTCTGCCGCTTGTTGCACCCTCCGCCGGCTCAGCCGCCGAGGAAGAGCTCGCGCAAGTCGGCGTGATCGAGAAGGTCGAGAACGAGGCCTCGATCGTCGTGGCCTCGGCGGCGAGACCCGCCTATGTCGGCACGCCCGTCCGTCTCAAGGACGAGCTTCGCACCGGAGAGAACGGCCGCATCAAGGTCGTCTTCCGCGACGACACCGAGCTTACTCTCGGCGAGAAGGCAAGCATCGTCATCGACCGCTATGTGTATGATCCCGACAACGGAACCGGAGAGACCGCGCTGCGCACCGCGCGGGGCGCCTTCCGCTTCGTTACCGGGCGCATCAAGGCCTTGAAGCAGAAGTCGATTACGGTCTCAACGCCGTTCGCAAATCTCGCGGTGCGGGGCACCGAGTTCTGGGGAGGCCCGATCGATGCGACATATGGGGTGTTTCTCCTCGAGGGTGAAGTCGTCGTCTCGAACGAGGCTGGAAGCGTGACGCTGTCGCAACCGAGCCAGGGTTCGAGTCTCAGGTCGGCCGAGGAGCCGCCGGGCGCACCGACGATCTGGCCTCAGGCCAAGGTCGCCCGCGCGATCGCGACCGTGACCTTGCGCTAATCTCGAGGAAAGGGCTCAGCCGATGACGAAGATTGGCCTGCCATTGGCGATCGTCGTTCTGCTTGCAGGACTCTTTATCGCCTGGAGCTATCTCACCACCCTGAACAATGTGGCTGCGATCGCGGGCCGCCTTCCCTCGGAGGAGCAGCTAAACGCCATGTCGCCGGACGAGCTTGCCGCCATCAAGACAAAGCTAACGAGCGATTGCGAGCGAGTTTCCGGTCTCGCCAAGAACCCGGTCTCGCGCTATTTCCGCGGCGATGCCATCAAGGTCCTCAGCGACCGCTGCGACCTCATCAAAGCTCGGCTCGGCTCGGCCGAAGGGCCCTGATGCGGCAACGCAGGGCAGGATTTGCGCCAAGAAAAGGCAACGCCGGCCCTAGATGTCCGGCGTTCGCGCAAAAATGCACCAGTTTCGCCTGCCTTAGGCGATTCCCTTGGCTTGCGGCCCTGGCGAGGGCTCATTAGGTTGCCCAGTCGAATCTTAACAAGGTCACGCTCCAAGTGTCCTACCGCAACGGTATCATCGAGGCGATCGGCAACACACCGCTGATCAAGCTCAAGCGCGCATCTGAAGAGACCGGCTGCCTCATCCTGGGCAAGGCAGAGTTCATGAACCCCGGCCAGTCGGTGAAGGACCGCGCCGCCCTCTTTATCATCCGCGATGCGCTCAACGCGGGCAAACTGCAGCCCGGCGGCACGGTGGTCGAAGGCACCGCCGGCAATACCGGCATTGGACTTGCCCTGGTCGGCAACGCACTGGGGCTGAAGACCGTCATCGTCATCCCCGAGACACAGTCGGACGAGAAGAAGCAGATGCTTCGGCTCAGCGGAGCAGAGCTGATCGAAGTTCCGGCCGTTCCCTACAAGGACCCCAACAACTACGTGAAGTATTCCGGGCGCCTCGCCGAGGAGCTTGCCCGCTCGGAGCCGAACGGCGCCGTCTGGGCCAACCAGTTTGACAATGTGGCCAACCGCCAAGGCCACGTCGAGACGACAGCCCAGGAGATTTGGACGGCGCTCGACGGCAAGGTCGACGGTTTCATTTGCGCGGTCGGAACCGGCGGCACGCTCGCCGGCGTCTCGATGGGGCTCAAGGAGCACAACCCCGGCGTCGTCATCGGGCTCGCCGACCCCCTGGGCGCCGCCCTCTACAACTATTACAAGCATGGCGAGCTCAAGGCGGAAGGAAGCTCGATCACCGAGGGCATCGGCCAGGGACGTATCACCAAAAATCTGGAAGGCGCCGTGATCGACGAGGCCTATCAAATCCCCGATCGGGAGGCGCTGCCCATCATCTTCGGCCTCCTGAGCGAGGAAGGGCTTTGCCTTGGCGGCTCGAGCGGGATCAACGTGGCGGGGGCGATCCGGCTCGCCAAAGAGATGGGCCCCGGCCATACCATCGTCACGGTACTTTGCGATTACGGTACGCGCTACCAAAGCCGGCTGTTCAACCCCAAATTCCTGCGTGAAAAGGGGCTGCCAGTTCCGCCTTGGCTCGATCAGAGGCAGGCGGCGGTGCCCAAGGTATTCGTTTAGGAGAGACTAGATTTGTTGAAGACGCAGACATCCTTGACTGAGACCGAAGAGCTCGCCCGCGAGCTTCATGCGCCCGATCTGGTCATTCTCGATGCCTCCTGGCACATGCCGAGCGAGGGTCGCGACGCTCGCGCCGAATATCTCGCCGAGCACATCCCCGGCGCGCTGTTCTTCGACATCGACGAGATCGCCGACACCAAGAGTCCGCTGCCGCATATGCTTCCTTCGCCTGAAAAGTTCTCCTCGCGCATGCGCAGCATGGGAATCGGGGACGGGTCGCGCATCGTGGTCTATGATTCGGCGGGGTTGTTCAGCGCCGCGCGGGTCTGGTGGACGTTCCGCGTCATGGGCGCGCTGGACGTGAGCGTTCTCAATGGTGGCTTGCCGAAATGGAAGCGGGAGGGGCGTCCGCTCGAGAGTGGAGAGCCCTCACCGCGGACACCGCGGCACTTCACGGCGCGACGTAACGCCGATCTCGTGCGCGATCTCTCGGACATGAAGGCGTTGCTCAAGGATCGCTCGGCGGAGATCGTCGACGCCCGCTCGCCGGACCGTTTTGCCGGCAGATCACCGGAACCGCGGCCGGGGCTTCGCTCGGGCCATATCCCCGGCGCCCATAATCTTCCCTATTCGAAATTGCTCGCCAAGGACGGAACGTTGCGGCCTCCCCGCGAAATCGAGCAGCTCTTCGAGGAAGCCGGCGTCGATCTCGGCAAGCCGGTGGTGGCGAGCTGCGGCTCCGGTATTACCGCGAGCGTGCTTGCGCTCGCCCTGACCGAGATCGGGCACCGGCGGACCTCGGTCTATGACGGATCGTGGTCCGAGTGGGGTGCTGACCAAAGCCTACCGATCGAGACGAGCTAAGGGCTGCGCGCCAATGCGCGTCCCCGCGCCTCGCTGAAGCCGATGAGCAAACGGACCAGGAAGCAAAAGGCTGACACACGCGTGGCGCATGCGGGCCGGGAGCCGCAGCGTTATCACGGCTTCGTCAATACGCCGATCTATCGCGGTTCCACCGTCCTCTTCCCCACGCTCGCGAGTCTCGAGGCGAACGAGCAGGAGTTCACCTATGGGCGGCTCGGCACGCCGACAATCAAGGCGCTCGAAGAGGCGATCGCGGAACTTGAGGGCGGCAAGCGCACGCTGCTTACCCCGTCGGGGCTCACCGCCATCGCGACCTCGCTCCTTGCCTTCGTCTCGGCCGGGGACGAAATCCTCGTTTCGGACAGCGTCTACCGTCCGACGCGCCGTTTCTGCGATCACGTGCTGAAGCGGCTCGGCGTCAAGACCACCTATTACGATCCTTTGGTCGGCGGCGGGATCAAAGACCTCCTCAGCGACAAGACCACGGTCGTGTTTGCGGAATCTCCCGGCTCTCAGACCTTCGAGGTGCAAGACATTCCGACCATAGCCGGAGCGGCGCACGAGGCGGGCGCCGTCCTCATCATGGACAATACCTGGGCGACGCCGCTCTACTTCAAGCCGTTCGGCCACGGCGTCGACGTCTCGGTCCAGGCGGCCACCAAATATATCGTCGGACATGCCGACGCGATGCTCGGCGCCATTACCGCCAGCGAGAAGGTCGCGCGCGCGGTCGAGAAGGTGCACGAGGATCTCGGGCTTTGCCCAGGACCCGAAGACGTCTATCTCGGCCTGCGGGGCTTGCGCACCCTGGGGGTAAGGCTCGCCCGCCAGCAGCAATCGGCAATCGAGCTAGCGAAATGGCTGGAGACGAGGCCCGAGGTCGAACGCGTGCTGCATCCCGCGCTTCCCTCGCACCCCGGTCATCAGCTCTGGCGGCGCGATTTTACCGGCGCCTCGGGTCTCTTCGCCTTTGTGCTGAAGCCAGTGTCCCATTCCGCTCTTGCCGCAATGCTCGACGGATTGACCTTGTTCGGCATGGGGTATTCCTGGGGCGGCTTCGAAAGCCTGATCTTGCCCTTCGATCCGCGCGACTACCGCACTGCGACCAAATGGCAGGTGGAAGGTCAAGCGGTGCGGCTGCATGTGGGCCTCGAAGATGTCGAAGATCTGAAGGCCGACCTCGACGCAGGCTTCGCGCGGCTTGCCCATCACCGCTAGCGGCCCGAACGGGAGACCGAAGCATGGATCTGAAGCTTCGCGGCAAGCGGGCGCTCGTGACCGGTTCGACCGCAGGCATCGGCTTTGCGATTGCGCGCGGACTCGCCCGCGAACGAGCCGAGGTCATCATCAACGGACGGACCGAGGACAAGGTTGTCGAGGCGGTCAGGCGCATCACCTCGGAGATCGGATCAAGCGCGACCGGGATCGCCGCCGATCTTTCGAGCGCGGAGGGGGTCAACCGATTGCTCGAGCGCGCGGGACGAATCGACATCCTCATCAACAACGTCGGCATCTTCGAGCCCGAGCCGTTCCTCGAAATTTCGGATCAGGATTGGTTCCGCTTCTTCGAGCTCAATGTGATGAGCGGGGTAAGACTATCGCGGGCGCTCCTCCCCTCGATGCTGCGGAGAAACTGGGGACGCATCATCTTCGTCTCGAGCGAATCCGGCGTGCAGATCCCAGCTGAGATGGTGCATTACGGGCTCACCAAGACGGCGCAGCTTGCGCTGTCGCGCGGCATTGCCGAGAGCGTCGCGGGGACCGGCGTCACGGCGAACGCCGTGCTCCCGGGTCCGACGAGGTCCGACGGCGTGGTCGATTTCCTCGCCAAGGTGGCGGCGGAGCACAATACCGACCAGGCCCAAGTCGAGGCGGAATTCTTGCGAACCATGCGCCCCTCCTCGCTCATCCGCCGCTTTGCCGAATCGGATGAAGTTGCCAACCTCGTCGTGTTCCTCGCCGGAGAGGGTTCCTCCGCGATCACCGGCGCCGCGCTCAGGGTTGACGGCGGCGTCGTGCGCAGCATCGTCTAGTCTTTTTGGTTATTCGAGCCGATAGGCCACGAGGGAGTTGTCGAGCATCATCGGGATGAGGGCGACCTTCTTGTCAGGGAGATAGGCGAGGTCGGCGCTGCCCTGGTTGAGGTCGATCAGGAGCTCGGCCTTGCCCTTGGAGTCGACGCGGTAGAGAGCGCCGGCGGCCCAATCGGTGACGAGGAAGACGCCAGGCTGCAACAGAGCGAGGCCGTCGAGATTGCCAATCGGCTTGCCGTTTCCGAGCGGGGCTACCGACTGATCCTTGAGAGAGACGACGGAAAGACCGGCGAGCTCCTGCTTCTGGCCGACGCTCGGGATCTTGCCGAGCGAGGCGACGATAAGAGCGTCGCCCTGCACGAGAAGTCCGTTGGGGCCGTTCAGCTTGTCGTTGGCGAGCCAGGGCTCGAAGCTCCCATCCTTCAAGCGCCAGATGGTGTTGGTCGGCGTGTCGGAGACATAGACCGTACCCTCGGCATCGACCGCGACGTCATTGAGGAAAGTCGCGCCCTTCGCTGGATAGCGCTTGACGATCTCGCCGGAGGCCGCGTTGATCGCGATGAGCTGGTCGATGTCGGCGACGTAGAGCGTGCGGTCGTAAAGGGCGAGACCGGTCGGCGCATCGAGCCCCTTGACCCATTGCCGGGTCACGATCTTGCCTTCGCCGCTCAGCTTGGCGATGAAGCCGTTGCCATCCTTCTGCATGACGGCGCCCACGATGTTGCTGACATAGATCGCGCCGGTCGCGGGGTCGACCACGACCGATTCGGGCTGGGCCAGGCCCTTCGTCTCCCATAGGAGCTTGGGAGCGGCTTGGGCCTCAGCGCAAAAGAAGAAGAGCGAAGCGATGAGCAGAACGAGGGAGCGCATTTTTGGTGCACCTCGGCGCGCAGCAAATGGCGGTCCCGCAAGGATTCGAACCTTGAACCCTCTGCTTAGAAGGCAGATGCTCTATCCCTTGAGCTACGGGACCGGTCGGGCGCGACTATAGCCGAAACTCGTGTCAGTGCGTCCAGCGGTCGATACGGCCGAACTTGAAATTCTCGGCGTAAGACTTCGGTCTGATCTCCGCCTCGCGCGGCTCCTCGAGACGAAAGGCGATCCCCTGGCGCGTGGCGTAGGCGATCGCTTCCTCCTTGTTGGCAAAAGTCATGCGCACCTGGGGGCGCGTGTCGGCCGAACTCGTCCAACCCATCAACGGCTCGATGGTGCGCGGCTCGTCGGGCACGAATTCGAGCACCCACTCGCGGGTGAGCGCTCTCCCCTGCTGCATCGCGGTCCGGGCGGGCTTGTAGATACGGGCGGTCATGAACTCCTCGACGATGTAGCCTTCGAGCGGTGGTCGGGGCAGCAAGATTCGAACTTGCGACCCCCTGCTCCCAAAGCAGGTGCGCTACCAGACTGCGCTATGCCCCGATGACCGGTCGATGGCTGGCTGCTAAGCAAAGCGCCTAGCGGCTTTGGCGACATACATAATTCGCCGAGCGGCGATAGGCTAGCCTCTCTCGGGGTGCCTCCGCCGCTCCGGCGGATGCCATAGTCCAGCATGAACGGCTTAATGTCTGGATACCGGCCGTTGCGGGGCGGCGACGCAATCGGCAGCTATTTCTTGGCAAGCCCGGGGTAGATCACCTTGTCGCCCTGCTTCAGCCCGATCTTCTCGGCTTCCCCCGCGTTCAGCTCCAACACCGCGACCACCTCTCCCTCCGAAGGGATGAGCGTCTCCGAGAACGGCTCGGCATGCGACTCGATGCGTCGCACACGCGAGTCGGGGGAGATGAAGACCATGTCGAGCGGGATGAACGTATTCTTCATCCACATCGTCGCCTGTTGCGGCGGGTCGTAGATAAACAGCATACCGCTGTTCTCCGGCAGCGAGCGGCGGAACATCAGCCCGAGCGCGCGCTCCTGGTCGCTCACCATCACCTCGATGTTGAAGCTGTGATCCCCGGTCGCTGTCTTGAGGACGATCGTGCCGGTTCCGGCGGCGATGCCCGCCGTTGTGCCGGCGAGCATCGTGAACGCAAACAGCAGTGCGGCAGCGGTATTTCGACGCGGCAACACCCTACTGGCGAGGTTCAGTGGGCGGACGGAACGGGCGTGCCCTCGGGCTTCAACTCCGCAGCCATGAGGCCCTTTGGTCCCCGGCCGTAGCGCACCAGAACCGACTGGCCCGGACGGAGCTCGGTGAAGCCGCAACGCCGCAACGTCTCCATGTGCACGAAGATGTCGAGCGTTTGCGATCCGCGGGTCAGGAATCCGAAGCCCCGCAAGCGGTTGAACCATTTCACCGTCGCCCGCTCCCAGTCGCTCTCCGGCTCGACCACGACATGGGTCCGGTGCGGCAATTGTGAGGGAAGCACCGCCGTCGAATCGTCCATCGCGCGAATACGGAAGGCTTGCAAGCCCTTCGGCCGGCGCAGCACTTCGCAAACCACGCGCGCGCCCTCGTAGGCGGTTTGGTAGCCATCGCGGCGAAGGCACGTCACGTGGAGGAGAACGTCGGGAAGGTCTTCGTCCGGTACTATAAAACCATAACCCTTTGACGCATCGAACCACTTGATCGACCCTGACACTTCGAACACATCAACTGTGGCTTCCTCGTCGCGTTGGGTATGGCCCTCTATACGTGGCGGTTCTTTCGCCCCCATGCCGCATTCCCCCGCTTAACTTCAGACAGTCGACCGACGCCCCACAACGAATCGACTGCATCACTCATTGGCGAAGATAGCATCGCCGCTCTGCGGAGCCAGAGGAATTTTCCAAAGCGTTCTTCCTTCTCCACAATTCGCCGATCACTTCGAAGCCGTTCCGCAAGCGCGAAGGCAAGCGCCTGATCGGCAAGCGATTCTTCCGTGATGCGAACGAAGCGTGCATCAGCCGCGATTTTTCCTCCGTCGCTTCCGCTACGACAGCGCAAATAGCTCTGGCGACGAGAGAAATTTGTGTTGGGAACGGGCGCAAGGGGGCGCTGTGGACTGGATGCAACAATCGCCGCGCAATTCGCACGAAGTTCCGTGGAAAAGATTGGCGACCGTGACGCGCTTGCCACACATCTATGGCCGCGCTAAGTCAGGCTCGCCTTGAAGCGGCGGTGCAAGGAGCGCCAAGCGATGAAGTATCTGCACACGATGGTGCGCATCTCGGACGTGGAGAAGTCACTCGATTTCTATTGCAACAAGCTCGGGTTGAAGGAGGTGAGGCGTCTGGAGAACCCGCAAGGACGCTACACGCTCTACTACCTCGCGGCGCCGGGCGATGAGAATGCGCAGATCGAACTCACTTATAATTGGGACCCGGAAGCCTATGGCGAAGGGCGCAATTTCGGGCATATCGCCTATGAGGTCGACGATATCTACGCAACGTGCGAGCGGCTGATGAAGAATGGCGTGACTATCAACCGTCCGCCACGCGACGGCTATATGGCGTTCATCCGCTCGCCCGATAACATTTCGATCGAGCTTCTGCAAAAGGGGGCGCCTAAGCCGAAGCAGGAGCCGTGGGCTTCGATGCCGAACACTGGCAAATGGTAGATGGTACCCCCTAGGGGAATTGAACCCCTGTTTTCAGGTTGAAAACCTGACGTCCTGACCATTAGACGAAGGGGGCGGTACGGCTTGAGCCTGCTGATATAGAAAGCTTTGACGAGACCCGCAAGAACGCGGCGGCGGCTCAGGTATCAGCGCGGGCAGCGTCCTCGATCAGGAGTTCGACGCTTTCGCGCCCTTGCCAGCTCACCCGGCGGAGATGGCCCGCGACATTGAGCACGTGCCCCTCGCTCTGCAAGAGGAGCTGCTCGATTGCGGTGCCCGACACGCGGAAGGCGCAAGCTTCGAGGCGTGCTCCGTCGGGCGCCTGAAGCGTGCAACGGATATGGGCGTCCTTGACGAGGCGCACGCGGGCAAGGCGGTGGGCCGGGAAGGCAAAGCGCGGCTCGGGGTGACCCTGTCCATAAGGACCAGCGCGCTCGATAAGGTCCATCAGCTCGAGAGTGGCTCCGCGTGCCGAAAGCGTGCCGTCAAAGGCTAGCTGCTTCAACGTGGAGGCGCTCAGCACCGGCTCAGCGAGGCGATCAATGAGGAATTCGATCAGCTCCTCCTGCTTCCGCCGTTCGAGCCTGAAGCCAGCCGCCATGGCATGGCCTCCGCCCTTGGTAAGGAGGCCTCGATGCACGGCATCCCTGATGACCGTGCCGAGATCGACAGAGGCAATCGAACGCGCCGAGCCGGTGGCAGTCCCGTCGGGATCGAGCGCGGCAATGAAGGCTGGCAGGCGGAAGCGCTCGGCGACCCGGCCGGCAATGAGGCCAAGTAGGCCCTTGTGCCAGCCCTCGGCGCCAAGGAACAGAAGGGGCGCCTTGGGCGAAGCGGCAAGCGCGGCCTCCGCCCGGGCGAAGGCATCGGCGAGCATGTTCTCCTCGATGGCCTTTCGCTCGGCATTCAAGGCTTCGAGCTTCTCGGCGATAGTGCGCGCTTCGAGGTCGTCGTCGGTGGCAAGCAGCCTTGCGCCCAGGCTCGAGGAGCCGACGCGTCCGCCCGCGTTGATGCGGGGACCGAGGATAAAGCCAAGCGCGTAGGGAGTGGGCGCCGCATCGAGGCGCGCAACGTCAGACAGGGCGCGGAGCCCGGCATTGTGCCTGAGCCTCAACACCTTGAGACCCTTGGCGACGAAGGCGCGGTTCGCCTCCTTGAGCGGCACCACGTCGCAGACGGTCGCAAGGGCCACCAGATCGAGCAGGCCGAGCAGGTCGGGCTCTGGGCCGTTACGATAGAAGCCGCCGCGCCTCAGCGCGCGCGTGGTTGCGATCAGGAACAAGAACACGATCCCCGCCGCGGCGAGATGGCCCTGGCCGGAGAGGTCGTCGTGGCGGTTGGGATTGACCACGGCGAGCGCCGGCGGCAGGGCCTCGTCCGCCTGGTGGTGATCGATGACGATCACCTCGGCACCTTTCTCCATGGCCGCGCGGACTGCGGGCCCCGACATCGTGCCGCAGTCAAGCGTGAGGATCAGCCGGGCGCCCTCTTCAACGAGCCCGCGAAGCGCCTCCTCGCTCGGCCCGTATCCTTCGGCGAGGCGGTCGGGGATGTAGGTCAAGACGCACCGGCCATGCGCCCGCAGGTAGCGCTCGATCAGAGCAACCGATGCCGCGCCGTCGACGTCGTAGTCACCGAACGCGGCGATTTTCTCGCCCGTGGAAATCGCGGCGGCGAAGCGCGCGGCAGCGCGCTCCATGTCTTGGAGGCGCGCTGGGTCCGGCAAGAGCGTGCGGAGCGATGGATCGAGATAGCGGGAGGCGGTCGCGGGCTCGGCGCCGCGCGCAGCGAGCACGCGGCCTAGGAGTTCAGGCAGAGCATGGAGTTGGGCGATCGCCGTGGCGATATGCGAACGCGCCGGGTCGAGCCGCTCGACCCAGCGATAGCCTCGCGCCGAGCGCTCCACTCCAAGCAGCGACGCTGAGACACAAGGGGCCTCCGCGCCAGGATATTTTATGGCCGCCGTCACCTCCGGGCTCGCTCGCATCCGCTCTGCATGGAAGCGGAGAGTGTAGCTGATTCGCCGCGGCCGTCCCGGGCGCTCAGTCGAACTTGCTGATGTCCGGGTGCTCGGTTCTGATCCAGCGCACGGTGCGGGTTGAGGAGCGCATCACCACGCTATGGGTGAAGACGCCTTGCTTGGTGAAACGCACCCCTTCGAGCAGCGAGCCGTCGGTGATGCCAGTCGCGGCAAAGGACAGGTCCGCCGCGATCATGTCGCGGATGGAATATTTGCGGCCGAGATCGTGAATGCCGGCGGCCCTGGCCCTGGCGCGGTGCTGCTCGTTGGCGGCAACCAGCCGTCCCTGCATCTGCCCGCCAATGCAGGAAAGGGCCGCCGCGGCCAAGACCCCCTCGGGGGCTCCGCCCGTGCCCATATAGATGTCGATACCGGTCTCGAGCGGTTCCGTCACGTGGATGATGCCGGCGATGTCGCCGTCGCTGATGAGGCGGAGGGCGGCGCCCGAGGCCCTTACCTCCTCGATGAGCCTGGCGTGACGCGGCCGGTCGAGGATGCAGACGGCAATGTCGCTCACCTGTACGCCCTTGGCGAGAGCGAGTGCCTTGAGGTTGTCGGCGGGCGCCGCATCGAGATCGACCAGTCCATCAGGGAAGCCCGGCCCGATGGCGATCTTGTCCATGTAAATGGGAGGCACCTTGAGCAGGCTGCCGGCCTCCGCGAGCGCCATGACCGAGAGCGCGTTGGGAAGCGCCTTGGCGCAGAGCGTCGAGCCCTCGACCGGATCGACCGCAAGATCGACGCGATGCGCCTGGGGGGCGCCGGCCCCGACCATCTCGCCGATATAAAGCAAGGGGGTCTCGTTTTCCTCGCCTTCGCCAACAACCACCACGCCTTCGATCGGCAACCGGGCAAGCTCGCGATACATGGCGGTGGCGGCCGCCTCGTCGGCGGCGACTTCGTTGCCGCGGCCGCGCCACAGGGCCGCCGCGACCGCGGAGGCCTCAGTTACCCTGACAATGTCGAGCGCGAGCGCGCGGTCGAGCTCGCTCTTGGCCGCGGACTTCAACACGTCCGTTCCTCCCTCCCCGCACGCGATCCTTGGCGCCGCCTGTCGGGGTACACCTCACTATCATATTCAATATCACAATTTTTCGATGCGGATCATCTGCGGCTTGGCATCCACATGACCGTCACGTTCGATGCCGGCGAGCGCTTTGCGGACGGCAGCTTCCGTGGTCTGGTGGGTAATCATCACCACGGCGGCTGGAATGCCCTGATTGCGACGGTTGATGCCGGGAAGCTCGGCAGTGGCGCGGCGCTGGACAATGCTCTCGATTGAGATGCCCTGCTCCGCCATACGGCTGGCGATCGCGGCAAATGCGCCGGTCCGGTCGTAGACCGAAAGCCTGATGTAATAGCCGCCCTCGTGCGCACGCATCTCCGCTTTCTTATAGGGACGCAAATGCTTGGCAGCGACCCCGAATGGCGGGAGAATATTGCCACGGGCGATGTCGATCAGGTCGCTCGTGACCGCAGACGCCGTCGCCGGGCCGCCTGCGCCGCGGCCCACCAGCACCACCTCGCCCACGAAATCGCCGTCGACGGCAACGCAGTTCAGCACGCCCTCGACTTCGGCGATCGCCGTGTGCTTGGGTACCATGGTCGGATGCACGCGCTGCTCGATTCCGCTTTCGGTCCTGAGCGCGACGCCGAGCAGCTTGATGCGGTAGCCGAGCTCATCGGCCGCCTCGATGTCGGCGGGAGTGATCGACTCGATCCCCTCGATATAGACGGACTCGAAGCTCGTGCGGGTGCCGAAGGCAAGGCTGGTCAAAAGCGTTAGCTTGTGCGCCGTATCGAAGCCCCCGATGTCGAAGGTGGGATCGGCCTCGGCGTAACCTTGCGCCTGCGCTTCCTTGAGAACATCGCCGAAGCTTTTCCCGTCCCGCTCCATCCGCGTCAGGATGTAGTTGCAGGTGCCGTTGAGGATGCCGTAGACGCGGCTGATGTCGTTGCCCTGCAGACTCTCGCGGATGGTCTTGACGATGGGAATCCCGCCCGCCACCGCCGCCTCGAAGTTGAGAGCGACACCGCTCTTTTCGGCGAGCGCGGCGAGGCTCGCACCGTGATGGGCGAGCATGGCCTTGTTGGCGGTGACGACATGCTTGCCGGCGCGAAGCGCAGCCTCGACGGAGTCCTTTGCCACGCCGCCCTCGCCGCCCATCAGCTCCACGAACACGTCGATGTCGGGATCCTGCGCGAGCGATACCGGGTCCTGCGCGCGGCGGAAGCCCGATATATCGACGTTCGGATTCCTGCGATGCTCGAGCGTCGACACGGCAACCACGTCGATGCGCCGCCCGGCGCGCGCGGCGATGGAATCGCCGTGCGCGGCAAGGAGCTGCAAGAGTCCCCCGCCGACGGTGCCCACACCGGCCAGTCCTACGCGCAATCCATTACTCATGGGAAAAATCAGAACGTCCTGTTCGCCTTCGAGGCCATGGGAATGACGTTATGCATCGACTTGGCAGAGTCGGCGAGGAATTTGCGGATATTGCGCGCGGCCTGGCGGATGCGCTGCTCGTTCTCGACGAGGGCGATGCGCACATGGCCCTCGCCGTATTCGCCGAAGCCCACGCCCGGAGAGACGGCGACGCCCGCCTTTTCGAGCAGGAGCTTCGAGAATTCGAGGCTGCCGAGATGGGCGAACATTTCAGGGATCGGCGCCCAGGCGAACATGGTGGCGGGCGGAGACGGGATCGGCCAGCCGGCGCGGGTTATGGCATCGACCAGGCAATCGCGGCGGCGCTTATAGATGGCGCGGATTTCGTCGATGCAGTCTTGCGGGCCGTTGAGCGCAGCGGCGGCGGCAACCTGGATGGGCGTGAAGGCACCGTAATCGAGATAGGATTTCACCCGCGTCAGGGCATGGATCAGTCGCTCGTTCCCGACGGCGAAGCCGACGCGCCAGCCGGGCATAGCGTAGGTCTTGGACAGCGTCGTGAACTCCACAGCGACGTCGATCGCGCCGGGGATCTCGAGGATCGAGGGCGGCGGTTCTCCCTCGAAATAGATCTCTGCATAAGCGAGATCGGAAAGCACGATCAGCTCGTGCTTCTTGGCGAAGGCGACCACCTCTCTATAGAAATCGCGGTCGGCAACGACGGCCGTCGGGTTGGCCGGGTAGTTGAGCACGAGGGCGGACGGTTTGGGCACCGAGTGCCGCACCGCCTTGTCGAGCGAGGCCATGAACTGCGAGTCGGTGCGGGCGGGAAGGTGGCGGATGACGCCGCCCGACATGATGAAGCCAAACTCGTGGATCGGGTAGGTCGGATTCGGCACAAGGATCACATCGCCTGGCGCGGTGATGGCCTGCGCCATGTTGGCGAAGCCCTCCTTAGAGCCTAGCGTCGCCACAACTTGGGTATTGGGGTCGAGCTTAACGTTGAAGCGGCGCGCGTAATAGGCCGCTTGCGCCTTTCGCAAGCCGGAGATGCCCTTCGAGGCCGAATAGCGGTTGGTGCGCGGGTCGCGCAACGTCTCGACCAGCTTGCCCACGATGTGATCGGGGGTCGGCATGTCGGGATTGCCCATGCCGAAGTCGATGATGTCCTCGCCGCGGGCGCGCGCCTCCGCCTTGAGCTTGTTGACTTGCTCGAAGACATAAGGCGGCAGGCGCTTGATTCTATGGAAATCGCTGCTCACGAACGCGCGGGTCCCCGTCCCGGTCAGGCCCCGATGGAATAGAGAATCAGCACTTGAACCATAGAAACGGCCCCGGCGGCAAGACGGGTGGGCTCGGACGGCTCTACGGCTTCGCTATTGTGCCGTCTTGGCGGGAACAACGGTGCCTGATTGGGCTGCCGTTTCCTGCTTCCTCTTGTCGTCCTGGAGTTCGCTGATCGCGGCCTTTTGCTCAGCCTTGGTGAGGGTTTGGTCGTCGCTCCGCATGAGCGCGGAAAAGGGCTTCAGCACCCGGTCGGACGGTGCCGTGTCGGCACAACCGCCAAGCCAAAGCGGGGCGATCAGCCCAAGCATAAGAAAGACTGGACGAACAGTCATCGGCAGCCGGTGATGTCGAGTTCCCCTCGCGAGACGATTGGCAATCGCCTTTTGCTTGTTATATTGCATAGCACAATGAGGTGAGGGGCGAAAGCCATCAAAGGCCGCAAAGCTAGCGCCCAAGTTCGCGGTCAAAGTGGTTAATCGGGGGTGAAATAAGGACGATTTGATGCAGGAGAGAGCTAAGGGGCCCGAGTCACCCTCGCCCATCGAGGGACAGCAAAACCAGTTCGACGCGCTCGCCCGCAACATGGTGCGACTCTTCGATCAGGGCGCCAAGGTGTTCTCGACGCTCGCCGAGCGGACCAGCACCAACGGTAATGGGCCCTACGGCGTCGCCTCCGAGGTGAGCGAAGCCGCGAAATCTTTGGGCGAGGTTGCCCGCCATTGGGTTGCCGAGCCGACCAAGCTCGCCGCGGCACAAGGGGAGCTGCTCAAGAGCTATGCCGATCTTTGGAGCCGCAGCGTCCGCCGCTTCCTCGGCGAAGAGGTCGAGCCTGTGGTCGAGCCCGAGCCCGGCGACAACCGCTTCAAGGATCCCGACTGGTCCAACGGTCAATTCTTCGATTTCTGGAAGCAGGCCTATCTCATCACCTCGCGCTGGGCGGAAGACGTGACGCGCAAAACCGAGGGGATCGACGAGAAGACGCGCAAGAAGGCGCTGTTCTATCTCAATCAGATGCTGTCGGCCTTCTCGCCCTCGAATTTTCCCCTGACCAATCCCGAGGTCGTGCGTACCACACTCGCCACCAACGCCGAGAATCTGGTGCAAGGGATGCAGCATTTCGCCGAGGACCTCGGCAAGTCGAAGGACATGCTGCGCATCAGCCAGACCGATCTGTCGGCCTTCGAGGTCGGGCGGAACCTCGCCGTCACGCCCGGCAAAGTGGTGTTCCAGAACGACCTCATTCAGCTCATTCAATATGCGCCGACGACGGCGGAAGTCTACGAGCGGCCGCTCCTGATTGTGCCGCCGTGGATCAACAAGTACTACATCCTCGACCTCGTCCCGGAGAAGTCGTTTGTCAGATGGGCGGTCGAGCAGGGCTTCACCGTCTTTCTCGTCTCGTGGGTCAATCCGGACGAGCGCCTCGCGCAGAAGACGTTCGAAGACTATATGCGCGAGGGTATTCTCGCCGCGGTCGATGCGGTCAACCGTCAGACCGCGAGCCGGCAGATCAACGCGCTCGGCTATTGTGTCGGCGGCACACTGCTTGCCTCCACCCTCGCCTACATGGCTGCCAAGGGCGATGACCGGATCGCATCGGCGACTTTCCTTGCCGCTCAGGTCGATTTCAGCGAGGCGGGCGATCTTCTCGTGTTCATCGACGACACGCAGCTCAAGGCGCTCGAGGAGATGATGGCCGAGCAAGGCTATCTCGATGGGTCGCGCATGGCGGCCGTATTCAACATGCTGCGTCCCCGCGACCTGATCTGGCCTTATGTCGTGAACAATTATCTTCTGGGCAAGAAGCCGTTTCCGTTCGACCTCCTGTTCTGGAACGCCGACTCGACGCGGCTGCCGGCGGCCAACCACGCCTTCTATCTCCGTGAGTTCTATCACCTGAACCGCTTGAGCAAGCGCGAGATGGAGCTCGGCGGCGTGCGGCTCGACCTTGGCCGGGTCAACATTCCGATCTACGAGCTGTTCACGAAAGAAGATCATATCGCGCCGGCGCTTTCGGTGTTCCGCGGCGCGAAATTGTTCGGCGGCCCCGTGCGCATGGTCATGGCGGGGTCGGGCCATATCGCGGGCGTCGTCAATCCGCCGGCCAAGAGGAAATATCAGTTCTGGTCGGGCGGCACGGGCAACACCCTGGCCGAATGGGCGGCGACGGCGACCGAGACCCCAGGATCGTGGTGGCCGGATTGGGCGGCATGG
The DNA here is from genome assembly GCF_035650995.1 of Methyloceanibacter sp. Classification (GTDB taxonomy): domain Bacteria; phylum Pseudomonadota; class Alphaproteobacteria; order Rhizobiales; family Methyloligellaceae; genus Methyloceanibacter. The sequence continues at coordinate 17,636 of NZ_DASRGO010000080.1, read as the reverse complement.
CTTGCGGCCTATTCAGGGGCCAAGATCCCGGCACGCGATCCCGCGACCGGACCGCTCAAGCCGATCGAGGATGCGCCTGGCTCCTACGTGAAGTCACGCGACTGAGCCCTTATTTGCACGCGAGTAAGCCCCTATTGAATTGCTCCTTTGCCGTCCGACCGCGCGCTTAGGCAGCGGAATCGCGCCTGCGTTGGGAGTCGCTTGCATTCGCTACTCAAACTTGTGTCCATAAGTCTCGGAGCATAGGTGGTTGTGGCATCGCTGCACTGGTCTTTGAACGGGAGCCCTTTAGTGTCGCCGGAGAGTTAGTCGAACTCGAGCTTGTCGGGGGGCATGTTGGGCGTTCGACGTTGGTGCAGCGGCGCTTCACCGATCATTCAGTTTCGGCCTCCCGCGCCATTATGGCAGCGGGACGCGCTTTTATTGGGAACTGCGTTCACCGCCCTATTCGCAAGCGGCCTGTTTGAGCCGACGCCAGCAGCGGCGGTCGATCAGATCATCGTCCAGAGCCAAACTCGGACAGCGGGTGACAGCAAGTCGGTCAACAACAGCAGTAAGCTGACCGCCACGCTCGATGAGACGATCGCTAATGCCACGCTTGCCTTCGCCAACACGCTGGGGGGAAGCAATTCCGGCGTGCTGGGGGGCGACCTCTTTCAACTCATCGATTTCACCCAACAGATCCTTGTCAACAACGACATCACCATCATCAATAGCGGCGATATCGACCCGCTCATCGGGATCTCCGCTCGGATTGACAATTCCGCATTTGCGCTCGCCAACGTGGCCGCAGCTTCCAACGCCAATGGCACCACTCAACCTGGCGACGTCACTCAGCTAATCAATTTCGACCAGATCAATTCGCTTTCGAACACAATATTTAAAAACAATGTCGGGGATATCACGGCCGATCAGACCGGAATCTTTGCCGCAATCAATAACGGGTTGATCGCTGCGTTTTCAAATGGTCTCACGACGGGAAGCAATGCCAACGGCGCGGCGTCGCCGATCACGCTCGACGATCTCACCCAGTCCGTAGTTACCGATCAGATCAACACGATCGCGAGCGCGATCGAGATTTTGAACAGCGGCGATATCGCCGCAGCGGCCGGTATCATCGCCGAGATCAATAATCAGGCTATCGCCGGTTTCGCCAATTCCGCCGCTACGTCGAATGCGAATGGCACGGCGTCGATTGTGAATCTCGATGATCTCGCACAGAGCGCCGACTTCGCTCAGACGAACTCGATCAGCAGCGCCATCACCATTATCCAGAGCGGCGAACTGTCCAACGCAAGCAGCGGCATCTACGCAGAAATCGACAATCAGGCGATCGCGGGCTTTGCCAACGGCCTGGCAGCATCTAACGCCAATGGGAGCATCGCCCTCGTTACCTTCACGCTCTCGGATATCACCCAATCCATCGATTTCGCGCAGGTAAACTCCATCGGAAGCAACCTCACCATCGATAACAGTAGCCCCATCGCGGCTGCAGGGGGCATATCTACAACGATTAGCAACCGTGCAATCGCGGGGTTGGTCAACACCGCGGCGGCCTCGAACGCGAACGGCCAAGCTTCGGCAATCATGGCCGAGGACGCGGTGCAGTCGATCAACTTGAGCCAGGCCAATTTGATCGCGAGCGCAATCTCGATCGCGAACGGCGATGAACTCAATGCCGAACAGAGCGGCATTCAAACCCTGATCGATAATGAATCGATCTCCGGCTTCTTGAATATCGTCGACCTGTCCAATGCCAATGGCACGGCCGCGGCGGTCAATGCCGATAGCCTCGCTCAGTCCGGACGCGTCGATCAAGCGAATTCAATCGACAATCAAATTGCCATCGCCAACGCCGGTTCTCTTGATCCGCAGGAAGGCATAAGCGCTGAGATCAGGAACCTGTCCATCGGCTCTTTCGAGAACAGCATTTCCGCATCCAACGCGAACGGCAGCGCGGCCATCATCGATGAGGAGGATCTCACCCAAACACTCAGCTTGCGTCAGGCGAACGCGGTGAACAACAGCATCGAAGTAGCGAACGAGGCAAAAATCCGGGCGAGCTATACCGGCATCGATCTCATGATCGTCAATCAAGACCTCTCCTTCAGCAACAGCTTAAGCTTTTTCAACCTCGATGACTCGAACACGAGCGTGGCCGACGATCTCATTCAAAGTGCGGACATTGTTCAGTCGAATACGATAGCCAATGACATAACGGTGACGAACAAGGGCAGCATCAGCGCAGGCGGAGCGGCCATCTCTGCTCAAGTCTTTAACAGCGGGATCGTTTTTGCCAATTCGGCGACCGGAAGCGAAAGCCAGGCATCTGGTGCCAACGGCGACCTAAACCAAACCGCGAGCGTCACCCAGTCGAATACGATCAGCAGCAAGATCGCCGTGGTCAATAGCGGCAGCATCGAAGGCGGCACGCTCGGCATCTTCGCCTCGATACCTGACGCAAACTACAGCGCGAGTAACAGCGGCAGTGTCAACCTTGACTCGGGCGTAGCGAGCATTATCCGCGTGAGCAAGGCGGAAAGCTCTATCTTCATTGACAATAGCGGATCGATCGGCGCCAAGAGTCTGTTTGCCATCGATACCGACTTTGCCACGACCACGATCATCAACCGCGCGGGCGGTGTCGTTCGTGGCTTCGTCGATCTCACCGACCAGCCTGATCTATTCCAAAACGACACCGCGGGAACGTTCGAGGCGCGGGCTACAAGCGACTTTGGCGGCGGCAACGATCTTTTCAAAAATGCCGGCGTGGTCCACACCGCAGCCGACCTGAGCACGCTCGAGAAGACCACCTTCGTGAATCTGGAGCGCTTCGAGAACAGTGGGACGATCTCACTGCAGGATCACCAGGCAGGCGACTCCTTTACAATCTCAAATACGGTCGGCGGAAGAGATTTGACTTTCACCGCCTTTGGCAACTCGATCCTCGCGGTTGACGCCTTTCTCGCGAGCCCTGGCCCTAATACCGTCTCCGATACCTTTACGGTCAACGGCAACGTGTCCGGGAAGACCGCGTTGAACGTCGTCAACACCAATCATGGGCCGAGTGGCTTCAATACGCAGGGCATTCCGGTCGTGTACGTGAATGGGCACACCAACGGAAACGAGTTTTACCTCAAGAAGCCTGTCGATGCCGGCTTCTTCGAATACGACCTGTTCTTCAAGCCGACCGGGAGCGGAGTGTTCTACCTGAAAAGCCTTCCCGGCGGCGGCTCGCATGTTCTACCCCACCTAGTGACCAGCATCGAAGACGTGTTCCACATTGGCACCGAGACCTGGTTTGACCGAAGCGCAGATCTTCGCGTGTTGTTGAACAGCGGAGGCGCGCCGTCCGTCCAAACCGGTGACGACGGGGTTCCCGGCACCTCGATCACGCCGGCGGTCTGGGTGCGCGGCAGTGGCAATTGGTTTGGCCGCGACGGCAGCGAAACGACGAAACTGTATGGCCGGACTTATCAATACAAGCTCGACAGTGATCTCAGCGTCGAGAATTTCCAAACCGGCATTGACTTCGGAAAAACGGATCTCCTTTCTCAAGGAGATATCCTCGTCTTCGGCCTACTCGGCGGTTGGGTGCACGGCGATCTCGACTTTGACGGAGTGAACCGTCAGTTCGACGTGTCGGGAGCGCAGGCAGGCGCTTATGCCACCTATCTCAAAGGCGCCCTTTTCGTTGACACGCTGTTTAAGGCCGACATTCTGAAGCACGAACAAACGGCCGTGGAGTTTCCCGGCGAGCTCGATGCGGTGAGTTTCGGCGTGCGCACCGACATGGGCTATCGCTTTGGCAGTTTCCGGCATGGCACTTTCATCGAGCCCCTCGCCACGATCGGCCTGATCTGGTCCGATCTCGAGGACTTCAAAGCCGGACCAAACCACGTCGATTTCGACAGCGATCCCAACGTGCGCGGCCGGCTGGGCTTGCGAGTCGGCACCACGCTGCCGGTCTGGCGCGGCACGACGATGGAGCCCTTTGTTATCGGTAGCCTGTGGGGCAATCTGTCAGGCGAGCAAACCGCCACCCTTACCGCGAACCACGCCATTTTCAATTTCGAGGATAGTCCGGACGATTTGTGGGGCGAGGCTTCAGCGGGTGTGAACTTCTTCAATGCTTCAGCCAATACGACCGTGTTCGCCAAGTTCGATGCGACCTTCGGCAATGATCTCGAAGGTTTTGGCGGCAAGGCCGGTATGCGCGTCTCCTGGTAGCTACGGGAACAGTGGAAGCTGCTCGAGGCCGAGTGTCTCCTCGAATCCGTACATCACGTTGAAGTTCTGGAGCGCCTGGCCGGCCGATCCCTTCACCAGATTGTCGATGGCCGAGACGACGATGGCGCGGCTTTCGAGGCGGTCTTTGAACACGCCGATATGGCAATAATTCGAGCCGCGCACGTGTTGCGTTGCCGGGATCGTGCCCTCTTCGACGATGTGCACGAACGGGCTCGTTTCGTAGGACGCCGCAAGCGCCTCGCGCAGCGCCGCCGCGCTCGCCTTGCCCGCAAGCCGCACGTAGCAGGTGCACAGCTCGCCGCGCGACATCGGCGCAAGATGCGGCGTGAAATTGATGGTCACGGCAGAGCCCGCGACAGCGCCGAGCTCCTGCTCGATCTCAGGCACATGCCGGTGATTGCCGATACCATAGGGCGAGAGCCCCTCGCCCGCCTCCGAGAACAGGATGTTCTGCTTCAGCGTGCGGCCGGCGCCCGAGACCCCCGACTTAGCATCGATGATGATGTCCTCGGCTTCGATGAGCTTCGCCTTCAGCAGCGGCAGAAGCGCAAGCAGCACCGCGGTCGGGTAGCAGCCGGGACAGGCGACGATGCGCGCTGCCTTGATCTTGTTCCGATAATGTTCGGTAAGCCCGTAGACCGCGTCTTTGATCAATTCAGGCGCGCTGTGCTCACCGCCATACCATTCAGCGTAAGTCTTGGGATCGCGCAGGCGGAAGTCGGCCGACATGTCGACGACCCTGATGCTCTGAGGGAGCTTGGCGATCTCGGCATGAGAGGTGCCGTGCGGCAGTCCGCCGAACACGACATCGACCTTGCTCCAGTCGATTTGATCGGAGGTGACGAGAGCGGGCAGTTCGAGGCTTCCGAGATGGGGGAAGACCTGGGCGAGCGGCTGCCCCGCATGGCCCTTGGCGATGAGCGCCACGATCTCGATATTGGGGTGACGCGCGGCAAGACGGATCATGTCGGCGCCGGTGTAGCCGGAGGCGCCGAGCACGGCGGCTTTGATGGTTTTAGTACTGGCCATGGTGGTCACATAGCTTGGGTCACGCCGTTGCTCCTCAACTGGTGAGGTGCAACGTCATGGCGGCCCGGGTCAAGCCCGGGCATGACAGATTCGGTTGAATTCGGACTAGCGCTTGGAGAACTGGAAGCTGCGTCGCGCCTTGCGGCGGCCGTACTTCTTGCGCTCGACCGTACGCGCGTCGCGGGTCAGGAACCCGCCCTTCTTCAGCACGCCTCTAAGCTCCGGCTCGAACCGCGTCAGCGCGATCGAGATGCCGTGACGGACGGCGCCGGCCTGACCCGACAAACCGCCGCCGCTCACCGTGCAGACGATGTCGAACTGGCCCTCGCGTTTGGCGGTGACGAGCGGCTGCTTCAGGATCATCTGGAGCACGGGACGGGCGAAATAGGCGGTGTGCTCCTTGCCGTTGACGGTGATCTTGCCGGCGCCGGGCTTGACCCAGACACGGGCGACGGCGTCCTTGCGCTTGCCGGTGGCATAGGCGCGGCCCTGCGCGTCGATCTTCTTCACGTAAACCCGCGCGGGCTGCTCCCCCTTGAGCGGCCCAAGATCCTCAAGCGTCATCGTCTCGCTCATGGGGTTAGGCGCTCCTTGCATTCTTCGAATTGAGGGCGGCGACGTCGAGCTTCACCGGGTTCTGCGCCGCGTGCGGATGCTCGGACCCGGCATAGATGCGCAGGTTCCTCAGCTGTTGGCGGCCGAGAGGCCCGCGCGGGATCATCCGCTCGACAGCCTTCTGCAGCACGCGCTCGGGATGTTTGCCGTCGAGAATCCTCTCGGCGGTGCGGTCCTTGATGCCGCCCGGATAGCCGGTGTGCCAGTGATAGACCTTGTCGGCGCGCTTGTTACCCGTCAGCACGACATTGGCGGCATTGATGACGACGATATTGTCGCCGCAGTCCATGTGAGGCGTGTAAGTGGGCTTGTGCTTGCCGCGCAGGCGGTTTGCGATCAAAGCAGCGAGGCGGCCGACGACCAGGCCGTCGGCATCGATGAGAATCCAGGACTTTTCGATGTCGCTCGGCGTGGCGGAATAGCTCTTCATGGCGGCTCTCGGCTTGAAAGATCGGCGCTTCTAACGGCTTCGCCTCAGGCCGTCAAGGAGAAATAGAATTCTATGCGTAATCAGTAACTTATCTGTGTGGTATGAGGGTACCACATAGATGCGAAGCAAGGCCCCCGCGTTTTCTCTCCCCCAAGCTGCAGGGAAGCCTAGCAAAGTCAGCGCCGGCCTCTGATATAAGGCGCGAGTTTTCAGCGAGCTTCTTTCGAGTCGGTGCATGAACGACACGGCAAAGCGGATGCCAGGCGGCGAGGTGCTCGAGCGCGAGACCCGTGGACCAGTCACGATCCTCACGCTCAACCGGCCCGCGGCGCGCAATAGCCTCTCCGAGGAGCTGATCGGCGCCGTGACGCGCGCCATCGGTGATCTTGGCCGAAGCGATGACGTCCGCGCCGTGGTCATCACCGGCGCCGGGAGTGCGTTCTCTTCGGGTCACGACCTCAAGGAATTGACGGCGCACCGCAACGACCCCGACCGGGGGCGCGCCTTCTTCGAGAAGACACTGAAGGCCTGCTCGGAGATGATGCTTTCGATCGTGCGCTGCCCGAAGCCGGTGATCGCCGCGGTGAACGGCATCGCCACCGCCGCGGGTTGCCAACTTGTCGCCACGTGCGATCTTGCCGTGGCCAGCGTCGATGCGCGCTTCGCCACCCCCGGCGTCAATATCGGGCTGTTCTGCTCGACGCCGATGGTCGCGCTCAGCCGCAATCTCTCGCGCAAAGCTTCGATGGAGATGCTCCTGCTCGGCGAGATGATCGGTGCCGATGACGCCAAGGCGTGCGGCCTCGTCAATCGCGTGGTGGCGGCTGATCGCGTGGTCAACGAGGCGGTTGAGCTTGGGCGCAAGATCGCGGAGAAGCCCAAGGCCACGCTCAAGATCGGCAAGGAAGCGTTCTACCGCCAACTCGAGATGCCGCTCGAGGAGGCTTACGCTTACGCCTCTTCCGTCATGGTCGAGAACATGCTTCATGACGAGGCCGAGGAAGGCATCGGTGCCTTCCTCGACAAGCGCGAGCCGCGCTGGCCGCGCTAGTTCGCTAATCCCGCCCGCCCCGCCGCCATGAACCACGACGTCTATAGCGACGCCTATATCAGGGACATTCTCGTTACCTACCGCACCATCGCCATGGTGGGGGCGAGCCCGAACACGTCGCGGCCGAGCTATTTCGCCATGAAATATCTCAAGGCCAAGGGCTTCCGCGTGATCCCGGTCAATCCGGGGCAGGCCGGACAGGAAATTCTCGGCGAGAAGGTCTATTCCTCCCTCGCCGACATCAAGGAGGCCGTCGACATCGTCGATATCTTCCGCAACTCGGAGGCCGCGCTCGGCATCACCAAGGAGGCCATCCGGATCGGGGCCAAGGTAGTGTGGATGCAGCTCGGCGTGCGCAACGACGATGCAGCCAAGCTCGCCGAGGCGGCGGGGCTCAAAGTGGTGATGAATCGCTGCCCGAAGATCGAATACGGACGTCTGTCCGGCGAGCTCAATTGGGCCGGCGTCAATTCGCGCAGGGTGTCGGCGAGAAGGCCGATGCTGGGCGCCAAGGGCGTGCAGCATCGCGTGCTCAAGGCCGGCGGCGAATGATTTCACGACCATGCGGACCGCCAAGGAGGGTCTAGGACCATGACCGCCGACCGGAAGCCCGGCTTCAATACGCTTGCCATCCATGCCGGCGCTCAGCCCGACCCCGCCACGGGCGCGCGGGCGACGCCGATCTATCAAACGACGTCCTATGTGTTCGACGACGTCGAGCATGCGGCCGCGCTGTTCAACCTCGAGACCTTCGGCAACATCTATACCCGCATCACCAACCCGACCCAGGCGGTGCTCGAAGAGCGGGTCGCGGCGCTCGAGGGCGGCACGGCGGGACTTGCCGTGGCGTCGGGTCACGCGGCGCAGATGCTGATCTTCCACACCCTGCTCGAGCCGGGCGACGAGTTTGTCGCCGCACGCCAGCTCTATGGGGGCTCGATCAACCAGTTCACGCACTCCTTCGCCAAATGCGGCTGGACGGTGCGCTTTGCGGACACGACCGACCCGGACTCCTTCCGCGCCGCGCTGACGCCTAAGACCAAGGCGATCTTCTGCGAGTCGATCGCCAATCCCGGCGGCATCGTTACCGATCTCAAGGCGGTCGCCGCCGTCGCCAAGGAGGCCGGCGTCCCCTTCATTGTCGACAACACGCTCGCCTCACCCTATCTCATCCGCCCCATCGAGCACGGCGCCGACATCATCGTGCATTCGCTCACCAAGTTTCTGGGCGGCCACGGAAACTCGATCGGCGGGGCGATCGTCGATTGCGGCACCTTCGACTGGATCGGAAGCGGTCGCTATCCCACGCTGTCGGCGCCGTCGGCCTCCTATCACGGCATCACGCTCGCTGAGACGTTCGGCAATTTCGCCTTCGCCATCGCCTGTCGTGTATTGGGCTTGCGCGATCTCGGGCCGGCGATCTCGCCGTTCAACGCCTTCCTCATTCTCACCGGCATCGAGACGCTGCCTTTGCGCATGCAGCGCCATTGCGACAACGCGGTTTCGGTCGCCGAATATCTCGCAAGCCATCCCAAGGTGGCGTGGGTGAACTATGCCGGCCTCCCCGCCAACCCCTATCATGCGCTCGCCAGGCGCTATTCGCCTAAGGGCGCGGGCGCCGTGTTCACCTTCGGGCTCAAGGGCGGCTACGAGGCGGGTATCGCGCTCGTGAGCAATGTCAAGCTGTTCAGCCACCTCGCCAATCTCGGCGACACGCGGAGCCTGATCATCCATCCCGCATCGACCACGCATCGCCAGCTGACGAGCGAGCAGCGCGCGTTGGCCGGCGCGGGCGACGAGGTGGTCAGGCTCTCGATCGGGCTCGAGGACAAGGCCGACATCATCGCCGACCTCGATCAGGCGCTCGCCCTCGCCTGAGCGGCGGCGCGGGGATCAGGCGTATGCACCGCGAGCCAGAAGTGGTAGACGGCTGCGGTAAACACGGCGACGGCACCCGCCTGGTGCGCAAGACCAAGCGGAATCGGGACGGCGAGCAACAGGGTCCACACGCCGAGCATCGCCTGCAGGAGGGCGAGAAGCGCGAGCGTCATGGCGCTGCCGATGAGCGGTGACGGCGCCCTGCGCCACGCGAGCCAGGCAAGCTGAGCGAGCGAGGCGACGACCACGGTATAGCCGATCATGCGGTGATCGAACTGAACGGTGAGCGGGTTCTCGAAGGCGTTGAGATACCAGGGTGTGGCCTCGAACAAGCCGTTCGGGACGAAGGCGCCGTTGATCAGGGGCCAGGTGTTGTAGCCCATGCCGGCATCGAGGCCGGCGACGAGAGCGCCGGCCAGCAACTGCATAAAGACGAGCGCGAGTATGCCGCCGGCGATGAAGGCGGAGGCGCGCGCGATCGGCGTCGCGCGTTCCGGTGGCGTTTCGCGTGCGAGCCCGAACACGAGCCAGAGCGTGTAGCCGAGGATCGAAAGGGCCACGCCGAAATGGGCGGCGAGCCGGTATTGGCTGACATCGGTGCGGTCGACGAGCCCGCTCTTCACCATGTACCAGCCGAGCGCCCCTTGCAGTCCTCCCAGCACGAACAGGCCCGCGAGCCGCGGCAAGAGGCTGCGCGGGATAAAGCCCGCGATCCAGAACAGGACGAAGGGCACGAAAAAGGCGACGCCGATGAAGCGGCCGAGAAAGCGATGCGCCCATTCCCACCAAAAGATGGTCTTGAACTCGCTGAGGCTCATGCCGCGCTTCAACTCGGTATATTCGGGGATCTTCCGATAGGCGGCGAAGGCCTTGTCCCAGTCGGCCTCCGAGAGCGGCGGGATCGCTCCCATGATCGGTTTCCACTCGGTGATGGACAGCCCTGAATCGGTGAGCCGAGTGGCGCCGCCGACCAGGATCATGGCGACGATGAGGAGCGCCACGGCGCCGAGCCAGATGCGGAGCGCGCGGATGTGCTTCGCCGGCATCGGCTTTTCGGCGGGCGGGACCGCAATGGTGTGGGTCAACGTCTGCGACATGGCAGCTCGTGAATAGCGGGACCGGGCCGCGAACTCAACGCCAGGCCCCCTGCCCCGTTGCCGCAGTTCTCCGCGCGGGCTCAGGCGAGTGGAAGCGCAGGATTCAGCGCCTCGCCGCCGCAAGGCGCGAGGTCATGTCAAAGAGCCGTAGGGTGGGCGAAGCCCACTCTACCCCCCTTGAGGGGGTGGCGCGCCGAAAAGCGCAAACCTATGGTGTCCGCATCTCCTTTTGGGAGACACGGCGGGCGCCTTCCGGCGCGCCAGCAAGCGCATCTTTGAGTGCGCTACCCGCGCTTCGCGCTGCTTGAGCGCAAGGCGCAGGCTTCGGCACCCCGAAGCGCATGCTCATTTCGCGGCGTTCTCACTACGACACCGGGCCCCGCTTTCTCCTTTGCATCCAGCGCTTAGGTGGCCGAAGCCCGGTCGCGCATGACGCAAAATCGTCAGCCAGCTCCTGGCAGGACCTCTTATTGGGTCCGGGGGGAGCTCCGTTGCCGCCCGAGCGCTTCGTTGCGACGAAGCCCGCAGGCGCCGCACCCCGTCCCGCATCTCACGACGCCTCGCGAAAGCGCCCCTCAACGGACGAGGTGGTGTGAGTCTAACCGAGGTTTACGCGCCGGGGATAAGTCGATGGACAACCGCCTCGTCCACCAGCGTCACCCCGGTGCAAGCCGAGGTCAAAGGTGGCACGCACTGAGCAATGACGCTACGGCTTCGCCCAGGGCCGTCCAATCTCACCGCCCGGCCAGTGCCCTGCCGGCGTCGACCCGCTTGGCCGGGGATGCAGCGGGGCATAGCGCCCGAAGGTCCGTGTTTCGAGCTTGAACAGCCGCCATCTGAGGGCGAGCTGCTCCAAGGCCTGGATGTGAGGAGGCGTTTCGGGTTCGGCGCGCTGCTGGTTCGGCGTGGAGCGCTTTTTCTCCAGGTGCTCGAAGATTTGGCGGCGAAGCTCGGAAGCGTCGATTGGCGTCCGCACCCTCTGCCGGGCGGATGCCGTCTGTTTCGCAGCGAGCTTGGCGAGGAGGCGGAACGACTCCGCCTTCTTTGCGAACCGCGCTCTCTGCTCTTCCGGGAGGGAAGCATCGCTTGCGGCGCTCTCGTAAGCGCTTGCGATTTCCAGATGTTGTTCCGGCGTGAGGGCCATGTTGGCGATCCATCGTGCCGGCAAGAACGGCCCCCCTTCTCGTCCTGGCCGCTCAGGCGAAAGGTGGTTTACCGTTTCCGTGCCTTCAAGGGGGCGCGAAAAAAGTGATCGACGCCACCCGGCATCGCTCGGCTTGACCGGGCAAGCGGCGAGCCGCATGACTGGCAAGGAAAGGCAGCCCTGATGCATATCCGCACCCGCAAGCTGATCGGCACGGTCGCGCTTCTTCTCTTCCTCGCGGTCTATGCGACGCTAGCGTCCGTAATCGGCTCGGGCCGGATCGCTCTTGCCCCTCAATGGGTGCAGTTCGCCTTCTACGCGACCACGGGGCTTCTCTGGGTGATCCCTGCCGGGCTTCTCGTCAAATGGATGCAGCGGCCCGATTGAGGGCTAGGCGGCGCTCACCTGGCGGAAGCGGTTCCACAGCGCAAATGGCGCGCCGGAGAGATAGAGGGCGGTGTAGCTGAGCGATTGATACTCACCGTTCAGAGACACGCGCGGCAACGCCGCAAGATGCGGACGGTGCGCCGGGAACAGCATGCCCTTCCGCGTGGTCACCGCCGTTTTGAAGCCCGCCTCGCGCGCGAGCGCGAAATCGCGCGGACCGGCGCTTCCCGGATCGCCGTAGGGAAAGGCGAAATGAAGCGGGCGGACGCCTAGCTCACGCTCGATACGGCTGGCGCTTCCCGTCATCTCGTCGAGTGCGCGGGCGGGCGGGAGCTTGGCGATGGCGAAATGGCTCTTGGTATGAGCGCCGATGGTGACGAGAGGATCCTCGGCGAGCTGCCTGATCTCGTCCCACCCCATGATCAGCCTGCGGCAATCGGCCCCCATATCGACGTCGTAGCGCTCGGCGAGAGCGCGGACCACCTGGCGCTGCGTCGCCTCGTCGATCCGGCGGAGCCACCAGTAGATCTCGTTATAGGCGCGGTATTTCTCGGGCATCGTTGCTGTGGGCAGCGTCCACAGCGCGCCGTCGCGGCAGAGCTCGATCTCCTCGGCGCGGGCGACGATCTCCTCGAGCGCGATCCACCACAGCTCGCCCTTGCCGTCGGGATAGTCGGTCGGCACGTAGAGGGTGAGCGGCAGAGAGCGCTTCCTGAACAGGGGATAGGCGTATTCGAGATTATCGCGATAGCCGTCGTCGAAGGTGAAGCTCACGAAGCGGCGCGGGTCTTCCTCGCGCAAGCGCCGCACGGCCTCATCGAGCGAAACGATGTCGAGTCCGGCCTCCTGCACCTGGTCGATCACGGCATCGAGGAAGCCGGGCGTCACTTCGAGGATGCGGTTCGGCGCGAAAGCCTTGGGCTCTGCCGGCTCGGGATGCACCTGGTGCAAGGTGAAGATGAGGCCGACGCCTTGCGTATAAGGCGCGAGCAGGCGATGCGCGCCGGTATGGTAAAGCCCCGACATGGCCGCCTTCATCATGGCGGTTTTTATCTTGGCCAAGGCTGCCCTCCTCTTCGCGCCATCAACCATTAACCCGGCTCTGCCATCGTTCCGACCAGGAATGCCCCATTGTGATGGCGCTTCCTTGCGAAACGATTGCCGCACGAGCCCGCCCTCGCGGCGGCTCCAGTAACCGTCTAAGGGACGCCGCTAACGTATGAGCTCTACCGCCCTTTTTCGCACCGAGGCCGAGATCGCACGTCGCCTGATCGAATCGAACGGCCCGATTGCCGTCACGACTAGCCTTGGGCGGGTGTCGCTGCGCATTACCGGCGATCTTGCGAGCGTCGAAGAGGATTGGAAGCGCCTGCAGGCGATCGCGCCCTGCACCGGACCGCAGACGTTCGATTGGGCAAGTGCCTGGGCGCGACATTGCCTCGAGCCACAGGGCCGTGAACCGGTCATCGCCGTCGGCCACGCTGCCGACGGTGCGCTTCTCTTTCTGTGGCCGTTCGAGACGGCGAACGTCGGAAGCCTTCCCGTCATCAAGTGGCTCGGCGTCGAGCACGCCAACTACAATATGGGATTGTTCGCGCCTGGGGCCGCCAGCAAGTTCACCGCTGGCGATCTCTCCGCGCTTCTTGCGGAAGTCGGCCGCAAGACGGGCGCCGTGGCGGCGATCCTGACCGCGCAGCCATTCGAATGGGACGGCGTTCGGAATCCCTTCGCCAAGCTTCCGCACCAAGCGGCGCCGAGCAGCGGCTACGCGGTAAGGCTCGGCGATTTCGCCAAGCTCTATGCGACGAGGTTCAGCAAGCGCTCGCGCGGCACGCTCGAGCGGAAGGCGCGCAAACTCGCAGAGTCGGGAGCCATCGTCTATGGCTGGGCGGAGGGCGACGAGGAGGCGCTCGCGTTGCTCGAGCTGTTCTTCGCACAGAAGTCGCGCCAACTCGCCGCCATGGGCGTCAAAGACATCTTCGATGCTCACGCGCGAGCCTTCTACCGCGAAATCGCTCGGCTTAAGGGCGACAATCCGAGCCGGCTCAGGATCGGATACCTCAGGATCGGCGACAAAGTGCTCGCGACCTTCAGCGGGACGCTCTGCCATAACCGGCTCGGCGTCGCGCTCTCTTCGCTCGCCGAGGACGAGCGGCAGCGGCAATCTCCGGGCGCGCTTCTCCTCAAGCATCAGATCGAGGAAGCGAGCGCCAAGGGCATCGCCTTCTACGATATCGGCGTCGGCGCGGCGCGGCATAAGGACGAGTGGTGCGACGTGGTGCAGCCGCTGTTCGACAGCTTTCTCGCGCTCGGACCGCAAGGCTATCTGGTGACGCTGCCGCTTGCCGCCGCGGCACGGCTCAAGCGCAGGATCAAGTCGAGCCGAACCGTCTGGCCGCTTGCGGCGCAGCTGCGCCGGAGGCTGTTCGGCCGCGAATAGCGGCGTCACCGGTTAGAACGCGGCGACGCGGCCAAGGAGCCCCGTGCGGCCGTCCTTTCCGGCCTTCTCGTAGACCACGACCTGGCAGCCGAGGCTCGCGAAATCGCGGAGCCCGCTGTCCTCGCTCTCGACCGTCGCCCCGCGCGGGAGCACGACGAGCGTGATCGGCAGCTCGAATTTGAGCGCGGGGCTTAGCTTGCGTACGCTGTCGGGGTCGGCGTGGAGCACCACGCAGTCGTAAGCCTCGGTCAGCGCCTCGAAGACGCGCATGAAGCGGTCGATCTCGGGAGCCGATCCTTTGGCTGCCGGATTGCCTGCGGTGATCACCTGGAGCGGCGTTTCGGCGTCGACTCGGATCACCTCGTCGAAAGAGGCGCGGCCGGCGGAAAGATCGGTGAAACCCGGCGCACGCGGGAGCCCGAGCGGGCCTGAGACGGCGCTTGCGCCGCGGGTGAGATCGACGAGCACCACCTGCTCGCGCCTGGCAACGAAATCGCGCGCAATTTTGATCGCCTCCTGCGTAGCGTCGACCTGCGACGTAACGCCCGAAACGAGAATTGCGCGCGGTGCTCCGCCTTTCGAAGCCGCGAGAATATGATTCATGACGCCGTCGAGCGACTTCAACGCCGGGCCGATCTTGCCGTTGCCGACCTTGGGAGGCGTCAGTACGACCTTCTCGGCCGGCTCCTCGAAGCGCTTGTGGGTGGCCGCGGCGATACGCTGATTGAGATAGTGGCGAAGGTCGTTGGGCTTGAGCGGCGGAATTGGCTCGGCGGATTTTCCGGCGGTGACGGCCGTGGCGGCTGCGATGTCGTCTTTGCCCGCCTCGATGCGCGGAAGGATGCGGCGCAAGCGGGCGAGAAGTCCGGGAGCAGCCTCAGCCGCCTCCGTCTTGGGCTCCGGGTTCGCGCTTGCGAGGTTTTGACGCAGCCGGTCGAGAAGTCCGGACTCCGCCGGCGCCGCGCCCGTGGATGCGGATGTAGCGTTTGGTGCCGTCGGTTTCATGTTCTGCTTGTTCCCTCCGGGTGAGGCCATCGCTGCTGCCGGCTTCGGCGCTTGCGCCGCTCGCATAGGGCTCTCTGCCGTGGAGGCGGCGGTTGCCGCGACGGCGGATGCGGCGATTGCCGATTCGATCTCTTCGGCGACGGCGGGTTTCGCCTTGGGCCCGGTCACGACCGGCGCGCCCGGCGCCTCAGGCTTCGGCGACTGAGCGAACTTGGCCGGGGCAGGCTCATAGGCCGGCTTCGGCTTCGGAGCCTCTTCGGCAACGGGCGGGAGCGGCGCTTCGGCGGGCTTCGCCTTGGGCGTTTCCGGCGGCCCGAGCGCAATCACCGTCTCCGGTTTCGCGGCCGGCACGGGATGCTGCCCGCGCGCGAGTTTAGGATCGGCGGCGGGCTTGGCAGGCGCGGCCGCAGATGAGGCGGCTGATGAGGCGGCAGCCTCCTGCTTCGCCTGGGCCACAAGCTCGCTTCGCCCGGGAGCGATCACCACGGGCGTTCGCGCCGGGTTTGCTGCCGCCGGTTCGAGCTTGGGCTTGGCGGCCGGAGCGATCGGCGAGCGCGCGGGCCTCCGGCGTGACGGCGCTTCGGGTTCGTATTCGGGCTCGTAGGACGGAAGCCGCCCCCTGCCCTCTCCGGTCGCCCCGATCAGTTCACGCGCGACGACGTAGGAGAGCGCGAGCAAAGCGGTCGCGGCCATGACGAGAAGCGACAGCGGCCCACGCTTGGGGAAGGACGGCAGAATCGAGGCATGCGCGCGCGAGACGATCGCGGCCTGCGCCGGGACCGCGCCCATGTCGTGGCGTGCGCTCGCATCGCGGTAGCGGGCGAGATAGGATTCGAGCAAATCGCGATTGGCCTTGGCCTCGCGCTCGAGCGCGCGAAGCTTGATCTCGGCGTCGCTCTGGCCGGAGGCTTGCGCCTTGGTGTCGTTCAGGCTGTTGCGCAGCGAGGTCTCGCGGGCGCTTGCGACCTCGGCCTCGTTCTTGAGTCCTTCGACGATCTTCTTGGCCTCGTCGCGAATCTGGGCGCGGACGTCGGCGAGCTCGGAATTGAGTTGCTTGATGCGGGGATGCGACGGCATGAGCGTCGCCGAGAGCTGGGCAAGCTCACGCTGCACCTGCACGCGCTGCTCGATCAGGCGGCCGATCAGCTCGGATTTGAGAACCTCGGGCGTGGCGTCGATGTCGCCGCCGCTGTCGATCATCTGCTGGATCAGCCGCGCGCGCGCCTCGGCTTCCGAGCGCTGCGCCTTGGCGAGGATGAGCTGGCTGTTGACCTCGGAGAGCTGCTGGGCGTTCAAGGTGACGTTGTTGCTGCCGGCGTAAAGTCCGGCGCTCGAGCGCAACTGCTCGACCGCGGCTTCCGACTCCTCGACCTTTTTGCGCAGGACCTCGATCTGGCTGCTGAGCCAGGCGGTCGCGTCCTTGGTCTGCTCGAGCTTCTCCTTGCGCTGCCACTCGATGTACTTGTCGGCGAGATCGTTGGCGATCTTGGCGGCGAGCGGCGAGTCGCCCGAGGTGTATTCGACGGCGATGACGCTCGATTTCGACAGCTGGAAGACCTCGAGATTCTCGGCGAAGGTGTTGGCGGCCTTTTCCTCTTCGGATTTCGGCGACGGCCGCAAGCCGATCTTGTTGAGCAAGCGGCGGAAGAGAGAGAGGCCCTCGTCCTTGACGAATTGCGGATCGTTGGGGAGGTCGAGCGCCTTGATCACGTCGAGGGCGAGATCGCGGGACGTGAGCACCTGCACCTGGCTTTGCACCGCCTGCTCGTCGAGCGTCTGCTGCAATGGCGTGCGGTTGTTGTCTTCGGCCGGCCGGGTGAAGGCCGACTCGTCGTTCTGGATGAGGATGCGGGCTTCGGAGGTGTAGAGCGGCCGCATCATCGAGAGGACGGCGAAGGTGATGGCGCCGGCGCCGAGCGCGAGACCTAGGATCCAACCCTTGGCATTCCAAAGAGCGCGGCCGAGCGTGGGGAGATCCACATCGTCGTCGTGCGCCGGCTTATGCGACTTCGTCACCGCGTACACTCCTCGTGTGTTTGCCGCATTAGACCGATTGCTCGTAACCAAAGGCTTAAGGGGCGGTCCGCTTCGGCACGATCGATCAGCGTTTGTTAACCATGCGCGGCCTAGAAAGGGACATGCAACGAGTCTTGGTCGCGCGAGTGCTAGTCCTGCTCATCCTCGTTGTTGCGCCTGCCCTCGGCGGGTGCAACATGCGGGCCGTCCCTGGGTTAACGACGCCCGCCTTCGCGTTGAACACCCCCGCCCCTCTGCCGCCGCCCGGCGCACCCTTGCCGCTCGGCGCGGGC